>NZ_JBSHHY010000006.1:286586-305646 GCF_053618675.1 Streptomyces sp. NPDC055632 | reverse complement strand
CTCCGGGCTTTTCCCTTCGGTCTTGCGTTTCCGACTCTATCAGATCTTTCCGATCCGATTTCCCCGGTGCTTTCCGGTCCCATTCGCTTTCGCTCTGGGCCCTTCCGGCGTGGTCACTACTTTAGCGGATTTCCCCGGTGACTCATAATCGAGTCATTCGAAACGCATTACGGCATGCCGCAATACGCCCCCGCCGGGGGAGATCTTCTTGAGTAGTGGATGGCCGCCTACGGGGGTGCTTGAACAAGCAGGCCCTGATCCAGCGGCTCGGGCTACATTACGCACTTCGTCGGCCCGAGTCAAGGCGCCTCTTGCGCGGGGTGTGGGGGCGGTACGGGCTCACCGTCGGGTCCCCGTCGATCCAGAAGCGCCAGGGGTGCGGGGCGCCCTCGCCGCCGACGCCCGTGCGGGGGCCGCTGCGGACGAGGTCCGGGGCCGGCGGGGTGCCGGTGAGGACGGCGAGCGGGGCGTCCGGGTCGGCGCAGGCGTCCTCGCCGTTCAGGGAGAGCGCGACGTCGAGGGCGGTGGCCAGGCGGGCCGGGCCCTTGGCCAGCTCGTCGTCCTTGCGGGCCGAGCGGCGGCGGGGGCGGGCCTGCTCGGCGCCGCTTACGATCTCGCCCGCGCGCAGCAGGACCCCGCTCGCGCTGCCCACGGGGCCGCACACCAGGTTCAGGCAGTGCCATATGCCGTAGGTGAAGTACACGTACGCGTGTCCGGGCGGGCCGAACATGACGGCGTTGCGTGCCGTCCGCCCCCGGAAGGCGTGCGAGCCCGGGTCGATCGCGCCGGCGTACGCCTCCACCTCCGTGAGGCGCAGCTCGACGCGTCCTTCCTCCGTGGTGCGGACGAGGGTGCGCCCGAGGAGGTCCGGGGCCACCTCCAGGACGGGACGGTCGAAGAAGGACCTCGGGAGCGGCGTACGGTCGGGGGTCTCGTTCATGGCGTCCGAGCGTAGTGGGGGACCGGCGCGGAACCGGTTACCGTCTTCGCGCGTATGTAAGGGGTCAGGACTAGAAGGAGTGAAAGCCATGGGATTCAAGAAGCTGCTCGCGAGCCTGGGTGCCGGCGGGGCCAGCGTGGAGACGGTGCTCACCGAGGAGAACGTGGTCCCGGGCGGGGTCGTCCAGGGCGAGGTCCGGATCCAGGGCGGAAGCGTCGACCAGCAGATCGAGGGGCTGTCCGTCGGGCTCCAGGCGCGCGTCGAGGTCGAGGGCGGCGACCAGGAGCACAAGCAGGACATCGAGTTCGTGAAGGTGCGCCTCGGCGGGGCCTTCCAGGTGCAGGCCGGCGCGGTGCACGTGGTGCCGTTCGGTCTGGAGATCCCGTGGGAGACGCCGATCACCGCCGTGTCCGGGCAGCAGCTGCGCGGCATGCACATCGGCGTGACCACGGAGCTGGAGATCGCGCGCGCCGTGGACTCCGGTGACCTGGACCCGGTCAACGTGCACCCGCTGCCGGCGCAGCAGGCGATCCTGGACGCCTTCCTCCAGCTGGGCTTCCGCTTCAAGAGCGCGGACATGGAGCGTGGGCACATCCGGGGGACGCGGCAGAAGCTGCCCTTCTACCAGGAGATCGAGTTCTTCGCGCCGCAGCAGTACCGCGGTCTGAACCAGGTCGAGGTCAGCTTCGTCGCCGACGACCGCGAGATGGACGTCGTCCTGGAGATGGACAAGAAGCCGGGCCTGTTCACCGAGGGCAGCGACTCCTTCCGCGCCTTCAAGGTGGGGCTGCACGACTTCCACACCACCGATTGGGCGGCTTACCTGAACCAGTGGCTCGCCGAGGTCGGCGGCCGTCGCAACTGGCTCTAGGCTCGGGACCGCAAGGCCGCCGGGGCGGCGACGGGCGATACGGAGGGTTTCTACGTGTCCGAGGGCAAGAGGGCGCCGCTCCCCCACGACTTCCATCCGCCGGTGGCGGCGTTCACCGTGGTGAGCGACGACATCGCGCCGGGCGGGGTCCTGAAGGACGCTCAGGTGCACGCGGAGGGGAACACCTCGCCGCAGCTCCGCTGGGAGGGTTTCCCGGCGGGGACCAAGAGCTTCGCCGTCACCTGCTTCGACCCCGACGCCCCGACGGGCAGCGGGTTCTGGCACTGGGTGGTGTTCGACATCCCGGCGTCGGTGACGGAGCTGCCGGCCGGTGCCGGGTCGGGTGCGTTCGAGGGGCTGCCGGCCGGTGCCGTGCAGGCTCGGAACGACTACGGCGCGAAGGAGTTCGGCGGCGCGGCTCCCCCGGCCGGGGATCCGGCGCACCGCTACGTCTTCACGGTGTACGCGGTGGACAGCGAGAAGCTCGGTCCGGATTCCGACGCCTCGCCGGCGGCGGTCGGGTTCAACCTGCGGTTCCACACGCTGGGCCGTGCGCAGTTGGTCGGTGAGTACGCGGCTCCCGCGGCAGGCTGATCGTTCGTTTGTTGTTTGCCCGCTTCTGGTCTTGGAGAGATCAGAAGCGGGCACCTTTTGTTTCGCGAGAAATTGCGTTGTCCGACCCGGCCGGCCCGGCCATCGTTGATCCAAGCCCGCCAGGGGGTGGGCCGGCATACGGGAGGTGGGCAACATGCGGGACACGCTGGTACTCAACGCGAGCTTCGAGCCGCTTTCGACGGTCACTCTGAACCGTGCGGTGGTGCTCGTGCTGCAGGCCAAGGCCGTCGTCGAGCAGGCCCACCCCGAGCTGCGGGTGCGCGGTGCCGCCGTCGATCTGCCGGTGCCCCGGGTGATCAGACTCTGCCGGTACGTCCGGGTGCCCTTCCGAAGACAGGCGCCGTGGTCGAGACGGGGGGTGCTGGTCCGGGACCAGCACCGGTGCGCGTACTGCGGGAGACGGGCGACGACGGTCGACCACGTCGTGCCGCGGGCACAGGGGGGCAGGGACACCTGGCTGAACACGGTGGCGTCCTGTGCCGAGGACAACCACCGCAAGGCCGACCGGACGCCGGAGCAGGCGGGGATGCCGCTGCTGCACCAGCCGTTCGAGCCGACCCCGGCGGACGCGATGCTGCTCGCGCTGCGGGCGAGCGAGCGGTCCGCGCTGCCGGAGTGGCTGGCGAACTCGGCCGCGTAGTCCGCGTACCCGTGGATTCGATCCTTATGCGAGGGCCCGTCTCCCCGTGGGGAGGCGGGCCCTTCCGCGTCACTTGAGGGTCAGTTGGAGGATGGCGACGACGCCGACGGTGATGATCACTCCGCGCAGGACGGTGGGCGAGAGCCGGCGTCCGACCTTGGCGCCGAGCTGGCCGCCGATCGTGGAGCCGACGGCGATGAGCAGGACGGCCGTCCAGTCGAACTCCGCGACGAAGAGGAAGAAGACGGCGGCGACGCCGTTGACGAGGGCTCCGAGGATGTTCTTGACGGCGTTGACGCGCTGGAGGTCGTCGTGGAGCAGCAGGCCCATGAGGGAGAGGTAGAGGACGCCCTGGGCGGCGCCGAAGTACCCGCCGTACATGCTGGCGAGGAGGAGGCCGACGAGGAGGGCGGGTCCGCCGTCGGGGTGCGCCTCGGAACCGGTCTGTTCGCGCCGGCGCTTCACGGCCGCCGCGATGCGGGGCTGGAGGAGGACCAGGACGAGGGCGAGTCCGATGAGGACGGGGACGATCGCGTCGAAGGCGTCGGACGGCAGGGCGAGGAGCAGGACGGCGCCGACGAGGCCGCCGACGAGGGCGGCGGCGCCGAGGCGGAGGACGCGCTTCTTCTGGCCCTTGAGTTCGCGGCGGTAGCCGATGGCGCCGCTGACGGAGCCGGGGACGAGGCCGAGGGCGTTGGAGACGTTGGCGGTGATCGGTGGCAGTCCGGTCGCGAGGAGGACCGGGAACGTGATCAGCGTTCCCGATCCCACGATCGTGTTGATGGTGCCGGCGCCGATGCCGGCGGCGAAGACCGCCAGGGCTTCCCAGATGGACAACGCCATCTCCTTACGGGGTCGGTGAGTCGCCTCCCCGCTCCGAGGTCGTCGGAGTCGAGGGGCTCGCACCGATCATGCACGAGAATTACGTGTACGTGTCAGTCAACCGACGGTTCGTCTCGCCTTTCGGGCGCGCCCGTCTTGGTGTTGAAGCCCGGGGTGCCGGAGCCGATGTTGCCGAAGGCGCCGGAGAGGCCCTTGAGGGCGTCGCCGATCTCGCTGGGCACGATCCAGAGCTTGTTGGCGTCGCCCTCGGCGATCTTCGGGAGCATCTGGAGGTACTGGTAGGAGAGGAGCTTCTGGTCGGGGTCGCCGGCGTGGATGGCCTCGAAGACCGTGCGGACGGCCTGGGCCTCGCCCTCGGCGCGCAGCGCGGCGGCCTTGGCCTCGCCCTCGGCGCGGAGGATCTGCGACTGCTTCTCGCCCTCGGCGGTGAGGATCGCGGACTGGCGGGTGCCCTCGGCGGTGAGGATGGCGGCGCGCTTGTCGCGCTCGGCGCGCATCTGCTTCTCCATCGAGTCCTGGATGGAGGTCGGGGGCTCGATCGCCTTGAGCTCGACGCGGTTGACGCGGATGCCCCACTTGCCGGTGGCCTCGTCGAGGACGCCGCGCAGGGCCGCGTTGATCTCCTCGCGGGAGGTGAGGGTCCGCTCCAGGTCCATGCCGCCGATGATGTTGCGGAGGGTGGTGACGGTGAGCTGCTCGATGGCCTGGATGTAGCTGGCGACCTCGTAGGTGGCGGCCCGGGCGTCGGTGACCTGGTAGTAGATGACCGTGTCGATGTTCACGACCAGGTTGTCCTGGGTGATCACCGGCTGCGGCGGGAAGGGGACGACCTGTTCGCGCAGGTCGATCCGGTTGCGGATCGAGTCGATGAACGGGACGACGATGTTCAGTCCGGCGTTGAGGGTGCGGGTGTAGCGGCCGAAGCGCTCCACGATCGCCGCACTCGCCTGCGGGATGACCTGGATCGTCTTGATCAGGGCGATGAAGACGAGCACCACCAGAATGATCAGGACGATGATGACTGCTGACATCGTGTTCCCCGTGCCCTTCGCTGCCGGTTGACTGCCGGTTTGCTTTCGATGATCGAGTCTCGCAGACGCCGGAACGTCATGGGCGAGGTTCGGTCACATGACCACGGCGGTAGCGCCGTCGATCTCGACGACGTCGACCTGTTCGCCCGGTTCGAAGGTCAGTCCGGCGTCGAGCGCGCGGGCGGACCAGACCTCTCCTGCGAGTTTGATGCGGCCCCCGCCGGCGCCGTCGATCCTTTCCAGGACGACGGCCTGACGCCCCTTCAGGGCGTCGACCCCGCTGGAAAGGCCGGGTCCGTCGCCTCGGTGGCGGGCGGCGAGGGGGCGCACCACCGCGATGAGCGCCACGGAGACGGCGACGAAGACGAGTACTTGGGGAACGATGCCGAAGCCGAGGGCGGCGGTGACCGCTCCCGCGACCGCCCCCACGGAGAACATGCCGAACTCCGGCATCGCGGTGAGGACCAGGGGAATGCCGAGCCCCACCGCGACGATCAGCCACCACACCCACGCGTCGATGTCCACACGCCCATGGTAGGGCGGCGGGGTGTTCCGGGACAGGGCGCGGTGCTGTGCGGTCACGGCGCCCGGCCGGTCACTTCAGCGGCAGGCCGCGGGCGGTCCAACGGTCCTCAAGGCGCTCGACGATGAGCGGGAGGCCGAAGCAGAGGGAGAGGTTGCGGGAGGTGAGCTCGGTCTCGACGGGTCCGGCGGCGAGCACCTTGCCCTGACGGATCATCAGGACGTGGGTGAAGCCGGGGGCGATCTCCTCGACGTGGTGGGTGACCATGATCATGGAGGGGGCGTACGGGTCGCGGGCGAGGCGGCCGAGGCGGCGGACCAGGTCCTCGCGGCCGCCGAGGTCGAGGCCGGCGGCGGGCTCGTCGAGGAGGAGGAGCTCGGGGTCGGTCATCATCGCGCGGGCGATCAGGGTGCGCTTGCGCTCGCCCTCGGAGAGGGTGCCGAACCTGCGGTCCAGGTAGTCGTTCATGCCGAGGCGGTCGAGGAAGGCCTTGGCGCGGTCCTCGTCGACCGGGTCGTAGTCCTCGTTCCAGGTGGCGGTCATGCCGTACGCGGCGGTGAGGACGGTCTGCAGGACGGTCTGGCGCTTGGGGAGCTTGTCCGCCATGGCGATGCCGGCCATGCCGATGCGGGGGCGGAGTTCGAAGACGTCGGTGCCGACGCCGCCGAGCCGCTCGCCCAGGATGCGGGCGGTGCCCTTGGTGGGGAAGAGGTAGCTGGAGGCGACGTTCAGGAGGGTGGTCTTGCCGGCGCCGTTGGGGCCGAGGATCACCCAGCGTTCGCCCTCCTTGACCGACCAGGAGACGTCGTCCACCAGAGCCCGTCCGTCGCGGACCACGGATACGTCCACCAGCTCCAGTACATCGCTCATGAGCGCGTTGTCTCCCCTTGCGGTCGAGTGTCGTCGCCTTGCGCCGGCGGGCGCGGCGTCCAGGGGAAAACCTACGTTATCGCCGGAGCGGGCCGGACAGGCCCTGCGGTTTCCCCCGAGTCCTTAGTCTGGGGGGATGCTTTCGGAACCACGCTCAGGACGTCTGGCCGCCTGGGGCAATGCCCTGCTGGCCGGGACGGTGTCGCCGGACGAGGCGGCCCTTGCCATTGTCGGGGAGGACGCGGTGCACCGCGTGGAGGGGCTGCCGGGTGAGGCGGGTCCGGTGGGGCTGACGCTGGCCCTGGGGCGGCTGCGGCGGCTCGGGGTGACCGGGTGGCGGGTGGCGCTGCCGGCGCCGGGCCATCCGCTGGGGCTGAGCGGGCCGCCGGACTTCAACGCGCGCGCGTTGGAGGCGGAGGAGGCGGTGGTGGGCTTCGGTGCGCCGTACGGCCTCGTGCCGGAGGTCTCGGAGGCGGGTCCCGCGGGGGACGTGCACGTGGCGGTGGTGTGGCACTGCCTCGCGGTGCGGGAGGCGCCGCCGGCGGACGTGCCGTCGCTCGGCGAGGCTGAGCGGGAGCTGGCGGAGGCGCTGCGGGACGCGACGACGGTGCTGACCCGGCTCGACGTGGCGGCCTCGGGCCCGGCGGCGGACGCGGCGCGGGAGGCGTACCGGGCGCGGTCGGAGGTGGGGCGCGAGGTCCTGGCCCCGGGCTATCCGCCGCGCGCGGTGCGGGTCCTGGAGCTGGCCCAGCGGATCGGGCTGCTCGTGGACCTGGCGTACGACCACGGCCACGGGGGCGCGGTGAGCGCGTCGGAGATGGTGGCGCGGGGGGAGGCGCTGCGGCCGGTGGAGCGGGTGGCCCGGCGGGCGCAGGTCGCCGCGTACAACGCGTACGTGGAGGAACGGGAGCGGGACCGGGGGTTCTGAGGGGCCCTGCGCCTCTGTCGTGCCCGTCGCGGTTGCGGCCGTCCCGTCGTGCCCGTCGCGGGGAACGGGGAAAGCCCCGGCCGCCGGGGGGATCGTCCGGGGCCGGGGCTTTCGGGGCGGGTCAGGCGTTGACGGCGCCGTTGCCGAAGGCCGGGTTCAGCAGGCCGATCACGTTGACCGTGTTGCCGGAGACGTTCACGGGAACGTGGACCGGGACCTGCACCAGGTTGCCGGAGGCGACGCCCGGGGACTGGACGGCCGCGCCCTCGGCCCCCGCGTCGGCGGAGGCGACACCCGCGCCGGCGGCGACGATGCCCCCGGCGACCATGGTGAGGGCGGCGGCCTTCTTGAACTTGTTCACTTGGTGATTCCTCCTGGTCGTCGCTGCGGCCGGTCCGCCGCAGCACGCCATGGAGAACGCCCCGCCTCCCGGGAGGTTGCGCCGAACGGGGGACGTACACACGACGGTATGAAGGGGTGAACGGTCGTGCGCCCGGCGCGCGGCGGGGGCGCGTCAGCGGGTGAGGCCGTGGCGGACCGCCCAGAGGGCCGCCTGGGTGCGGTCCGCGAGGTCGAGCTTCATCAGGATGTTCGAGACGTGCGTCTTGACCGTCTTCTCGGAGAGGACCAGGGCGCGGGCGATCTCGCGGTTGGAGCGCCCGTCCGCGATCAGGCCGAGGACCTCGCGCTCCCGGTCCGTGAGGGACGGCCCCCGGCCCGTACCACCGTGGGAGTCCTCCTGGGAGAGGAGCGCGCCGGCGACCTCGGGCTGGAGCAGGACGTGCCCGGCGTGGACGGAGCGGATCGCGCCGGCCAGGGCGTCGGGGTCGATGTCCTTGTAGACGTACCCGGAGGCGCCGGCGCGGAGCGCGGGGACGACCGTGCGCCGCTCGGTGAAGCTGGTGACGATCAGGACCCTGGCGGGGTTGGTGAGCTCGCGGAGCCGCTTCAGGGCCTCGATCCCGTCCGTACCGGGCATCTTCACGTCCATGAGGACCACGTCGGGGCGGAGCTCCTCGGCACGGGCGACGCCCTCGGCGCCGTCGGAGGCCTCCCCCACGACCTCTATGTCGTCCTGCACCTCCAGGAAGGTGCGCAGGCCTCGGCGGACGACCTGGTGGTCGTCGACCAGCAGGACGCGGATCGGCTTGTCAGCCACCGGGAACCTCCATCTCGATCGTGGTGCCCTCGCCCGGGGCCGAGGTCACGGTGAGCCGTCCGCCGACGCCGCCCGCCCGGTCCCGCATGGAGACCAGGCCGAGGTGGCGTCCGGCGCTGCGGACCGTACGCGGGTCGAAGCCCTTGCCGTCGTCGGCGACGGTGAGCCGGGCGCCCCGGCCGCTGCGGGTGAGGGAGACCTGGACAAGCTCCGCGTCCGCGTGCCGCAGGGCGTTGTGCAGGGCCTCCTGGGCGACGCGGAGGACGGCCTCCTCCTGGGCGGCCGGCAGGGCGCGGGTGCCCGGGCTCTCGAAGGTGACCCGGGCGGAGTGGGCACGGTCCAGGACCTGGATCTGGGTGCGGAGGGTGTGAACGAGGCCGTCCTCGTCGAGGGCGGCGGGGCGCAGCTCGACGACGGCGGCGCGCAGCTCGTCGGCGGCCTCGGCGGCGAGCGCGGCGACCTGCTGGAGCTCGCCCTTGGCACGGGCCGGGTCGCGGTCGACGAGGGCGGCGGCGGCCTGGGCGGTGAGCCGGAGCGAGAACAGCTTCTGGCTGACGGCGTCGTGCAGCTCGTGGGCGAGGCGGGAGCGCTCCTCGGCGATGGTGAGCTCGCGGCTGCGCTCGTACAGGCGCGCGTTGGTGAGGGCGATGGCGGCGTGCTGGGCGAGGATCGAGAGCAGGGCCTCGTCGTCGGCGGTGAAGCCGCAGCGGCCGTCCTCCTTGGGGCAGCGCTTGTTCGCGAGGAAGAGGGCGCCGAGGATCTCGTCGCCGTCCCTCACGGGCAGGCCGATGAAGTCGGACATCTCCGGGTGGGCCTCGGGCCAGCCCTCGAAGCGGGGGTCCCTGCGGACGTCGGCGAGCCGCTCGGGCTCGGCCTTGTGGAGCATCGAGGCGAGGATGCCGTGCTGGCGGGGCAGCGGGCCGATCGCCCGCCACTGCTCGTCGCTGACGCCGTCGACCACGAACTGGGCGAAGCCGCCGTGGTCGTCGGGGACGCCCAGGGCCGCGTACTCGGCGTCGAGGAGCTCGCGGGCCGAGGCCACGATCGTCTTGAGGACGTCGCGGACCTCCAGGTGGCGGCTCATCGCCAGGAGCGCGGTGCTCACGGCGGCGAGGCCGGAGCTGGGTCGATGACTCATGTGTTCACCGTACCGGCGGGGTGTGACCGTCCGTATCCGTCCGGGGACGAGGCCGGGACCGGTCCAGGGACCTAGGTCGGAGTGCCCCCGTCCCTTCTCCGCCATGCCACCGACCCTCCTTCACCGTGGTGCCGCCCTTCCTTCACCGTGGTGCCGGCCCGTCTCCGCCGTGGTGGTGAGGGGCCGCTCTGCCCGTGGCACGAGTTCGGGGGCGGCTCCCTCCTCCTTCCGGAGGAGACGGCTCACCATGTGCATTGCTGTCGCAACGCGCGGTGACTTCGGGCTGCCCCCCGTGTGAGGCGCCGCATAGGACCCACGTCACTTACGAAGCCCCTTAGTGGAGTCATTAAGGCCGGATAAGGGCGGAGAAAAACGGGCACAGGGGACGTCTCGCAGGGCACCTCCGACCCCCCGGTCCACTATCCGGCTTCGTACGTCACGCCTTTGCCAGCGCATTTTGCGGGCGCTAAGAATTGCATCCGTCGCCGCCGAGTGAGGCGTGTGCCGCCCCCGGCCGGAGCGACCCCCAGCGATTCGAAGAGGTAGTCCTGCATGTCTGCGAACACCCCTGGCCACAGTCGTCGTGGTCTGAAGAAGACCCACAAGGCCACGATCGCCGGCGTCGCCGCTCTGGGCGCCGCGGCTCTCACGCTCTCCCTGGTGCCCGGTAACGGTTCCACCGAGACCGAGCCCCAGGCTCTCTCCACCGGTACTCAGAAGGTCGCGTGGTCCTACGACGCAAACAGCACCCAGGCCAAGGCCCTGGCCGCCAGCCTCAACGAGCAGCAGACCACCCTCGGTCTGAAGGCTCAGCAGGAGGCCAAGGCGAAGGCGAACCTCGCCGCGCAGGCGAAGGCCGCCGCCGCGGCCAAGGCCGCGAAGGCCAAGTCCGTCGCCCAGGCCCAGGCCGCCGCGAAGGCGAAGGCCGCCGCCAAGGCGAAGGCCGCCGCGGCGAAGCGCGCCGCCGAGAAGGCCGCCGCCAACCGCTCCGTCACCCGCACCCCGGTCTTCGCGAACAACCTCGACGGCTGGATCCGCGAGGCGCTGTTCATCATGGACAAGCACGACATCCCGGGCACCTACTCGGGCATTCACCGCAACATCATCCGGGAGTCCAGCGGCAACCCCCGCGCCATCAACAACTGGGACATCAACGCCATCAACGGCATCCCCTCGAAGGGTCTGCTCCAGGTCATCCAGCCGACCTTCGAGCGGTACCACGTCAAGGGCACCAAGTTCGACCTGTACGACCCGGTCGCCAACATCGTCGCGGCCTGCAACTACGCCGCCGACCGCTACGGCTCGATGGACAACGTCAACAGCGCGTACTGATCGCGCGCCGGTACGCCGAAGGGCGGCACCCCTCGTGGAGTGCCGCCCTCGTGGCGTGTGGTCAGCCGGTCACTTGCGCATGACCTCGGGCTCGTGGCGGCGCAGCAGCCGCGCCACCACGACGCAGCAGACGGCCGCCATCAGGAGCTGGACGCCGAGGTCCATGCCCCACTGACCGGCCGTGTGCTCCCACAGGGGGTCGGTGTCCGTGGGGTTCTTCGGGTCCCACGGCGGCATGAGCCGGGCCAGGTCGAGGGTGGTGCCGGCGCCGGCGATGCCCCAGCGCGACGGCATCAGCCAGGCGAACTGCTCCAGGCCGGGCGAGCCGTACACCTGGAACAGGATGCCGGTGAAGACGACCTGGACGATCGCGAACATCACCAGGAGCGGCATGGTCTTCTCGGCGGTCTTCACGAGCGCGGAGATGACCAGGCCGAACATCATCGAGGTGAGGCCCAGGGCGATGACCTGGACGCACAGCTCGACGGCCGGCGGCATGAAGAGGCCCTCCTCGGGGAGCGCCCGGGTGGAGAAGCCGATGCCGCAGATGATGACGCCCTGGAAGGCCGTGATCAGGCCGAGGACGATGACCTTGGACATCAGGTACGCGGAGCGGGAGAGGCCGGTGGCGCGCTCCCGTTCGTAGATGACCCGTTCCTTGATCAGTTCGCGGACCGAGTTGGCGGCGCCGCTGAAGCACATGCCGACCGCGAGGATCAGCATGATCGTGCCGGCGTCGCCGTTGAAGCGGGACGGCGGGGTCGGCGAGCCGAGGCCGAAGTCGGCCGGGATGACGACCGAGACCGCGCCGAGGACGGCCGGCAGGATCACCATCAGGCCCAGGAAGCCCTTGTCGGACGCGATCACCGAGACGTAGCGGCGGATCAGGGTCCACAGCTGGGAGCCCCAGCCCTGCGGCTTCGGCGGACGGGACATCGCCCGCTGCGGCACCTGGACGGGCTGGGCGGCGACGGCGTCGATGTCCGCGGCGTACATCTGGTAGTGCTGCGAGCCCTTCCAGCGGCCCGCCCAGTCGTAGTCGCGGTAGTTCTCGAAGGCGGAGAAGACGTCGGCCCAGGTGGAGTAGCCGAAGAAGTTCAGCGCCTCCTCCGGCGGGCCGAAGTACGCCACCGAGCCGCCGGGCGCCATCACGAGGAGCTTGTCGCACAGGCCCAGCTCGGCCACCGAGTGGGTGACGACCAGGACCGTGCGGCCGTCGTCCGCGAGGCCGCGGAGCAGCTGCATGACGTCGCGGTCCATGCCCGGGTCGAGGCCGGAGGTCGGCTCGTCCAGGAAGATCAGCGAGGGCTTGGTCAGGAGCTCCAGGGCGACGGAGACGCGCTTGCGCTGGCCACCGGAGAGGGAGGTGACCTTCTTCTCCTTGTGGATGTCGAGCTTGAGCTCGCGCAGCACCTCGTCGATGCGGGCCTCGCGCTCGGCGGTCGCGGTGTCGCCGGGGAAGCGGAGCTTGGCCGCGTAGCGCAGCGCCTTCTGGACGGTCAGCTCCTTGTGCAGGATGTCGTCCTGCGGGACCAGGCCGATGCGCTGGCGCAGCTCGGCGAACTGCTTGTAGAGGCTCCGGTTGTCGTAGAGGACGTCGCCCTCGTTGGCCGGGCGGTAACCGGTGAGCGCCTTCAGGAGCGTGGACTTGCCGGAACCGGACGGGCCGATGACGCCGATCAGCGACTTCTCCGGGACGCCGAAGGTGACGTCCTTGAGGATCTGCTTGCCGCCGTCGACCGTGACCGTGAGGTGGCGGGCCGAGAAGGAGACCGAGCCGGTGTCGACGAACTCTTCCAGCTGGCCGCCGACGATGCGGAAGGTCGAGTGGCCGACGCCGACGATGTCCTGCGGGCCGAGGAGGGCGGTGCCGCCCTTGGGGATCGGCTGGCCGTTGACGTACGTGCCGTTGTGCGAGCCGAGGTCGCGGATCTCGAAGCGCCCGTCGGGCGTCGCATGGAACTCGGCGTGGTTCCGCGAGACCTGGAGGTCGGAGACGACGAGTTCGTTCTCCAGGGCACGGCCGATGCGCATGACGCGGCCGAGCGACAGCTCGTGGAACGTGGTGGGGCTGCGGTCGGAGTAGGCCGACGACGCCCCCGCGGCGACGCCGGGACCACTGTGTCCGGGCCCCTGCTGGTGCGGGACCTGCGGCTGTGCGGGCTGCTGCTGCCAGCCGGCCTGCTGCGGGGCCTGGTGGGGCTGCTGCTGCGGGGCCCGGTGCTGCGGCGGCGCCTGGTGCGTGGCCCATTCGGCCTGCTCCGCGGCCTGGTGGGCCGGGACGGACTGCGCCACCGGCGGCCGGTGCTGCGCCGGCTGCTGCTGGGGCTGGTGTCCGGCCTGGGCCCCGGCGGCGAGATCCAGCCGCGGGCCGTCGGTCGCGTTGCCCAGGTGGACGGCCGAGCCGGGGCCGATCTCCAGCTGGTGGATCCGCTGCCCCCGGACGAACGTGCCGTTCGTGGAGCCGTGGTCCTCGATGACCCAGCTCCGGCCGTTCCAGCTGATCGTGGCGTGGCGCCACGAGACCCTGGCGTCGTCGATGACCAGGTCACCCTGCGGGTCCCGGCCCACGGTGTACGACCTGGAAGGATCGAGCGTCCAGGTCCTTCCATTCAATTCCAGTACGAGTTCTGGCACTCCACGCCCCACTACTTGTCCCCCGATGTACCCCCGTCGCGGGGAGTCCAGGGATGGCGAACATCCGGGGGGAACTATTTCAGGCCCGGTCCCCTCTCCGAAAGTCGGGGCGCGGGCGGGCCGCGGCCGGAACTCCGGAGGGCCGCCCGGGTGTCCGGGTGTCCGCTACGCGGGACGGGGGGCCGGGGGGCGCGCGGTCCCCGATACGGTGGGAACCACCATGAGCGCATCGCAGATCTCAGACGTTCCGCCCTCCGACGTTCCCACCCTTCTCGTCAAGATCTTCGGGAAGGACCGTCCCGGGATCACCGCGGGACTCTTCGACACCCTCGCCGCCTACTCCGTCGACGTCGTGGACATCGAGCAGGTCGTCTCGCGCGGCCGCCTCGTCCTGTGCGCGCTCGTCACCGAACCGACCGTCGCCTCGCAGGGCGAGCTCCGGGCGACCGTGCACAGCTGGGCCGAGTCCCTGAAGCTCCAGGCCGAAATCATCTCCGGCACGGGCGACAACCGCCCCCGGGGCGAGGGGCGCTCGCACGTCACCGTGCTCGGCAACCCGCTCACGGCGGAGCAGACGGCGGCCATAGCGGCCAGGATCGCGGAGACCGGCGGCAACATCGACCGCGTCTTCCGCCTCGCGAAGTACCCGGTGACGGCGGTCGAGTTCGCGGTCTCGGGCTGCGGGACCGAGGCGCTGCGGACCGCGCTCGCCGTCGAGGCGCACGGCATCGGGGTCGACGTGGCCGTGGTCTCCGCCGGGCTGCACCGGCGCGCCCAGCGGCTCGTCGTCATGGACGTGGACTCGACCCTGATCCAGGACGAGGTGATCGAGCTCTTCGCGGCGCACGCGGGCTGCGAGGACAAGGTCGCCGAGGTGACGGAGGCCGCGATGCGCGGCGAGCTGGACTTCGAGCAGTCCCTGCACGCGCGGGTGGCGCTGCTCGCCGGGCTCGACGCCTCGGTGGTGGACAAGGTGCGCGCCGAGGTGCGGCTGACGCCCGGGGCCCGGACCCTGATCCGTACGCTCAAGCGGCTCGGCTACCAGGTGGGCGTGGTCTCCGGCGGGTTCACCCAGGTCACCGACGACCTGAAGGAGCGCCTGGGGCTGGACTTCGCCTCGGCCAACACCCTGGAGATCGTGGACGGGAAGCTCACCGGGCGGGTCACCGGGGAGATCGTGGACCGGGCGGGCAAGGCGCGGCTGCTGCGCCGGTTCGCCGCGGAGGCGGGGGTGCCGCTGGCGCAGACCGTGGCGATCGGCGACGGGGCCAACGACCTGGACATGCTGAACGCGGCCGGGCTCGGGGTGGCGTTCAACGCCAAGCCGGTGGTGCGCAGGGCGGCCGACACGGCGGTGAACGTGCCGTTCCTGGACACCGTGCTCTATCTGCTCGGGATCACGCGCGAGGAGGTCGAGGCCGCGGACGGCGGCGAGGAGCTGCTGCACTGAGCCGTCGCCGGAGGGCCACGACGAGGAGGGCCCGGTCGTCCTGGGGACGGCCGGGCCCTCGTGCGTACGGGGACGGGAGGCGGGGTCCCGCCGCATACGCGGGTGGGGTCCGGGGTCCCGCCGCGTACGCGAACGGGGTGCGGGGTCTCGCGCGTACGCGAACGGGGGCGGCTCCCGTCAGTCGTGCGGGGTCCAGAAGTCGACCAGGGTGGCGACGCCGTGCTCGACCGACTTCCAGGAGCCGTCGAAGGAGAGGACGGCGAAGGCGGAGGTCGGGAAGCCGCTGCGGTTCATACGCGTCGCGGTGTCGCCCTCGGCCCGGCCCGCGAGGGCGTCGGCGAGGGCGTGCATGCCGGGGTTGTGCCCGATGACCAGGAGGTCGGAGACCTCGTCCGGGACGTCGTTGAGCAGGGCGATGAGCTCGCCGAGCGAGGCCTCGTACAGCCGGTCCTCGTACACGGTCCTGGGGCGCTCCGGCAGTTCCTGCACGGCGAGCTTCCAGGTCTCCCGGGTTCTGACGGCGGTCGAGCAGAGGGCCAGGTCGAAGCCGATGCCGGTCTCGGCGAGCCTGCGGCCCGCGACGGGGGCGTCCGAGCGGCC
The DNA here is from genome assembly GCF_053618675.1 of Streptomyces sp. NPDC055632. Lineage (NCBI taxonomy): Bacteria > Bacillati > Actinomycetota > Actinomycetes > Kitasatosporales > Streptomycetaceae > Streptomyces > Streptomyces sp. NPDC055632. The sequence continues at coordinate 290,069 of NZ_JBSHHY010000006.1, read as the reverse complement.
TCGTTCGGCGAGGGGCCGCTCGTGGTCGGACACCTGGGGCCAGTCTGCCTTCGCGTGCCGGAGCAGCACGATCCTGCGGGGTGTATCGACGCTCATGGTCCACAGCTTCGCACGAAACGGGCCTCTCCGACTCAGAGAGGCAGCGTTTGCCGGACCTGCTCCAGGAACCGTCCGACCGCCGGGTCTCCCCCGGTCGCGCGGGCCTCTCCCGGCCCGGTCATGAGCAGCAGGAGGGCGGTGAACGCGGCCGCGGGGAGGGCGAGGACCCACCAGGGCAACCGGGTGTCGACACCGGTCGCCGTGGTTCCGGTGCCGCTGCGCGTACGGACCGACATGGCCGCCTCCGTGGGTGGGATCTCCGCTTTCGCCGTCGTTCTCCAACGTACGGAGCGCGGGGGCGGCGGCCCATCCGGTGATCCACCCACTCGACCCTGAGACCCGCCCCCTAGGGGATGCGGGGGTTGTCCCCCGGTCCGGAGGGTCGGAGGAGGACCCTGAGGGTCAGGGGGCGGCGATCGAGGCGATGACGCCGATGACGACGGTGATGGCGATCATCGCGCCGAAGACGGCGAGCAGCTTCTTCTGGCCGTTCGGGGGATTGGGTTCGAGGACTGGCATGGGGACAGTCTCGCACCTCAGCATTCGTCCTCGACCGTCCGGTCCCTGCCCGCCAGGATTCCGACGATCATCTGGGGCACCATCAGGCCTCCCATGAGCGCGATGGGCAGTCCCCAGCCGCCGCTGTGCTGGTAGAGCACGCCGACGAGGAGGGGGCCGGGGATCGAGATGAGGTAGCCGACGCTCTGGGCGAAGGCGGAGAGGCGGACGACGCCGGCGCCGGTGCGCGAGCGCAGGCCGATCATGGTGAGGGCGAGCGGGAAGGCGCAGTTGGAGACGCCGAGCAGGACCGCCCAGACCCAGGCTCCGGCGGCCGGGGCGAGGAAGAGGCCGGTGTAGCCGCCGAGGCCGCACAGGGCGAGGGCGACGACGATCGGGCCCTGGTTCTTCATGCGGGTGGCGAGCCGGGGGATGACGAAGGCGAGCGGGACGCCCATGACCATGGTGACGGCGAGGAGCACGCCCGCGGTGGAGGCGGGGACGCCGGCGTCGCGGAAGATCTGCGGCATCCAGCCCATGGTGATGTAGGCGCCGGTGGCCTGGAGGCCGAAGAAGACACCGAGGGCCCAGGCGGTGCGGCTGCGGGCGACGCGCGGCGCGGCGGCCCGCGCCGGGGCCTTCGCCTCCGTACGGGAGACGCGGGCGTCGGTACGGGAGACGCGGGCGTCGGTACGGGAAGGGCCGGCGTCCGTGCGGGAAGAGCCGGTCTCCGTACGGGAAGGACCGGTCTCCGTACGGGAGGCGCCGTCGCGGTCGCGCAGGAGCGGGAGCCAGGGCAGGACGGCGAGGGCGGCGAGGACCGCCCAGACGCCGAGGCCGAGGCGCCAGTCCCCGCCGAGGGCGTCGGTCATCGGGACGGTCGCGGCGGCGGCGACGGAGGTGCCGAGGGCGAGCGCCATGGAGTAGAGGCCGGTCATGGTGCCGACGCGGTCGGGGAAGTACCGCTTGACGATGACGGGCATCAGGACGTTGCTGACGGCGATGCCCATGAGGGCGAGGGCGCTGGCGGCGAGGAAGGCTGCGGTGCCGCCGGCGAGGGGGCGCAGGACGAGCCCCGCGAGGATCGCGGCCATGCCCGCGCAGACGACGGCGGCGGGGCCGAACCGGCGGGCGAGGCGCGGGGCGGTGATGCCGAAGACCGCGAAGCAGAGCGGCGGCACGGAGGTGAGGACGCCGGCGACGCTGCCGCTCATGTGGAGGCCTTCGCTGACCTCTTCGAGGAGGGCGCCGAGGCTGGTGATGGCGGGGCGCAGGTTGAGCGCGGCCAGGACGAGTCCGAGGGTGACCGGGACGAGGAACCGGCGGTGGACCGGGGCGGCCGGAGCGACCGGCACGGCCGGGGGCGCCGTACCGGCGTGGCGGTCGCGGTCGGGTGCGGGAGAATCCCCGGCGGTGGCGGCCGGTCGTGCGGCGGGGTCGAGGGTCTTCGGCTCGTCAGGCATGAGGTCATCATAGAATCATGGGATGATTGGTTGTCCAATCTCGAACGAACGGGAAGGTGTCCCCATGGCCCTCGGCCATCCCCGGCGCGCAGGTCTCTCCGACCAGGTGATCGCCGAGCTGCGGAACCAGATCACCTCCGGCGAGTGGCCGGTGGGCTCGCGCATCCCGACCGAGCCCGAGCTGGTCGAGCAGCTGGGCGTGGCCCGCAACACGGTGCGCGAGGCGGTCCGCGCGCTCGCGCACAACGGACTGCTCGACATCCGGCAGGGCTCCGGGACGTACGTGGCCGCCACCAGCGAGCTGGCGGGCGTCATGCACCGGCGCTTCGCGGGCTCCGACCCCCGGCACGTCGCCGAGCTGCGCTCGACCCTGGAGTCCGCCGCCGCGCGGTTCGCGGCGGAGCGGCGCACGGAGCGGGACCTGAAGCAGCTCGACGCCCTGCTCGTGCGGCGCGAGGAGGCGTGGGGGACGGGGGACGCGGAGCGGTTCGTGACGGCCGACGCGGCCTTCCACCACGCGGTCGTCGCCGCCTCGGGCAACGAGGTCCTCACGGAGCTCTACGCGGACCTGGGCGATCTGCTGCGGCAGTGGCTGCGGGACGACGTGGGGCGGGAGCTGCGGCCGGAGAACCACATGGACCACGCGCGCCTGGTGGACGCGATCCGGGACGGCGACGCCGAGCGGGCGGGCACGGAGGCGGCCGGCTACCCCTTCATGTGCCTGCGGAGCCCGGTGCCGGGTCCCGCGGCGGACGCGTCGGGTCCCGGACCGGACGCGCCGGGACCCGCATCGGACTCAGGGGCCTGAGGAGCCCGGCGCGGCGGGTTCCGGGTCCGCCGGCTGGTGGGTGATCCAGGCGGACCGGACCTCCTTCCAGCAGCGGCCGGTGAGCCGGGCGTAGTCGGCCGGGCCGACGTCCACGGGGGCGCTGTCGGTGTCGACGTCCCACCACTGCTCGCACTCGACGTGGAGGCGGACCCGGTCGGTGCGCGGGTACGGGTTCTGGCAGTGGGCGGTGACGCGGGAGCCCTCGACGTCGGTGCGGCAGGAGGCGCCGAAGTTCTCCGGCTCCTCGGTCGCGGGGGCGACGGCGGGCCTTCCGGCCGGGGCGGGTGCCGCGCGCACCTCGGCGGCGAGGGCGACCCCGGTCAGCAGCACGGCGACCGGGGCGAGCGCCCCGAATCCGCGGCGTATCGCGTGCATGCCCGTACCTCCTCCCCGTCAGCAGCAGACCTTCACGCTCTGCACCAGTCTGGGGTCGTTCGGGCTACTTTTCGAGTCGAGTGTTCGATTTCGGCGTTCGGGAGGCGGACAGCCGGGAGACGGAGAAGGGCCGGGGGCGCCCCCCCCCGCGGGGGGGGGCCCCCCGCGGGGGGCGCCGAACGGCGCGGGGCCCCCGCGCGGGGCGGGGCCCCCCGCCGA
>NZ_JBSHHY010000006.1:193806-286576 GCF_053618675.1 Streptomyces sp. NPDC055632 | reverse complement strand
CGGCACGACCACCCCCTCCGGCAGGCCCCCCCCCCCCCCCCGGGCCCCCCCCCCCCCCCCCCCCGCCCCGGGGCCCCGCCCCCCCCCCCCCCCCCCCCCCCCCCCCGGGCCCGCCGCGCGCCCCCCCCCCCGGGGGCGGGCGCACGGCCCTGGAGTCGCGCAGAAGGCGTCAGGCGCCGATCGCGTGCAGGCCGCCGTCGACGTGGACGATCTCGCCCGTCGTCTTCGGGAACCAGTCGGAGAGCAGCGCGACGATGCCGCGGCCGGCCGGCTCCGGGTCGGTGAGGTCCCACTCCAGCGGGGAGCGGCTGTCCCAGACGGAGGCCAGCTCGCCGAAGCCCGGGATGGACTTGGCGGCCATCGAGCCGAGCGGGCCCGCCGAGACCAGGTTGCAGCGGATGTTCTGCTTGCCCAGGTCACGGGCGATGTAGCGGCTGGTGGCCTCCAGGGCGGCCTTGGCCGGGCCCATCCAGTCGTACTGCGGCCAGGCGAACTTCGCGTCGAAGGTGAGGCCGACGACGGAGCCGCCCTCGCTCATCAGCGGCAGCAGCGCCATCGTCAGGGACTTCAGGGAGAAGGCCGAGACGTGCATGGCGGTGGCGACGGACTCGAACGGCGTGTTGAGGAAGTTGCCGCCGAGCGCGTCCTGCGGGGCGAAGCCGATCGAGTGCACGACGCCGTCGAGGCGGTCGCCGAGGTGCTCGCGGACCTGGCCCTCCAGGCGCGCGAGGTGCTCGTCGTTGGAGACGTCGAGCTCCAGGACCTTGACGCCCTCGGGCCGGGGGAGCTTCTTGGCGATGCGCTCGGTCAGCGTCGGCCGGGGCCAGGCGGTGAGGATGATCTCCGCGCCCTGCTCCTGGGCCAGCTTCGCGGCGTGGAAGGCGATGGAGGACTCCATCAGCACACCGGTGATGAGGATGCGCTTGCCCTCGAGGATTCCACTCATGGTGATCAGTGACCCATGCCCAATCCGCCGTCAACCGGGATGACGGCTCCAGTGATGTACGCGGCGTCGTCGGAGGCGAGGAACCGCACCGCGGCGGCGATCTCCCCGGGCTGCGCGTAGCGGCCCAGCGGCACCTGGGACACGATGCCCGCGCGCTGCTCGTCGGTGAGCACCGCGGTCATGTCGGTGTCGACGAAGCCGGGCGCGACGACGTTGAAGGTGATGTTGCGGGAACCCAGCTCGCGGGCGAGGGAGCGGGCGAAGCCGACCAGACCGGCCTTGGAGGCGGCGTAGTTGGCCTGGCCCGCGGAGCCGAGCAGGCCGACGACCGACGAGATCAGGACGACACGGCCCTTCTTGGCCCGCAGCATCCCGCGGTTGGCCCGCTTGACGACCCGGAAGGTGCCGGTGAGGTTGGTGTCGACGACGGAGGTGAAGTCCTCCTCGGACATGCGCATGAGGAGCTGGTCCTTCGTCACGCCGGCGTTGGCCACGAGGACCTCCACCGGACCGTGCTTCTCCTCGATCTCCTTGTACGCCTGCTCCACCTGCTCGCCGTCGGTGATGTCGCACTTCACGGCCAGGCAGCCCAGCTCGGCCAGCTCGGCCGGCGGCTCGCCGGAGCGGTACGTGAACGCGACCTTGTCGCCGGCCTCGGCGAACGCGCGGGCGATGGCGAGGCCGATGCCCCGGTTTCCTCCGGTGACGAGAACCGAGCGGCTCAACGGATCACCCTTTCGATAGCGGTCTGGTAGCCGAAAACCTATCTGCATCGCTCCCGACATGAGGAATCGACCTCCGACAGTGGCGTACGGGCCGCACTGTCGGGTCCCTACAGCCCGGCGGTGCCGGGAGGTGGCCGCCCGGCGGCCCGCGACCGGGCCCGGTAGGGGCGGTCCGGGGCCGGGAAGCACGCCCCGGCGGGCGTCCGGAGCGACCGCCGGAGACCGGCGCGTCTTGTGCCGTTGCCCCAATGCCCGGCGGGCGGTGGCCGGTTGGGGCGGTTCCGCCGAGGGCGCACGCCAATGCGCAGCCCCGGCCGCCCCTCCCGTGATTGACTTCCGGGGCAGTTCCCCGACCGTCTCCCGAGACCGTCTTCCGAGCCTTCCGATCACCGAGAGCGAGGCCGCTCGTGGTCCATCAGATCGACCCTTCGTTCGTCGCGCTGCCCCTCCGGGCGCTCGCCGACGCGGCGCTCGCCCGAGCGCGCGCGCTGGGCGCCGAGCACGCCGACTTCCGCCTGGAGCGGGTGCGCAGCGCCGCGTGGCGGCTGCGCGACGCCAAACCGTCCGGATCCTCGGACACCACGGACCTCGGCTACGCGGTGCGGGTGGTGCACGGCGGGGCCTGGGGGTTCGCCTCCGGGGTGGACCTGACCATGGACGGGGCGGCCAAGGTCGCCTCGCAGGCGGTCGCCATGGCCAAGCTGTCGGCGAAGGTCATCGCGGCGGCCGGCTCCGAGGAGCGCGTGGAGCTGGCGGCGGAGCCGGTGCACGAGGACAAGGTGTGGATCTCCTCGTACGAGATCGACCCCTTCTCCGTGCCCTCCGAGGAGAAGAGCGCCCTGCTCGCCGACTGGAGCGCGCGGCTGCTGCGGGCGGACGGCGTGGCGCACGTGGACGCCTCGCTGCTCACCGTCCACGAGAACAAGTTCTACGCGGACACGGCCGGCACCGTGACCACCCAGCAGCGGGTGCGGCTGCACCCGCAGCTCACGGCGGTGGCCGTGGACGGGACGACCGGCGAGTTCGACTCGATGCGGACGATCGCGCCGCCGGTCGGGCGCGGCTGGGAGTACCTGACCGGCACGGGCTGGGACTGGGACAAGGAGCTGGACGAGATCCCGGCGCTGCTCGCCGAGAAGATGCGGGCGCCGAGCGTCGAGGCGGGGCGGTACGACCTGGTCGTGGACCCGTCGAACCTGTGGCTGACCATCCACGAGTCGATCGGGCACGCCACCGAGCTGGACCGGGCCCTGGGCTACGAGGCGGCGTACGCGGGCACCTCCTTCGCCACCTTCGACCAGCTGAACAAGCTGACGTACGGCTCCTCGGTCATGAACGTGACGGGCGACCGGACCGCCGAGCACGGGCTCGCGACCGTCGGCTACGACGACGAGGGCGTCGAGGCGCAGTCCTGGGACCTGGTGAAGGACGGCACGCTGGTCGGCTACCAGCTGGACCGGCGGATCGCGAAGCTCACCGGCCTCGGCCGGTCGAACGGCTGTGCCTTCGCGGACTCCCCCGCGCACGTGCCGGTGCAGCGGATGGCGAACGTCTCGCTCCGGCCGGACCCGGGCGGCCTGTCGACGGAGGACCTGATCGGGGGCGTGGAGCGGGGCGTCTACGTGGTCGGCGATCGGTCCTGGTCGATCGACATGCAGCGGTACAACTTCCAGTTCACCGGGCAGCGCTTCTTCCGCATCGAGAACGGGCGGCTCGCCGGGCAGCTGCGGGACGTCGCGTACCAGGCGACGACCACGGACTTCTGGGGCTCGATGGAGCAGGTCGGCGGCCCGCAGACGTACGTCCTCGGCGGCGCCTTCAACTGCGGCAAGGCCCAGCCGGGCCAGGTCGCCGCGGTCTCCCACGGCTGCCCCTCCGCCCTCTTCCGGGGCGTCAACATTCTGAACACGACGCAGGAGGCCGGACGATGAGCCGCGTCAGCAAGCCGTACGAGATCGTCGAGCGGGCCCTGGAGCTGTCCCGGGCCGACGGGTGCGTGGTCATCGCGGACGAGGAGTCCTCGGCCAATCTGCGCTGGGCCGGGAACGCGCTCACGACGAACGGCGTGACCCGGGGCCGCACGCTCACGGTGATCGCGACCGTCGACGGCGCCCAGGGCACCGCCTCCGGCGTCGTCTCCCGGTCCGCCGTGACCGTGGACGACCTGGAGCCCCTGGTGCGGGCCGCCGAGGCCGCCGCCCGGTCCGCCGGGCCCGCCGAGGACGCGCAGCCGCTGGTGGAGGGCGTGCCCGCCTCCCCCGACTTCACGGACGCCCCGGCGGAGACCTCCTCCGCCGTCTTCGGGGACTTCGCGCCCGCCCTCGGCGAGGCCTTCGCCCGGGCCCGGGCCGGCGGCCGCGAGCTGTACGGTTTCGCCAACCACGAGCTGACCTCCACCTACCTGGGCACGTCGACGGGGCTGCGGCTCCGGCACGACCAGCCCAACGGGACCCTGGAGCTGAACGCCAAGTCCCCCGACCGTTCGCGCTCCGCCTGGGCCGGGCGCGCGACGCGGGACTTCAAGGACGTCGACCCGGCGGCGCTCGACGCCGACCTGGCGGTCCGGCTGGGCTGGGCGGAGCGGCGGATCGAGCTGCCCGCCGGGCGGTACGAGACGCTGCTGCCGCCGACCGCCGTGGCCGACCTGCTGATCTACCAGCAGTGGAACGCCGCGGCCCGGGACGCGGTGGAGGGCCGTACGGTCTTCTCCAAGCCCGGCGGCGGCACCCGGCTCGGCGAGACGCTCTCGCGGCTGCCGCTGACGCTGCGCAGCGACCCGAACGAGCCGGGCCTGGAGTCCGCGCCGTTCGTGATCGCGCACTCCTCCGGCGACGACTCGTCCGTCTTCGACAACGGCCTGCCGGTGGGGCCGATCGACTGGGTGCGGGAGGGAAGGCTGGAGCGGCTGGTCACCACCCGGCACTCGGCGGGGCTTACTCGGTTGCCCGTGGCCCCCGGAGCGGGGAACCTGATCCTGGACGGCGGCGGGGAGCGTTCCCTGGAGGAGATGGTGTCCTCCACCGAGCGCGGTCTGCTGCTGACCTGCCTCTGGTACATCCGCGAGGTCGACCCGGCGACGCTGCTGCTCACCGGGCTGACCCGGGACGGCGTCTACCTCGTCGAGAACGGCGAGGTGGTCGGCGAGGTGAACAACTTCCGGTTCAACGAGTCGCCGGTGGACCTGCTGTCGCGGGCCTCGGAGGCGGGCCGTACGGAGAAGACGCTGCCGCGCGAGTGGAGCGACTGGTTCACCCGGGCCGCGATGCCCGCCCTGCGGGTGCCGGACTTCAACATGAGCTCGGTCAGCAAGGGGGTCTGACCCACCTAGACTGAGCCACGGCATCACCCCGATCAATCAAGGAGACGGACGATCGTGACGGACATCGTCGACGAGCTGAAGTGGCGCGGGCTCTTCGCCCAGTCCACCGATGAGGACGCACTGCGCAAGGCTCTCGCGGACGGTCCCGTCACGTTCTATTGCGGCTTCGACCCGACCGCGGCCAGTCTCCACGTCGGTCACCTGGTCCAGGTCCTCACCGTGCGCCGGCTCCAGCGGGCCGGGCACCGGCCGCTGGCGCTCGTCGGCGGGGCCACCGGGCAGATCGGCGACCCGCGGCCGACGGCCGAGCGCACCCTGAACGACCCCGAGACGGTCGCGAACTGGGTGAACCGGCTGCGTTCGCAGATCGAGCCGTTCCTCTCCTTCGAGGGGGAGAACGCGGCGGTCATGGTGAACAACCTGGACTGGACCGCCGGCCTCTCGGCGATCGAGTTCCTGCGGGACATCGGCAAGCACTTCCGGGTCAACAAGATGCTGACCAAGGACTCCGTGGCCCGGCGCCTGGAGTCCGAGCAGGGCATCAGCTACACCGAGTTCAGCTACCAGCTCCTCCAGGGCATGGACTTCCTGGAGCTGTACCGCCGCCACGGCTGCACGCTCCAGCAGGGCGGCTCGGACCAGTGGGGCAACCTGGTGGCCGGGCTCGACCTGATCCACCGCCTGGAGCCGGGGGCCGAGGTCCACGCGCTCGCGACCCCGCTGATGGTCAAGGCGGACGGCACCAAGTTCGGCAAGACCGAGAGCGGGGCCGTCTGGCTGGACCCGGAGATGACCACGCCGTACGCGTTCTACCAGTTCTGGCTGAACGTGGACGACCGGGACATCTCCACCTACCTGCGGATCCTCTCCTTCAGGTCCCGCGAGGAGCTGGAGGAGCTCGAGGCGCAGACCGCCGAGCGGCCGCAGGCCCGGGCGGCCCAGCGGGCGCTGGCGGAGGAGCTGACCACGCTGGTGCACGGCGCCGAGCAGTGCGCGGCCGTCATCGGCGCCTCCAAGGCGCTGTTCGGCCAGGGCGACCTGGCCGAGCTGGACGGCGCGACGCTGGCCGCGGCCCTGTCCGAGCTGCCGCACGCGCGCGTGTCGGAGCTCGGCCAGGTCGTGGACCTGTTCGCCGAGGTCGGTCTGGTGGCGAGCAAGTCGGCGGCGCGGCGCACGGTGAAGGAGGGCGGGGCGTACGTGAACAACGTGAAGGTCACCGCCGAGGACGCCGAGGTGTCGGCGGACGACCTGCTGCACGGGCGCTGGCTGGTGCTGCGGCGCGGCAAGAAGAACCTGGCGGCGATCGAGTTCGCCGGCGCCTGACGGGTCCGCCCGTACGACACGACCGGGAGGCCCGGTACGGCACGTGAGGTGCCGTACCGGGCCTCCCGGTCTGCGTCCCGCCGTCAGGCGCGCTGTCTGTTGCCCTTGATCGAGGCCCAGACCATGTCGCCCACGCCGACGACGACGATCGCGCCGATCAGCTGGAGCAGATGGCGGATCCAGTCGATGCCCTTGGTGTCGTTGACGCCGATCCAGGTCGCGACCGCGTTGCCGAGGACGCTGCCGAGCATGCCGAACACCACGGTCAGCCAGAGCGGGATCTGCTGCTTGCCCGGCAGGATCGCCTTCGCGATCAGACCGAGGACGAGTCCCACGATAATCGCCCACAACCAACTCATCGTCGCCTCCTTGTACGCATGTGGGCCCAGTCTCGGCTTTCCTCACATGCGTCGCATGTCGGACAGAGCCATACGTGCCCCGGTCTCGTACGCGCCGGGGGGCGGGCGTACGGTGGAAGGAAGTCCGGACCGGGGTGCGTCCGGCGCGACCGGCGGGTGGTGAGCGGCGATGCCGAAGCGTGGCGGAACCGAGGTCTTCCGGATCACGGGGGCCCGACAGGGGCTCGCCGACGACGTCCGGGGGCGGCAGCGGAGGTACGTCATCTCGATGACGGTCCGGACACTCTCCGTGATCGCCGCCGCGGTGCTGTGGAACGTCGAGCGGCACGTGGCGATCGTGGCGCTCGCCCTGGGCATCCTGCTGCCGTACGTCGCCGTGGTGATCGCCAACGCGGGACGCGAGTCGGCCCCGTCCCTTCCCTCCACGTTCGTGCCGACTCCGGCGCGGCCCGCGCTCGGTGCGGGAGAGACGGCGGACGAGGCCGGGACGGACCCGGAGGCGGACCGCCCGCACGGCCGGAACTGATCACCGAGAGTGGCCGGAAACCTCAAGAAAAGCTCAGATCAATCATGAAGTTCCAGTGCACCGCAGCCCATGTGCCGTGACATACTGCCTACGCGCTCCGCATCCCCCGTCGGAGCGACGGACCGGTGCCGGGCAGCTCCCCCCGTGGCTGCTCGGCATCGCCCTTGCTGGACAATGACCGGATGATCATTGGTCCGGTGAGCGAAGAGAAGCCGATCTGTTCCGCGAAGGGGTGCCGCGCCGACGCCGTCTGGGTCCTCGCGTGGAACAACCCCAAGCTGCACACGCCGGAGCGGCGCAAGACCTGGCTCGCGTGCGAGGAGCACCGCGAGCACCTCTCCCAGTTCCTGGGCGTACGGGGTTTCCTCAAGGACGTCGTGCCGCTGGCCGACTGGGAGTCCGAGGCGCCCGGGGACGCCTCCTAGGGCCGTCCGGCGGATCACGGCCGGAGGCCCCGGGGCTCAGCCGCCGATCGCCGACATCGGGCGGTCGGGCTGGAGGAAGCTCGGGTCGTCGAGGCCGGAGCCGGCCTTCTTGCCCCACATCGCCTTCTTCCAGAGCTCCGCGACCTCGGCGTCCCCCGCGTCCGAGCGGAGCGCGGCCCGCAGGTCGGTCTCCTCGGTGGCGAAGAGGCAGGTGCGGACCTGTCCGTCGGCGGTGAGCCGGGTGCGGTCGCAGGCCCGGCAGAACGGGCGGGTGACGGAGGCGATGACGCCGACCGTGTGCGGTCCGCCGTCGACGACCCAGCGCTCGGCGGGGGCGGAGCCGCGCTCGTCGGCGCCTTCGGGAGTGAGGGTGAAGCGGGTGCGCAGGGACTCCAGGATGTCCCCCGCGGTGATCATGCCGTCGCGCTTCCAGCCGTGCTGGGCGTCGAGCGGCATCTGCTCGATGAAGCGGAGCTCGTACCCCTCCTCGATCGCCCAGGCGAGCAGGTCGGGGGCCTCGTCGTCGTTGAGTCCGGGCATCAGGACGGCGTTGACCTTGACCGGGACCAGGCCGGCGTCGCGGGCGGCGGCCATGCCGTCGAGGACGTCCCGGTGCCGGTCGCGGCGGGTGAGGGTCTTGAAGACGTCGGGGCGCAGGGTGTCGAGGGAGACGTTGACCCGGTCGAGGCCCGCGGCCTTCAGCGCGGTCGCGGTGCGCTTGAGTCCGATGCCGTTGGTGGTGAGGGACATCCGGGGGCGGGGCTCCAGGGCCGCGCAGCGCTCGACGATCCCGACGAGGCCGGGACGGAGCAGGGGCTCGCCGCCAGTGAAGCGGACCTCGGTGACGCCGAGGTCGGTGACGGCGATGCGGATGAGCCGGACGATCTCGTCGTCCGTGAGGAGGTCCGGCTTGGCGAGCCACTGGAGGCCCTCTTCCGGCATGCAGTAGGTGCAGCGCAGGTTGCACCGGTCCGTGAGCGAGACGCGCAGGTCGGTGGCGACCCGGCCGAAGGTGTCGATGAGCACGGTGGGCCCCCTCCCCGTCTGTGGATCGGTTCGTTTCGATCGCCTTGTTCCGAGCCTACGTGAGCGGTGCGACATCGAGCAGGGCAGATTGTCACGAGGACCGGCGCGGCCGCGTCGTAGAACCCTACGACGCGGCCGTCCGTGCGTGGCGGAACGTATGCGGTTCAGTGCGCTCCGACACCGGTGAGGGACTTGACCTCCAGTTCCGCGTACTTGCCCTTGTCCGCCTCCTCCTTGGAGAGGACCGAGCCGAGCCAGCCGAGCAGGAAGCCGAGCGGGATGGAGACGAGTCCGGGGTTCTCCAGCGGGAACCAGTAGAAGTCGACGTTCTTGAACATCGAGGTGGGCTTGCCGGAGACGACCGGCGAGAACAGCACCAGGACGACGGCGGAGACCAGGCCGCCGTAGATCGACCACAGGGCGCCCTGCGTGGTGAACCGCTTCCAGAAGAGCGAGTACAGGATCGTCGGCAGGTTGGCGGAAGCGGCGACCGCGAAGGCGAGCGCGACCAGGCCGGCGACGTTGAGGTCGCGGGCGAGGGCGCCGAGCGCGATGGAGACGATCCCGATGAGGACGGTCGCCCAGCGGGCGGCCCGCACCTCCTCCTTCTCGGTGGCCTTTCCGCGCCGGATGACGTTGGCGTAGATGTCGTGCGCGAAGGACGACGAGGAGGCCAGGGTCAGGCCGGCGACGACGGCGAGGATGGTCGCGAAGGCGACGGCGGAGATGACGGCGAGGAGGATCGCGCCGCCGGTGGACCCGGCTCCGCCGCCGATCTCCAGGGCCGCGAGCGGGGCGGCGGTGTTGCCCGCCTTGTTGGAGGCGATGATGTCGCTGTTCTTGAGCAGGGCGGCGGCGCCGAAGCCGAGGACGATCGTCATCAGGTAGAAGGCGCCGATGATGCCGATGGCCCAGTTGACCGACTTCCGGGCGGCCTTGGCGGTCGGGACCGTGTAGAAGCGGATCAGGATGTGGGGCAGGCCGGCCGTGCCGAGGACGAGCGCGATGCCGAGCGAGAGGAAGTCCAGCTTCGAGGTGGCGGTGGCGCCGTACTTGAGGCCGGGCTCCAGGAAGGCCTGGCCCTTGCCGCTGTTGGTGGCGGCCGCGCCGAGCAGCTCGGACAGGTTGAAGTCGAACTTCCACAGGATGAGGAAGGTGATCAGGAGGGTGCCCGCGATGAGCAGGACGGCCTTGACCATCTGCACCCAGGTGGTGCCCTTCATGCCGCCGATGGTCACGTACACGATCATCAGTATCCCGACGAGGGCGACGATCGCGACCTTGCCGCCGTCGCTGGTGATGCCGAGGAGCAGCGAGACGAGGACGCCCGCGCCGGCCATCTGCGCGAGCAGGTAGAAGATCGAGACGACGATGGTGGAGGTGCCGGCGGCGGTGCGGACCGGGCGCTGGCGCATCCGGTAGGCGAGGACGTCGCCCATGGTGAAGCGGCCGGAGTTGCGCAGCGGTTCGGCGACCAGGAGCAGGGCGACGAGCCAGGCGACGAGGAAGCCGATCGAGTAGAGGAAGCCGTCGTAGCCGAAGAGGGCGATGGCGCCGGCGATGCCGAGGAAGGACGCGGCGGACATGTAGTCGCCGGAGATCGCCAGGCCGTTCTGGAAGCCGGTGAACTGGCGCCCGCCGGCGTAGAAGTCGGCGGCGCTGCGGGTCTGCCGGCCGGCCCACACGGTGATGACGAGGGTGGCGATCACAAAGGCGCCGAACAGGGCGATGATCAGGGGCCGGTGCTCGCTGGTGGCGTTGCCCGCCGCGAGCAGGACGGGGGTGCTCATGCGTCGCCCTCCATACGGGACTTGATGGCCTCGGCCTTCGGGTCGAGCCGGTTCGCCGCGTGCCGCGAGTAGAGCCAGGCGATGAGGAAGGTGGTGAGGAACTGGCCGAGGCCCAGGACCAGCGCCACGTTGATGTTGCCGAAGACCTTGGTCCCCATGAAGCCGCCCGCGTAGTTGGAGAGCAGCACGTACAGCAGGTACCAGGCGATGAAGGCGAGGGTGAGCGGGAAGGCGAACGAGCGGTAGGTGCGGCGCAGTTCGCCGAACTCCTCGCCCTGCTGCACCTCGACGAACTGCTCCGTGGTGGGTGACGCGGGACCCCGATCGGTCTCCGTGTCGTCTCGGGCTGGCGGCGGTGCTTCGGTAGCCACGGAATCTCCTCGTGACGCGGGGGCGGACGGCTGGGTCAAAGGGGGCCTCACCGGGGGTGCGGGAGCCGGGGCTCCGGGTGGAGCCCTCCCCTGCACAACGGCACGGAGGAGGAAGCGACGCGGTTCACCCCGAGGAATTTCTCGGGCAGATCTTCATGAAGTCTTCTCAACTCATTGATGGGACAGGAAGATCAGCGATAGCTTCACTCGTCATGCACCTGCCCGCGCGCAAACCCGCGCGCGAGCAGTACATACGGATGATGTGGAGAACCCATGGCTCATCTGGGATCGAGGCGCGGCCGAGCTCTCGCCCTGCCGGTCGGCCTCGCGCTCACGGCCTCGCTCGGCTTCCTTCCCTCCGGCGCCTCGGCCGCGGAGCTGAGTGACGCCCCGGTCGCCGCCGTGGCGTCGGACGGGCCGCAGCTGTCGTACGTCGTGAACGTCGACGGGGGCCACTCGACCGCCAAGTCGGTGAAGAAGGCGATATCCGCCGCCGGCGGTACGGTCGTCGTCGCGTACGACCAGATAGGCGTGATAGTCGTCCACTCGCAGAACCCGGACTTCGCGAAGAAGATCCGCAAGGCGCGCGGCGTGGTGTCGGCCGGCGCGACCCGGACCGCCCCGCTCTCCGTGCAGGGCGACAAGTCCGTCGGCGGCGGCACGCAGGCGCTGTCCGAGGCCGAGGCCAAGGCCGCCGCGGCCCGCGCCACGGACGAGCAGGACGCCCTGGAGCCCCTGCAGTGGGACCTCCCGGCGATCAAGGCCGACAAGGCGCACCAGCGGACGCTCGGCAGCAAGCGCGTGACCGTCGGCGTCATCGACACGGGCGTGGACGACACCCACCCGGACCTGGCGCCGAACTTCGACGCCAAGGCCTCCGCGAACTGCGTCTCCGGCAAGCCGGACACGACCCCCGGTTCGTGGCGTCCGAACCCGGGCGAGAGCGACCACGGCACGCACGTCGCCGGTACGATCGCCGCCGCCAAGAACGGCATCGGCATCACCGGTGTCGCCCCGGGCGTGAAGGTCTCCGGCATCAAGGTGTCCACCCCGGACGGCTTCTTCTACACGGAGGCCGTGGTCTGCGGCTTCGTGTGGGCGGCCGAGCACGGCGTCGACATCACGAACAACAGCTACTACACCGACCCGTGGATGTTCGCGTGCAAGAACGACGCGGACCAGAAGGCCCTGATCGAGGCCGTCACCCGCGCCACCCGCTACGCGGAGCGCAAGGGCACGGTCAACGTGGCGGCGGCCGGCAACTCCAAGTTCGACCTGGCGGCCGACTCGATCGTCGACGACAGCAGCCCGAACGACTCCACGCCGGGCGGCCGGACCATCGACCCGAAGGTGTGCCTGGACTACCCGGCGATGCTCCCGGGTGTCGTCACGGTCTCCGCGACCGGCGCCAAGGGCCTGAAGGCGTCGTACTCCAACTACGGCCTCGGCGTGATCGACATCGCGGCGCCCGGCGGCGACCGCACCGCGTACCAGACGCCGGACGCCCCGGCGGTGAACGGCCTGATCCTGTCGACCACGGTCAACGGCGGCTACAACTACAAGGGCGGCACGTCGATGGCCTCGCCGCACGCGGCGGGCGTCCTGGCGCTCATCAAGTCGAAGCACCCGACCGCGAGCCCGGCGGCGCTCAAGGCCCTGCTGTACGCGCAGGCCGACAGGCACGCCTGCACCAACCCGTACGACATCGACGCCGACGGCAAGGTCGACGCCGTCTGCGAGGGCGGGAAGAACAAGAACGGCTTCTACGGGGCCGGGATCATCGACGCGCTCGACGCGGTCCGCTGGTAACCACCGGTGGAGGTCGGGGCCCCGGTGCGGTACGCCGCGCCGGGGCCCCCTCGCGTGGGGCCGGGCGCCCCGGCGCGGATCATGGACTCCATGGACAACACGGTGCGCACGGGTACGGAGCTGTTGTGGTCGGCCCTCGGCGGTGATCCCGCCCTGATCGGCCGGGCGGTGTTCACGGGGCCCTCGGGGCTGCTGCCGGCCCGGCTGCCGGTGATGGACCTGGCGCGGGCGACGGTCGCGGTGGCGGGGCTCGCGGCGGTGGAGCGGGCGGGGCTCCCGGGGCCGGTGCGGGTGGACGACGGGGCCGTGGCCACCGCCTTCACCAGCGAGCGGCACCTGCGGGTCGACGGGCGGGCGCCGGTGAACTTCGCGCCGCTCTCCCGCTTCTGGCGGGCGGCGGACGGGCGGGTCCGCACCCACGCCAACTACCCGCACCACCGGGCGGCGCTGCTCGCCGCCCTCGGCGTGCCCTCCGAATGGCCGGAGGACGCGGCGGCGGAGGCCGTGGCGGCGGCGATCGGAGAGCGGACGGCCGCCGAGGTCGAGACGGCGGTGTACGGGGCCGGAGGCCTGGCCGTCGCCCTGCGGACGCCCGGGGAGTGGGCGGCGCACCCGCAGGGCCGGGAGGTGACGGCGCGGCCGCCGCTGAACCTGGAGCGGCTCGACGAGGCCCCGCCCCGGCGGCGTTCGGGGCCCCTGCGGGTCCTGGACCTGACCCGGGTGCTCGCGGGCCCGGTGGCGACCCGGACCCTCGCGCTGCTCGGCGCGGACGTGCTGCGGATCGACCCGCCGGGCAACCCGGAGCTGCCCGACCAGCACGCGGACACGAACGTCGGGAAGCGGACGGCCGCCCTCGACCTGGACCGGCCCTCGGACCGGCGCGCCTTCGACGAACTCCTCGACGCGGCGGACGTGCTGGTGACCGGCTACCGGCCGGGCGCGCTCGACCGCTTCGACCTGCACCGGCCGGGGCTCGTCACGGCCCGGATCTCGGCCTGGGGCGACTACGGGCCGTGGGGCGGGCGGCGCGGCTTCGACTCGCTGGTGCAGGCGGCGACCGGGATCGCCGTCGTGGAGGGCTCGGCGGAGGAGCCGGGCGCGCTGCCCGCGCAGGCCCTGGACCACGGCACCGGCTATCTGCTCGCGGCGGCGGTCCTGCGGTCGCTGACCGAGCAGGACCGGGACGGCGGCACCCGGCTTGTCCGCGTCGCCCTCGCGCAGACGGGCCACTGGCTGACGCACGCCCTGCCCGCGTACCGGTCCGAGCGGTACCTCACCGAGTCGGACGGCCCGCTCGGACGCCTGCGGCACGCCCTGTCGCCGGTCGCGTACGAGGGCGGCCCGACGGGCTGGTCACGGCCGCCGGGCCTGCCGGGGGCGGACGGGGCGGTGTGGCTCCAGGACCTGTAGGGCCTGCCCGGCCATGATCCGCCGTACGGGCCCCGGGGCCCGTACGGAGGCCCGCTCGCCCCTGATCCACCAGGCGGGGCCTAGGGCGTGTCCGGCGGATCATGGCCGGGGCCGCGGCGCCCGGCACGGCACCTCGCCGTGTTGCCGAAACGCCCCGACAGCTCCGCTGTCGAGCCGCTCCGGCGCCTTGCGATGCACCGCACCAGACGCCGCGGCCTACCCGACCCTGATCCGCCGGACACGCCCTAGACCCCCGCCGCCCCCAGCAACGACCCCGCCCCGTACGTCACCGCCATCGCCAGGGCCCCGCCCGCCACGTTGCGGAGGACCGCGCGGGCCGGCGGGGCGGCGCCGAGGCGGGCGCTGGACCAGCCGGTGAGGGCGAGGGCCGCGAGGACCGAGAGGACGGTGACCCAGAGGCGGGCCGGGGGCGGCGGCAGGACGATCGCGAGGAGCGGGAGCAGGGCCCCGGCGGTGAAGGCGAGGAAGCTGGCGCCGGCCGCGTGCCAGGGGTTGGTGAGGGCGTCCGGGTCGATGCCCAGCTCCACGCGCGCGTGGGCGCGCAGGGCGTCGCGGGCGGTGAGCTGTTCGGCGGCCTCCCGGGCGACGTCCGGGGAGAGGCCGCGGGCGGCCAGGAGGGCGGTGAGTTCGTCGAGCTCGGCCGCCGGCCGCTCGCGCAGTTCGCGCTTCTCCTCGGCGAGCGCGGCCTTCTCCGAGTCGCGCTGGGTGGAGACCGAGACGTACTCCCCCGCCGCCATCGACATCGAGCCGGCGAGGAGCCCGGAGAGGCCGGCCGTGAGCAGCGCGGACCTGGACCCGGTGGCCCCGGCGACGCCGACGACGAGGCCCGCCGTGGAGACCACGCCGTCGTTGGCGCCGAGGACCGCGGCCCGGAGCCAGTTGAGGCGGGAGCCGAGGCCGCCGCCGTGGGCCTCGTCGTGCGCGGCGGGCGCGGAGGACGCGGGAGGCGCGGGGGGTTCGGTCACGTGAGGAGGGTCGCACCCGGCGGGGCGCCGCCTCCGGAACGACCCGCCCGGGGCCGGGCGGGACCGGTCCGTCCGGAGCACCGAGGAGGGGATTGTCGGCCGCGGCCCGTATCCTCAATGACCATGCTCGACGACCGCACGACCGCAGCAGCGTGGCCGACCGCCTACCCGCAGGGGTACGCGGTCGTCGACGTGGAGACCACCGGCCTCGCCCGCGACGACCGGATCGTGTCCGCCGCCGTCTACCGGCTGGACGCCCAGGGGAACGTCGAGGACCACTGGTACACGCTCGTCAACCCCGAGCGCGACCCCGGACCGGTGTGGATCCACGGGCTGACCAGCGACGCCCTGGAGGGCGCGCCGCTCTTCCCGGAGATCGCGGCCGAGTTCGCGGCCCGGCTCGACGGGCGGGTGCTCGTCGCGCACAACGCGATCTTCGACTGGCAGATGATCGCCCGGGAGTACGCGCGCGCCGAGTCCGCCGCGCCCGTGCGGCAGCGCCTGTGCACGATCGCGCTCGCCAAGCAGCTGTCGCTGCCGCTGCCCAACCACAAGCTGGAGTCGCTCGCCGCGCACTTCGGCGTCGAGCAGCGGCAGGCGCACAACGCGCTGGACGACGCGCGGGTGCTCGCCGAGGCGTTCCGGCCCAGCCTGCACGCGGCGGCCGAGCAGGGCGTGCGGCTGCCGCTCCTGGAGTGCCGGCCGCTGACCGAGTGGGCCGCCTCCCCGGCCGCGCCCGCGGCCTCCTCGCCGTACCCCGCTTACCGGGCGAACAGCTGGCGCCCCTCGCGGAAGCGGCCGGCCTGCCCGTACCCCAATCCCGGCCGGTACGAGACCGACAAGCCGCTCAAGCAGGGGATGCGGGTGGCGTTCTCCGGGGACACCTCCGTCGACCGCGAGCTCCTGGAGGACCGGACCGTCGAGGCCGGTCTCCACGTCGCCGGCAGCGTCTCGCGGCTGACGAGCCTGCTGGTCACCAACGACCCGGACTCCGCCACCTCCAAGACCCTCAAGGCCCGGTCCTTCGGCACGCCCGTCGTCGACGAGGCCGCCTACACCCAGCTCCTGCGGGACGTGGCCCCGGCAGACGGGTGACGTCCCCGGGCCCTCCGGGCGCGCCGGTCGGCGCGCGCCCGCGGGGAGCCCCACCCTGTGGCGCATGGCACGTTGTGAGGTCTGCGGAAACGATTACGGCATGTCCTTCGAGGTGCACGCGCAGGGCGCGGTGCACGTCTTCGACTGCTTCGCCTGCGCCATCCACCGCATGGCGCCCATCTGCGAGCACTGCCGGGTCCAGATCATCGGCCAGGGCGTCGAGGTGGAGGGCAGCTGGTACTGCGGCGGCCACTGCGCCCGCGCGGAGGGGAAGGTGGGCATCGTCGACAAGGTGTGAGCACACGACCTGAAGAAACGATTCCGGACGGCGGTCCCCGAACCCGCCGAACCCCCCTGCGTGCACCCCGTGACCCCCGCTGTACGGTCATGGGGTGTACCGCTTCCTGTTGTCCCGGCAGTGGGTGATCCTCACCCTGATCGCCCTCGTCCTCGTCCCGACGATGATCGAGCTGGGCTTCTGGCAGTTCCACCGGCACGAACGCCGGGTCGCCCAGAACGCCCTGATCGAGGACAGCATCAGCGCGGCGCCGGTACCGGTCGAGGAGCTCACCTCCCCCGGCCACACCGTCCCGCGCAGCGACTACTGGCGCCCGGTCACCGCCACCGGCACCTTCGACACCGCCCACGAGGTGGTCGTCCGCCGCCGCACCTCCTCCGACGACCGGATCGGCGTGCACGTCCTGACCCCGCTGGTCCTGCGGGACGGGAAGGTCCTGATCGTCAACCGGGGCTGGGTGCCGGCCGCCGCCGACCAGCACTCCTACCCCCAGGTGCCGCCCGTCCCGAAGGGCGAGGTCACGATCACCGGCCGCCTCAAGGCGGACGAGACGACCGACGCCAGCGGCATCAAGGACCTCAAGGGCCTGCCCGACCGCCAGGTCATGCTGATCGACAGCCGGCAGCAGGCCGAGCTCATCGGCCGCGAGGTCCTCGGCGGCTACGTCGAGCAGACCGGGCCCGCCGCCGACTCCCCCGAGCGGATCCCCGAGCCCGACCACGACTCGATCGGCGCCCACATGGCGTACGCCGTGCAGTGGTGGCTCTTCGCGGCCGGCGTGCCCGTCGGCTGGGTGATCCTGGTGCGCCGCGAGAAGCGCGACCGGGAGGCCGCCGCCGCGCCCGGGGCCGCCGGGACGCCGGAACCGGACACCGCGGAGACCCCGGCCACACCGTCGCGCTGATTGACCGCCGCCGCTTCCGGGAAAAGCCCGAGCGTGACGCAACACATCGACGACTACGCCCTCATCGGCGATCTCCAGACCGCCGCGCTCGTCGGCCGCGACGGGTCGGTCGACTGGCTGTGTCTGCCCCGGTTCGACTCGGCCGCCTGCTTCGCCGCCGTCCTGGGCGACGAGGAGAACGGGCACTGGCGGATCGCCCCCAAGGGCGCCACGACCTGCACCTCCCGCCGCTACGCCGAGGACTCCCTCGTCCTGGAGACCTACTGGGAGACCCGTACCGGCACCGTCAAGGTCATCGACTTCATGCCGCAGCGGGACGTCTGCCCCGACGTGATGCGGATCGTCGAGGGGATCAGCGGCAGCGTCGAGATGGACGCCGTCCTGCGGCTGCGCTTCGACTACGGCTCGATCGTGCCCTGGATGCGCAGGGCGGACGGGCACCGGGTGGCGGTCGCCGGGCCCGACGCGGTCTGGCTGCGCAGCGAACCGCAGGTGAAGACCTGGGGCCAGCAGTTCTCCACCTGCTCCTCCTTCACCGTCGCCGCCGGCGAGAAGGTGGCCTTCGTGCTGACCTGGCACCCCTCGCACGAGCCGCGCCCGGACCTGATCGACCCCTTCGAGGCCCTGGAGCAGTCGCTCGCGGACTGGCGGGAGTGGGCGGCCCGCTGCACCTACCGGGGGCCCCACCGGGAGGCGGTGCTGCGCTCCCTGATCACCCTGAAGGCGCTCACCTACGCCCCCACCGGCGGGATCGTCGCCGCCCCGACCACCTCCCTGCCGGAGGAGGTCGGCGGCGTGCGGAACTGGGACTACCGCTCCTGCTGGCTGCGCGACTCCTCCCTGACCCTCGGCGCGCTGCTCGCCGCCGGGTACGTGGAGGAGGCCGCCGCCTGGCGGGACTGGCTGCTGCGCTCGGTCGCGGGCGACCCGGCCGACCTCCAGATCATGTACGGCCCGGCCGGGGAGCGGCGGCTGCCCGAGACGACGCTGCCGTGGCTGCGGGGGTACGCCGACTCGGCGCCGGTGCGGACCGGGAACGCGGCCGTGGACCAGTTCCAGCTCGACGTGTACGGCGAGGTCATGGACTCGCTCAACCGGGCGCGGGAGGCCGGGATCCCGGCGGAGCGGCACGCCTGGAACCTCCAGCTGAGCCTGCTGGGCTTCCTGGAGGCGGTCTGGCGGGAGCCCGACGAGGGGCTGTGGGAGGTGCGCGGGCCGCGCCGCCACTTCACCCACTCGAAGGTGATGGCCTGGGTGGCCGCCGACCGGGCCGTGCGCACCCTGGAGGCCGACCCGTCGCTGCCGGGGGACGCGGCCCGGTGGCGGGCCATGCGGGACGACATCCACGCACAGGTGTGCGACAAGGCGTACGACCCCGTGCGGAACACCTTCACCCAGTCGTACGGCTCGCGGGAGCTGGACGCCGCCACCCTGCTCATCCCGCAGGTGGGCTTCCTGCCGCCGGACGACCCCCGGGTGGTGGGCACGGTGGACGCGGTCATGGCGGAGCTGATGCACGACGGCTACGTGCGCCGCTACAGCGCCGAGTCGACGGCGGTGGACGGCCTGCCGGGGCAGGAGGGGACCTTCCTGGTCTGCTCGTTCTGGCTGGCGGACGCCCTGCGGACGACCGGGCGGCCTCAGGAGGCGCGGGTGCTCTTCGAGCGGCTCGTCGCGCTCGGCAACGACGTGGGGCTGCTCGCGGAGGAGTACGACCCGGCGACCGGCCGCCAGCTCGGCAACTTCCCGCAGGCCTTCAGCCACATCGGCCTGGTGGGCACGGCGTTCGCGCTGGCAGCGGAGGATCCCGACCCGGCAGGATAGGGCCATGGATCTTGGACTGAAGGACCGTGTGTACGTGGTGACCGGCGCGACGCGGGGGCTCGGCCGGGCCTCGGCGGAGGCGCTGCTCGCGGAGGGCGCCAAGGTGCTGGTGACCGGGCGCGAGGAGAAGACGGTCGCCGAGGCCGTGGAGGCGCTGGGGCCGGGCGCGGCCGGGATCGCGGCCGACAACACCGACCCGGGGACCCCGGCCCGGCTGATCGCGGAGGCGCGGGCCCGGTTCGGCGGCTTCGACGGCATCCTGATCAGCGTCGGCGGCCCGGCGCCGGGCTTCGCGGCGGACAACACCGACGAGCAGTGGGCCGCCGCCTTCGACACCGTCTTCCTGGGGGCGGTGCGGCTGGCCCGCGCGGCGGCCGAGACGCTGGGCGAGGGCGGGGTGATCGGCTTCGTCCTGTCCGGCTCGGTCCACGAGCCGATCGCCGGCCTGACCCTCTCCAACGGGCTGCGCCCGGGGCTGGCCGGCTTCGCCAAGTCCCTGGCCAACGACCTGGGGCCGCGCGGGGTGCGGGTGATCGGGCTCCTGCCGAGCCGGATCGACACGGACCGGGTGCGCTCCCTGGACGCGCTCTCCGGGGACGCGGACGCGGCCCGCGCGGCGAACGAGGCGACGATCCCGCTGCGCCGGTACGGCACGCCGGAGGAGTTCGGGCGGACGGCGGCCTTCCTGCTGTCGCCGGCCGCCTCGTACCTGACCGGTCTGATGCTGCCGGTGGACGGCGGGGCCCGCGGCGGCTTCTGAGCCGCCGTCGCGCGAAAGCGCCCACCGGGAGCGACCCGGTGGGCGCTTTCGCGCGCCGTCCTCAGGTGACCCGGCGGGCGCTGTGCTTGACCGCGCGCAGCCGCGCCTCGGCGGGCAGGGACGACAGGCCCGTCGCGGTGCGGGCGTGGGCGAGGGCCCGGTCGTTGAGGCCGGTGAGGGCGTCGGCCGGGGAGGCGTGCGGCTCCAGCTGGAACCTCACCCGGGCGCGGGGGGCGGCGCGGCGGCCGGTGAGGGAGACCCGGGCCTGGGCCACGCCGTCCTGTGCGGCGGCGTCCGCCTCCAGGACGTCCTCCAGGGCGCGCCCGCGCAGGACCGCCTCCTCGCCGTCGCCGGTGTCGACGACGACCTCGGCGAGCCTGGCCCGGCGGAACTGGGCGATCAGCCACCAGAGGGCGAGGAGGACGATCACCCCGAGGACGGCGATGACCACCGGCCACCACCAGCCCTCGTCCCGCCAGCGCTGCCGGTCGGCGGTGGTGAGCAGGACGTCGGAGGGGCCCGACCAGGGCCACCAGGACGGTACGTCGAGGCCGGTCGCGGCGGCGAGGACGGAGCCGCCGAGGAGGACGAGGATCAGCCCGGCGAGGCCGAGCAGGACGCGGTTGACGCGCCGGAGGACGACGGTCACCGGACGGTCCTTTCGTGACGGGGACCGGGCCCCCGGGGCTTGGGCGTCATCGGCTCATCCCTTCTCGGGCGGCCGGGCCACCCGCACCTTCTGCGCGGGCGGGCGGGCGAGACCGAGGTCGCGGATGCCGGCGGCGAGCGCCTCCTCCAGGTCGGTACGGACCTCGTCGAGGTCCCGGAAGTGCGAGACCGCCCGGACGGCGGCCTTGGAGCGGCGGACGCGCACCTTCGCGGACTGCACGCCGGAGACCTCCATGGCGCGGTCCCGCAGGATGAGGGCCGCGGCCTTGCGGTCGAGTCCGGCCCGTACGTCGGGGTGGTCCCGGCGCATGGGGAGGACGGAGCGCAGTCCGGGGGTGAGGGCGAGGAGCAGGAGCCAGAGGCCGAGGAGGGCCGCGAGGGACGCGCCGGCGAGGACCCACGTGGAGTCGAGGGGCCGGGTCGCGAGACCGTCGGCGACCTCCTTGCGCCAGGCCATGGCCGACTGGTCGGCCCGTACGGCCGCCACGTCGTAGAGGAGCAGCCCGGCGCCGCCGAGGACGACGGCCGCGACCAGGGCCGCGGGGACGCGCCGCACCGACCAGAAGCGGGGGGCACGGGCCGCGGGAGCGGGCGCGGGGCCGGGCTCGTCCTCCGGGGCGGAGGGAGGAGCCTGTTCCGGGGTGGTGGTCATGAGAGGCGGCCCCTCGGTGTGTCGTCGCGGGTGAGCGCGGAGTGGAGGCGCTCCACGTGGACGGACACCTCGTGGACCTCCAGGCCCACGAGGTGTTCCACCCGGCCGCGGACCCGGCTCCGGACGGCGCCGCACTGGCGGCGGACGTCGGAGGGGTAGTCGAGTTCGAGGCTCACCGAGACCCGGGCGACGTCCCTGTGGACGTCGACCGAGGCGTGGGGCTTCGATCCGCCCTTCGGGACGCCGTCCAGCGCCTCCCTGGCCGCCTGGGCGGCGATCTTCGCGACGACCCGGTCGGCGATGTCGGTCGCTCCCCGGTCGCGCACCGGGTCCCGTGCCGTGTCCTCCGCAGGGGCCGCTGCCAGCTCGGTCGCCACTCCGCGTCACCGCCGCCGGTCGCCGCGTTCGCGTCCCCGGAACAGATCGCGGGGTTCGAGATCTCCTTCGAGGAAACGACCGGCCACGAAGCCGACCACCCCGAGGGCCGCGATCAACAGAAACGCTCCGAAGCCGCCGAAGTATCCGGCGAAGCCGAGAGCCATGCCGGCCAGCAGGCCGACCACCGCCATGCTCATACGAGTCCCTTTCCTGGCCTTGTCACCGGCTCCGGGCGCCGGAGTTCCGGCGTCTACTGGAGACGGCGCTGGTCGTCGTCGCCGCCGTCGTCGTCGTCCTCCTCGTCGGGCAGCTTGACGTCGCTGACCGCGATGTTGACCTCGACGACCTCGAGACCGGTCATCCGCTCCACGGCGGAGATGACGTTCTCCCTGACGTCACCCGTGACCTCGGAGATGGGATAGCCGTACTCGATGACGATCTCCAGGTCGAGCGCGGTCTGCACCTCGCCGACCTCGGCCTTCACCCCTCGGGTGACGTTCGACTTGCTGCTGCCCCCGGGGACCCGGTCGCGTACGGCGCCGAAGGTGCGGGAGAGGCCGCTGCCCATGTCGTGGACGCCGTCGACGTCACGCGTGGCAAGGCCGGCGATCTTCTCCACGACGCCGTCGGCGATGGTCGTCTTGCCCCGGGTGGCGGCGGATCCGCTCCGCTTGGCCAAGGGAGAGCGACGCGACTCGTCGGTCGGGGAGCCGCCGGAGTGAGTGGTGTCCGTCATCTGTTTCGCCCCTTCTGGGTTATTTCGGGGTTCTCCGCTCAGATTAAGGGCGTTTCCTGCAAACTGCTCCGCCAATGCGGCAGTCTGGGGGAATGACGACGACCGAGGGTTGGACGGCGGCGGTCCGCGACCGCCTCGCACCGGGCAGGCTGCTGCCGCTGGGAGCGGCGGAGGACGGCGCCTGGATCACGGAACGGGCGGTACGGCAGGCCCTCGACCGGACCGCCACGGCGGTGCGGGGAGTGGTGCCGGGCAGGCTCCGGGTCGGGCTGGACCCCGAAGGGGAGCAGGGCCCGGAGCCGCTGCCGGTGCCGCCGGGCGGCCTGCCACCGGGACCGCTGCGGATCACCGCGGACTTCCGCGCGGTGACGGGCCGACCGCTGCCGGAGCTGACCGAGGAACTGCGGACGGCCCTGCTCGGGGCGGCGGACGGGCTCGGGCTCGCGGTGACCACCGCGGACCTGCGGGTGACGGAGCTGCTCGACGCGGCGCCGGAGGAGGAGCCGGCCGCTCCCCCGCCGGGGCGGCCGTCCCCGGCGACGGACGATCCGGTGGCCCTGGCGGTGCTGCGGGTCGAGGGGGTGGCGGGGGTGACGGACGCGCTGGGGCCGCCCGTGCGCCGGAGCGGGGACGCGCTGCGGGTCGAGCTGGCCGTGACGGCCGGCCGCCGTCCGCTGGACGTGGCCCGCGCCGCCCGGAGCGCCGCGACCGCGGCCGCCGGCGGGGCGACCGCGGTCACGGTACTGGTGTCGGAGCTGCGCTGAGGCGGCCCTCCGGTGCCGGAGGGCCGTCCGGGATCAGTCGCCGAGGCCCGCGAGGTCGCGCAGGCGGCGGCCCTGGGCGGCGCGCTCGGCGACGCGCTGCTCCTCGTAGGAGCGGCCGGAGACGCCCTGGAGGAGCGCCTTGGTCTCGTTGACCGCGTCGCGGGGCGCCGCGAGCAGGGCGGCGGTGAGGTCCCGTACGGCCGCGTCGAGCTGGTCGGCGGGCACGGCGAGGTTGGCGAGGCCGGTGCGCTCGGCCTCGTCGGCGTGCACGAAGCGTCCGGTGGCGCAGATCTCCAGGGCGCGGGCGTAGCCCACGAGGGAGACGAGGGGGTGCGTGCCGGTGAGGTCGGGGACGAGGCCCAGGCTGGTCTCGCGCATGGCGAACTGCACGTCCTCGGCGACGACCCGCAGGTCGCAGGCGAGGGCGAGCTGGAAGCCCGCGCCGATGGCGTGCCCCTGGACGGCCGCGATCGACACGAGGTCGCCGCGGCGCCACCAGGTGAACGCCTCC
This sequence comes from Streptomyces sp. NPDC055632, assembly GCF_053618675.1. NCBI lineage: Bacteria > Bacillati > Actinomycetota > Actinomycetes > Kitasatosporales > Streptomycetaceae > Streptomyces > Streptomyces sp. NPDC055632. The sequence continues at coordinate 262,970 of NZ_JBSHHY010000006.1, read as the reverse complement.
TGGTACTCGGCGATGACGGCGTCGAGGTCCTCGTCGGACCCCCGCGCCATGTCGAGGAAGGAAGGCTCGCCGTCGAAGCCCTCGGGCGTGAACGCCTGCCGGTCGAGCCCGGCGGAGAAGGACTTGCCCTCGCCGCGCAGGACCACGACCCGCACGCTGCCCGGCAACGACCGCCCGGCTTCCGTCAACGCCCGCCACAGAGCGGGAGACTGGGCGTTGCGCTTCGCCGGATTGGTCAAGGTCACCGTGGCAACGGCGTCCTCGACGGTGAGCCGTACACCGTCCTTGTCGAATACGAGCTCAGAGTCGTCGAGCGTAGTCATGGGGCGCCTCCGGTTCCGGTGCAGCACTGCATCCGATGCTAAGTGACTGCACAGTAACCACACGGCCGGCCGCAGGGCCGACCGGGTGGCCACCGGGAGACCCGGTGGCCCGGTCGGGCCGCCCCTGTGTCAGGCCGAGGCCGCCTTCTTGCCCCGGGTCGCCCCGCCGCGTCCGCGCAGCGTGACTCCGGACTCGCTGAGCATCCGGTGGACGAATCCGTAGGAGCGGCCGGTTTCCTCGGCCAGCGCCCGGATGCTCGCACCGGAGTCGTACTTCTTCTTCAGGTCTGCCGCGAGCTTGTCGCGCGCGGCGCCGGTCACCCGGCTGCCCTTCTTCAGAGTCTCGGCCACCCGTGCCTCCTCATGGGAAGTGCGCTCTGGACTTCTCATGATCACCCCTCCCGTCCGTCCTGGCCACCCATTCGACAAGGTCCGTGCCGCTTCGTTGGTGGACGAGTACGGCTTCGCCACGACCGGAACCACTTATTCCGGTCTCCGGGAAAGACGTCCCCGTACCGGGCGGAACGGGAAGTACCAGGTCAGCGGGGGGCCGGGGACACACGTGCGGCGCGGGTCTGCCGGAAGGATTCAGCAGAGCACCGCGCCGACGGGTACGAGACGTCCTCACTCAGATGAAGGATCACCCATGAGCCGAATGATCCAGCCCCGAGTGATCGTTTCGGGGCCGGGAGGGATCCCCTGGGGCCTCCGCGGGCCCCCGGCGGGTCAGGCCAGGGCCACCAGGTCCGCGTAGTCCGCGCCCCACAGGTCCTCGACGCCGTCCGGGAGCAGGATGATCCGCTCCGGGTCGAGCGCCTCCACGGCCCCCTCGTCGTGGGTGACGAGGACGACGGCGCCCTTGTACGTGCGCAGCGCGCCGAGGATCTCCTCGCGGCTGGCCGGGTCCAGGTTGTTGGTGGGCTCGTCGAGGAGCAGCACGTTCGCCGAGGAGACGACCAGGGTCGCCAGGGCGAGCCGGGTCTTCTCGCCGCCGGAGAGCACCCCGGCCGGCTTGTCGACGTCGTCGCCGGAGAAGAGGAACGAGCCCAGCGTCTTGCGCACGTCGACGAGGTCGAGGTCGGGCGCGGCCGAGCGCATGTTCTCCAGGACGGTCCGGTCCGGGTCGAGCGTCTCGTGCTCCTGGGCGTAGTAGCCGAGCTTCAGGCCGTGGCCCGGGGTGACCTCGCCGGTGTCGGGCTGCTCGACCCCGCCGAGCAGGCGCAGCAGGGTCGTCTTGCCGGCGCCGTTGAGGCCGAGGATGACGACGCGCGAGCCCTTGTCGATGGCGAGGCTCACATCGGTGAAGATCTCCAGCGAGCCGTACGACTTGGAGAGCCCCTCGGCCGTCAGCGGGGTCCTGCCGCAGGGCGCGGGCTCGGGGAAGCGCAGCTTGGCGACCTTGTCGGAGGCGCGCACCGCCTCCAGGCCGGAGAGCAGCCGCTCGGCGCGCTTGGCCATGTTCTGCGCGGCGACGGTCTTGGTGGCCTTGGCGCGCATCTTGTCGGCCTGCGAGTTGAGCGCGGCGGCCTTCTTCTCGGCGTTCTGGCGCTCGCGCTTGCGGCGCTTCTCGTCGGCCTCGCGCTGCTGCTGGTAGAGCTTCCAGCCCATGTTGTAGACGTCGATCACGGAGCGGTTGGCGTCCAGGTAGAAGACCTTGTTGACCACGGTCTCGACCAGGTCGACGTCGTGGGAGATGACGATGAATCCGCCGCGGTAGGTCTTCAGGTAGTCGCGCAGCCAGATGATCGAGTCGGCGTCGAGGTGGTTGGTGGGCTCGTCGAGGAGGAGCGTGTCGGCGTCCGAGAAGAGGATCCGGGCGAGCTCGACGCGGCGGCGCTGACCGCCGGAGAGGGTGTGCAGCGGCTGGCCCATGACCCGGTCGGGCAGGCCGAGGGCGGCGGCGATGGTGGAGGCCTCGGCCTCGGCCGCGTAACCGCCCTTGGTGAGGAACTCGGTCTCCTGGCGCTCGTACTGGCGCAGGGCCTTGTCGCGGGTGGCGCCGCTGCCGGTGGCGATGCGCTCCTCGTTCATCCGCATCTTCTTGAGGAGGGTGTCCAGGCCCCGGGCGGAGAGGATGCGGTCGCGGGCCAGGACGTCGAGGTCGCCGGTGCGCGGGTCCTGCGGGAGGTAGCCGACCTCGCCGGAGCGGGCGATGGTGCCGCCGGCGGGCTGGCCCTCGCCGGCCAGGCACTTGGTGAGGGTGGTCTTGCCCGCTCCGTTGCGGCCGACCAGGCCGATGCGGTCGCCCTTGGCGACGCGGAAGGAAGCGGACTCGATGAGGACACGGGCGCCGGCGCGCAGCTCGATGCCGGAAGCGGTGATCACGGACAGACTCCAGGGCGGTGGGGATACGGCGGAAGGACGGGGTGGAGGGCTTCGACGCCGCTAATGCACGGGGAGAATGGCCATACGGCCAGTCTAACGGGCCCCTGCAAATGGTTTTCGGCCATACGGGGCGCGGAGCGCCTCCGTCCGGGCCTCCCCCGCCCGCCGCTCCCACCGGCGCTTCGCAAAAGGAGCGCCGGGTACACGGGCGTCCGATACTCGGCGCAGGGCGGCGGTCACTGCCCGGCGGACAGCGGAGGGTGGTGGACCGTGCAGTTCGACGACGACGCCGATCTGGACACCTCGGAGGTCAGTGACTCCCGGGGCGGCCGGATCCCGGGCGGCGGGGCGACCATCGGCGGCGGGATCATCGGTTTCGTCGCGCTGGTCCTGGGGCTGTTCTTCGGGGTGGGCCCCGACCAGCTGGGACTCTCGGACGGCGGCGACCAGCCGGCCGCGACCTCGTCCTCGGCGACACGGGTGGACCAGGTCTGCAAGAAGGGCTCGGACGCCAACACGCGCGACGACTGCCGGATCGTCGCCGTCGTCAACAGCGTGCAGGACTACTGGCGGAGCGAGTACGAGCGCCGGGGCGGGACCTACGGCACCGCCACCACCGAGCTCTTCACCCAGCGGGTCGGGACCGCGTGCGGCACGGCGACCTCGGCGGTGGGGCCGTTCTACTGCCCGGGCGACCGGCAGGTCTACCTGGACCTGGGGTTCTTCGAGGAGCTGCGCACCAAGTTCGGGGCGAGCGGCGGACCCTTCGCCCAGGCGTACGTGGTGGCGCACGAGTACGGCCACCACGTCCAGAACCTGATGGGGACCCTGGGCCGCGCCCAGGACGGCCGGACCGGCGCGGACTCCAACGCGGTGCGGGTCGAGCTCCAGGCCGACTGCTACGCGGGCGTGTGGGCGCGGCACGCGACGACCACACCCGACGAGAAGACCGGCCGGCTGCTGCTGACGAAGCTCACCGACCAGGACATCCGGGACGGCCTGGACGCGGCGGCCGCGGTGGGCGACGACCGGATCCAGGAGAGGTTCCAGGGCCGGGTGACGCCGGAGAGCTGGACCCACGGCTCGGCGGCGCAGCGGCAGCAGTGGTTCTACCGGGGGTACGAGACGGGCGACATGGCCCGGTGCGACACCTTCCGCTGAGTTGTCGGTGGCGGCTGTGAGAATGAGACCTGGATCACACGTGGCCGAATTCGAGAGGACGTGGTCGGGATGACCGGGGCACCCCACATCTGTCCGACGCTGCTGTACGAGGACGCGAAGGCGGCGGTCGAGCTCCTCACGGAGGGCTTCGGCTTCACCGCGACCGGCGTGTACGAGGGCGAGGACGGGCGCGTCGCGCACGCCGAGCTGTCCTTCGGGAACGGCGTCGTGATGCTGGGCAGCAAGGGCACCGGGAGCGCGTTCGACGGGGCGATGGCGGGCGCCGGCCCCGCGGGCGTCTTCGTGCACGTGGACGACGTGGACGAGCACCACGCGCGGGCGGTCGCCCACGGGGTGGAGATCGTGGTGCCGCCCACGGACCAGGAGTACGGCGCCCGGGACTACATCGCCCGGGACGCCGAGGGCAACGTCTGGACCTTCGGGACGTACGTCCCCGGCGCCGCGGAGTAGCCGGGCGCCGGGGTCTCCCCCGGTCCTCCGGCGCCGTGCGTCACGCTCCCCCGGTGTGGACCTGGAAGGCGGCCCTGCGGACCGCCTTGGCCAGGGCCGGGTCCGGGTGGGCGGCGGCGAGGGCGACCAGGACCTGGACGGTACGGGGGTGGCCGACGGCCCTGATCTCGTCGAGCAGCGCGGGGACGGTGCCCTGCACGGCCGAGTCGAGGTGGCGGACGAGCAGCGCGCTCTCGCCGTGGTCGGCGACGGCCGCGGCGGTGTCCACCCAGAGCCAGGTGGCCTCCTCCCGGGTCAGCACCTCCTGGGCGTCGTCGGGGTCGGCGCCCTCGTACTCCGCGAGCCAGAGCAGCGCGTACGGGCGGAGCGAGGGCTCGGCGACGGTGGCCCGGACCTCGGCCTCGGCGGGGGCGCCGACGACCCGGAGCGCCTCGAAGGCGAGACCGCGCAGCAGGGCGTCCTCGCCGCGGGCGACGGCGAGGAGTTCGGCCACGGCGCTGGAGAGGGTGCGGGCCGCGAGCCAGGCGCGGTACTCGTCGCGGGCCGGGCCGGGGGTGAGCCGGGCGCAGCCGCGGAGCATGTCCCCGGCGGACTGCTCGATGTTGCCCGCGGGGCTCTGCGCGGCGACGCAGATCTGCTCCAGCTTGACCCACACGGCCCAGTTGCCGAGCGGGGTCAGGGTGGCGTGGCGCTCGCCGGCGCCGAAGTCCAGGGTGAGCGCGCCGACGGCGGCCAGGCCCTCCAGGGCCCAGTCGAGGAGGGCGGGCAGCCCGTCGACGCCGCCCTCGGCGGGCGCCTCGGGGGCCTGTTCGGGCGCGGGGACCTCGCAGCGCTCCCCGCGGAGCTCCTCGACCCGCTGGCCGAGGAGGTCGAGGAGGGCCGGGACGAGGACCGGGCCCTGAGAGAGCTGGAGCAGCGAGAGCACCTGCGGGAGGGCCTCGACGACCTCGGCGACGGCGCTCGGGGCGACGCCCTCGGGGGCCGGGTGCACCAGGGACCAGGCGTCGAAGAGGGCGACCCAGCCGCGCAGCACGGCGGAGTCGTCGCGGTCCCAGGCGTGCAGCCGCCAGCCGGGGCGGGCGGTGTCGCCGTGCAGCTCGACGAGTCCGGCGAGCCGGGCGCGGTCCCAGCCGGCCCGGACCTGGCCGGGCGTCAGGTCGAGCGCGGCGGCGGCCCGTTCCTGCGGGGGGACGGCGCCGGGGCCGGTGCGGGGGGCCGTCCGGGCGCCGCCCTCGACGGCGGCCCAGCGGGCGATCCGTACGGCGTCGGCGAGGACGTGCCGGGCCTGGCGGGCGAGTTCCGCGCGGGGCGGAGTGCCCTCGGGCGGCCGCGGCGCCGGCCGGGTGCGCCGGGTCGTCACGGCCCGGCGGGCGGTGGCCAGCGACCGTGGGCGGACGAGTCGGAGTCTGGAGTTGCGCGCCAATGGTTCATCGGGCTTTCGAGACGTCACGGGAGCAGTCTTCCCGCTGACGGCCCGAAAGCCCAATCGGAACCGGCCGCGCCGTCGGAACGGGGCCCGCGGAGGGCCCGCGAAGGGCCCGCGAAGACCGTACGGAGGCCTCGCGGAGGCTTCGGGCAGACCGGGCGCGGAGACCCTCCGGGCGGACGCTCCCGGGCGGTGCGGAGAAGGCGCCGGGCGGGTGCCGGGGAGGCGCCGGGCGGGTGCCGGACGGAGAGGCCCCGGGCCGGTGCGGAGAAGGCCTCGGGCCGGTGTCGGGCGGAGAGGCCCCGGCTGGTGCGGGGAAGGCCCCGGACGGTGCGGGGAAGGCCCCCGGACGGTGCGGGAGAGGTCTGGGGCCGGTGTCGGAGAGGCGCCCGAGCGGTGCCGGGGAAGCCCCCGGAGCAGGGGGCTCAGAGCAGGGGGACGAGGAAGCGGCGCAGGGACTCCTCGTAGCGGACCGGGTCCGGGTTCCACATCGCCGCGTGCGGGGCGTCCCGGACGGTCCGGAGGCTGATCAGGTCGGGGCGGCGGGCGGCGAGTTCGACGGAGGGCTCCCAGGGGGCGATCGCGTCCTCGGGGCCGTGGAAGAGGAGGACCGGTGCGCGCAGGGCGCCGGGGGCCGAGGCGAGCTGGAGGAGGTCGCCGTGCGGGCCGGTCCTGCCCCGGGCCGCGCGGACGGCGAGCGGCATCAGGAACCCGGGGACGTGCCGGGCCGACGCCAGGTTGCGGAGGGTGACCTCCCAGTCCAGGACCGGGGAGTCGAGGACGAGGCCGGCGATCCGGTCGCGCACCCCCGACGCGGCGGCGGCGCGCAGGGCCATCGACGCCCCGGGCCCCCAGCCGTGCAGGACGACCTTCCGGGCGCCGCGGCGGACGGCGTAGCGGAGGGCGGCGTCGACGTCGCGCCACTCGGAGTCGCCGAGGTGGGCGAGGCCGTCCGGGGAGGGCGGCGCGCCCTCGTCGCCCCGGTAGGCGGGGACGAGGACGGGCATCCGGTGCCGGTGGTAGAAGGGGACGACGTTGAGCGGGTGCTCGCGGGTGGTGCCGAGGCCGTGCAGGGCGATCACCCAGGTGGTGCGCGGCGCGGGCACGAGCCAGGCGGGCAGGGTGCCGAGTTCGCCCGGGATCTCCACGTCCTCGTGGTCGAGCCCGAGGGCGCTCGTGGGCGTGCCCCGGTGGAGCGCGGGGGTGAGCCGGACGCGGGCGCCGGGCCCGGGGGCGCCGAGCTCGACCCGTTCCAGGCGCCGGACGGCGGTGTCGGCGGTGTGCGGGGCCCGGTCGAGGACGGGGCCGAGGACGGCGTGCAGTCCGTGGCCCTCCATGCCGTACGTGCCGGGGCGCAGCGAGGCGAGGCTGCGGGTGAGGGTGATCCGGTCGGGGCCCGTGGCGTGCACGGTCAGTCTCGGATCGCCGGGCAGGGGGCGTACGGACGACGCCTTGAGGGCGAGGTCGCTGGCGTACCGGCCGGCCGCGACCGCGGCCGCGCCGGCACCGAGCAGGGTGGTGACGGCCGCTGCCGTCGCTGTAGCCGGGCGCACACCCCCAGTGTCCGCAGGACGGGACCGGGGTGCCACCGGAAGGTCCGGAGGGGTGCGTTCCGGGGCCCGGGGGCGTCCCCCGGGAGAGTGACGTGGCTCTCCTCGGCGGGGTCCCCCGGTCGGGTGGTCCGGTCCGGGGAGCGGAACGGGGCGGCGGGGGAGGAACCGGGACGGGTCGCCGAGGCCTTGCGGGGCCCGGATTACCCGGGGTCGCAGGGTGACCGCATCGTGGACGGCGTCGCTCGCGGACCCCTCCGGAGGGTCAAGCGGAATCTCTTGACACCGGTTAGGGACACCACGCCGCCCGCCCCAGTTCATCTTCCGTTCACCCAGGTTGCTTACGTTCGACCAGCCACTGACGTCGAACGATTGCCTGGGTAAATGGAACACATCACGCTGCTGCTCGCCATTGTGGTCGTGACAGCTCTCGTGTTCGATTTCACGAACGGTTTCCACGACACCGCCAACGCGATGGCCACGACCATCTCGACCGGTGCGCTCAAGCCCAAGACGGCGGTGGCCATGTCCGCCGTGCTCAACCTCGTCGGCGCGTTCCTGTCCGTGGAGGTCGCCAAGACGATCTCCGGCGGGATCATCAACGAAGAGGGCATCCGCACAGAGGTGATCTTCGCCGCGTTGGTCGGCGCCATCCTGTGGAACCTGCTGACCTGGCTGCTCGGACTCCCGTCCAGCTCCTCCCACGCGCTCTTCGGCGGCCTCATCGGCGCCGCGGTCATGTCGGCCGGCTGGTCGGCCGTGAACGGCTCCACCATCGTCACCAAGGTCCTCATCCCGGCCGTCGCCGCGCCGCTCGTCGCCGGCCTCGCCGCGATGGCCGCCACCAAGCTGACGTACAAGATCAAGGCGAACCCCGAGGCGAAGGCCACGGCCAAGGGCTACCGGGCCGGCCAGATCGCCTCCGCCGGTCTCGTCTCCCTCGCCCACGGCACCAACGACGCCCAGAAGACGATGGGCATCATCACCCTCGCCCTGGTCACCCAGGGCGTCGTCGCCCCCGGCTCGAACCCGCCCCTCTGGGTCGTCGTCTCCGCCGGCGTCGCGATCGCGCTCGGCACCTACCTCGGCGGCTGGCGCATCATCCGCACCATGGGCCGGGGCCTCACCGACCTCCAGCCGCAGCAGGGCTTCGCCGCCCAGACCAGCGCCGCGACGGTCATCCTGGCCTCCTCGCACCTCGGCTTCTCCCTCTCCACCACCCAGTCCTGCTCGGGTGCCGTGATGGGCGCCGGCCTCGGCCGCAAGGGCGGAGTCGTCCGCTGGTCGACCGCGACCCGGATGTTCGTCGCCTGGGGCCTGACCCTGCCCGCCGCGGGCCTGGTCGGCGCCGGCGCCGAGTTCCTCACCAAGCAGGGCCCCTGGGGCATCGCCGCCGTCGCGGTCCTGCTCGTGACCGGCTCGGCGGTCATCTGGGCGCTCTCCCGCCGCAAGCCGGTCGACCACCACAACGTCACGGCCGACGACCTCGACGCCTCCGACGCCGAGCCCGCGGGCGTGGTGACCACCGCCATCGCGGCCGTCACCCCGCCGCCGGCCGGCTCCGTGGCCGCCGTCACCGACGAGGACCTCAAGGCGACCATCCCCGCCCCGGCCCCCACCGACCCGACCGCTCCCCCGGCCCCGGCCGCGAAGGTCTAAGGAAAGAACCACATGAAGATCGACTGGGCAGCCCTCGGCTCCGTCTTCGGCGTCAGCCTCGTGGCAACCGTCGCCCTGGTGGGCCTCTTCACCCTCGGCATCGTCGGCCTCACCAAGCAGGAGGAGGCCGTGGCCCGGGGAGGCTCCGCCGCCCTGGCCCGCACCGGCGCCTACGCCTGCTTCGGGCTGTGCCTGGCGGCCGTGGCGTACGGCATCTACCTGATCGTCGTCTGACGGTCCCCGCTCCACCGGCCGGGCGGTCCGCACCTTCGGGTGCGGGCCGCCCGGCCCTTTCCTGTGGTGCTCCGCACAGTGCGCCGCCGCAGGTCAAGGCTGGGTTGACGCCCGTTCTCGGGGCGTGGTGGACTGCCGAGGCCATTACGGCGGCAGCAGAGGAAGTCCGGTGCGAATCCGGCGCGGTCCCGCCACTGTGACCGGATCCGAGGGTCCGGGAGTCAGGAACTCTCGCCGCCGGTCACGTCGATCCAGGGCGCGGACCCTGAGTGAGGACATAGCGCCATGCCCGGCCGCAGCAGAGCCACCGGTGTCTTCGCGTACGGAGCGGCCGCGGGCCTCGCCGTCGACCTGCTCCTCGGCGACCCCCGCCGGGGCCACCCCGTCGCCGCGTTCGGCCGGGCCGCCGCCGCCGTCGAGCGGCGCCTCCACCACGACCACCGCGGCTGGGGCGCCCTGCACACCGCCGTCTGCGCCGGTTCCACCGCCGCCCTCGGCGCCCTCGCCGCCCGGACCGTGCGGAACCGGCCGGCCGCCGCCGTCGCGCTGACCGCCGCCTCCGTGTGGGCCGTCGTCGGCGGGACGACCCTGGGCCGTGAGGCCCGCGCGATCGGCGGGGCGCTGGCCGCCGGGGACCTGGAGGTGGCCCGCGAGCGGCTGCCCCACCTGTGCGGGCGCGACCCGCAGTCCCTGGACGGTCCCGCGATGGCCCGCGCGGTCGTCGAGTCGGTCGCCGAGAACACCTCGGACGCCGTGGTCGGCGCCCTGTTCTGGGGCGCGGTCGCGGGCGTGCCGGGGCTCGTCGGCTTCCGGGCCGTCAACACCCTGGACGCGATGGTCGGCCACAGGTCGCCCCGGTACCGCCGCTTCGGCTGGGCCTCGGCCCGCCTCGACGACCTGGCCGGCTGGCCGGGCGCGCGCCTGACAGCCGCGCTCGCGACCGTCGCCGGCGGGAACCCGCGCGGGGCCGTACGGGCCTGGCGGGCGGACGCGTCGAAGCACCCGAGCCCCAACGCGGGCCCGGTCGAGGCCTCCTTCGCGGGCGCGTTGGGCGTACGGCTCGGGGGCACCCTCTCGTACGGCGGGCGCGTCGAGCACCGGCCGGTCCTGAACGGGGAGGGGCGGGCCGTCGAGGTGGCGGACATCGAGCGGGCGGTGGCGCTCTCGCGCCGGGTGACCGCGCTGACCCTGGCCGCCTGCGTGGGCGGCCGTCTGATCGCCGGCGCGGTGAAGCGCGGGAAGCGGAGGAGCGCATGAAGGGCGGGAGGGGCGGGGGGCTGCTGGTCGCCGGGACCACGTCCGACGCGGGCAAGAGCGTCGTGACGGCCGGGATCTGCCGGTGGCTGGTCCGCGAGGGCCTGAAGGTGGCGCCGTTCAAGGGGCAGAACATGTCCCTCAACTCCTTCGTCACGCGCGAGGGCGCCGAGATAGGCCGGGCCCAGGCCATGCAGGCGCAGGCCGCCCGGGTCGAGCCGACCGCGCTGATGAACCCGGTGCTGCTCAAGCCGGGCGGCGACCGCTCCAGCCAGGTCGTCCTGATGGGGAAGCCGGTGGGCGAGATGAGCGCCAAGGGCTACCACGGTGGGCGGCAGAAGGAGCTGTTCGAGCCCGTCATGGCGTGCCTGGAGGAGCTGCGGAGCACGTACGACGCGGTGATCTGCGAGGGCGCGGGCAGCCCGGCCGAGATCAACCTGCGGCGCACCGACATCGTGAACATGGGCGTGGCGCGGGCCGCCGGGCTGCCCGTGGTGGTGGTCGGGGACATCGACCGGGGCGGGGTCTTCGCCCAGTTCTTCGGCACGACGGCGCTGCTGTCCCCCGAGGACCAGTCGCTCGTCGCCGGATACCTGGTGAACAAGTTCCGGGGCGACGTGAGCCTGCTCGAACCCGGGCTCGACATGCTGTACGGCCTGACCGGGCGCCGGACCTTCGGCGTCCTGCCGTACGCGCACGGCCTAGGCATCGACGAGGAGGACGGCCTGCGGGTCTCCCTGCGCGGCACCGTCAGGGAGTCGGTGGTGGCGCCGCCGGTCGGCGCGGACGTGCTGCGGGTCGCCGTCTGCGCCGTCCCCCTGATGTCCAACTTCACGGACGTGGACGCGCTCGCGGCCGAGCCGGGCGTGGTCGTCCGGTTCGTGGACCGCCCCGAGGAGCTGGTCGACGCGGACCTGGTGGTCGTGCCGGGCACGCGCGGCACCGTGAAGGCGCTCGCCTGGCTGCGGGAGCGCGGCCTCGCGGACGCCCTGGCCCGGCGCGCGGCCGAGGGCCGCCCGGTGCTCGGCATCTGCGGCGGCTTCCAGGCCCTGGGCGAGCGGATCGAGGACGAGGTCGAGTCGAAGGCCGGTGTGGTCGACGGGCTCGGACTCCTTCCCGTACGGGTGCGGTTCGGGGTCGAGAAGACCCTGGCCCGGCCGGTCGGCGAGGCGCTCGGCGAGCGGGTCGAGGGGTACGAGATCCACCACGGCGTCGCGGACGTGCGGGGTGGCGAACCGTTCCTGGACGGGTGCCGGGTCGGCTCCGTGTGGGGCACCCACTGGCACGGCTCCCTGGAGAGCGACGGCTTCCGGCGGGCGTTCCTGCGGGAGGTCGCGGCGGCGGCCGGGCGCCGGTTCGTCCCGGCCCCGGACACGTCGTTCGGCGCCCTGCGCGAGGAGCAGCTCGACCGGCTCGGCGACCTGATCGAGGAGCACGCGGACACGGACGCGCTGCTGCGGCTGATCGAGGAGGGCGCCCCGGCGGGGCTGCCGTTCGTGCCGCCGGGGGCGCCGTGAACGGGCCCGCCGCCGACGGCCGTGCGCCGTCGTCCGAACACCAGCGATTCGAAGGAGAGACCACCCGATGAGCACCCGGTATCCGTTCACCGCCGTCGTCGGCATGGACGACCTGCGGCTCGCGCTGCTCCTGAACGCCGTCAGCCCGGCCGTGGGCGGCGTGCTCGTCCGGGGTGAGAAGGGAACCGCCAAGTCCACCGCCGTACGGGCGCTCGCCGAGCTGCTGCCGGCCGTGCCGGTGGTCGCCGGCTGCCGGTTCAGTTGCGACCCGGCCTCGCCCGACCCGGGCTGTCCGGACGGGCCGCACGAGGCGGGTCCGGGGGCCGAGCGGCCCGCGCGGATGGTCGAACTCCCCGTCGGCGCCTCCGAGGACCGGCTCGTCGGCTCGCTCGACATCGAGAAGGCGCTCGCGGAGGGCGTGAAGGCCTTCGAGCCGGGGCTGCTCGCCGACGCGCACCGGGGCATCCTCTACGTCGACGAGGTCAACCTCCTCCACGACCACCTGATCGACCTGCTGCTCGACGCCGCCGCCATGGGCTTCTCGAACGTCGAGCGCGAGGGCGTCTCCGTGCGGCACGCCGCGCGGTTCCTCCTCGTCGGGACCATGAACCCCGAGGAGGGCGAGCTGCGGCCGCAGCTCCTCGACCGGTTCGGGCTCACCGTGGAGGTCGCCGCCTCCCGCGAGCCCGAGCAGCGGGTGGAGGTCGTGCGGCGGCGGCTCGCCTTCGAGGACGACCCGGCCGCGTTCGCCGCGCGCTGGACCGGCGAGGAGAGCGCGCTGCGCGAGCGGATCGTCGCCGCGCGGGAGCTGCTGCCGCGGGTGACGCTCGGGGACGCCGTGCTGCTCCAGATCGCCGCGACCTGCGCCGCGTTCGAGGTGGACGGCATGCGCGCCGACATCGTCATGGCCCGCACGGCCACCGCGCTCGCCGCCTGGGCCGGACGGACCGAGGTGACCTCCGAGGACGTGCGGCAGGCCGCGCTCCTGGCCCTCCCCCACCGCCGCCGGCGCTCGCCCTTCGACGCGCCGGGGCTCGACGAGGACAAGCTCGACGAGACCCTGGAGCGGTTCAAGGGCGAGGAGCCGGAGTCCGGCCCGGACGAGGACCCCGATCCGGAGCCGGACGGCCCGGGAGACGGAGGGCCGGGAGACGGCGGGGGCGGTCCGGACGGCGGCGGGATCCCGCCGCAGGGCGACGGGCCCGCGCCCGAGGACGTACCGGCGCCGGAGGAGGCGCCCGCACCCGAGCCCGAGCCGGCTCCCGCTCCTCAGAAGGCCGGGGCCGGTTCCGGCGAGCGGGCCGCCGTCAAGGCCGCCGAGCCCTTCCGTACGAAGGTGCTCAGCGTGCCCGGTCTCGGCGAGGGCGCGGCCGGGCGCCGCTCCCGGGCCCGCACCGAGCACGGCCGTACGACCGGCTCCACCCGGCCCCGGGGCGCGCTGACCAAGCTGCACCTGGCGGCGACCGTGCAGGCGGCCGCTCCGCACCAGAAGGCGCGCGGGCGGACCGGGCCCGGGCTCGTGGTCCGGCGCGACGACCTGCGGCAGGCGACCCGGGAGGGCCGCGAGGGCAACCTCGTGCTCTTCGCGGTCGACGCCTCGGGCTCGATGGCCGCCCGGCAGCGGATGAGCGCGGTCAAGGGCGCGGTGCTCTCGCTGCTCCTCGACGCCTACCAGCGGCGCGACAAGGTCGGTCTGGTCACCTTCCGGGGCCGGGACGCCGAGGTGGCGCTGCCGCCGACCTCGTCCGTGGACGCGGCCGCCGCACGGCTCGAACAGCTTCCGACGGGCGGGCGCACGCCCCTGTCGGCCGGGCTGCTCAAGGCCCACGACGTGCTGCGGGTCGAGCGGCTGCGGGACCCCTCGCGCCGTCCCCTGCTCGTCGTCGTGACGGACGGGCGGGCGACCGGGGGGCGGGCGGGCGGCGACCCGGTGGCGCTCGCCGCCCGCGCGGCGCGGCTGCACGCCGCCGAGGGCACGGCGTCGGTCGTCGTGGACTGCGAGACCGGGCCGGTGCGGCTGGGGCTCGCGGGGCAGCTCGCGCGCGAACTCGGCGGCACGGCCGTGACGCTGGACGAGCTGCGCGCCGACTCGATCGCCGGGCTCGTCAGGGACGTACAGGCAGGACAGACCGGACACGCAGCACGGACAGCCAGGAGGGCCGCTTAATGCCGCAGGGACAGCCGACCGTCGTTCCCGACGACGGTCTGACCACCCGTCAGCGACGCAACCGCGCGCTGGTGATGGTGCACACGGGCGTCGGCAAGGGGAAGTCGACCGCCGCCTTCGGCATGGCGCTGCGCGCCTGGAACCAGGGCTGGCCGATCGGGGTGTTCCAGTTCGTGAAGTCCGCCAAGTGGAAGGTCGGCGAGGAGAACGCCCTCAAGGCGCTCGGCGAGACCGGCAAGGGCGGCACGGTCACCTGGAACAAGATGGGCGAGGGCTGGTCCTGGATCCAGCGCGAGGTCGCCGAGGGCGAGCAGTCGCACGAGGACAAGGCGCGCGAGGGCTGGGAGCAGGTCAAGCGGGACCTCGCGGAGGAGAGGTACAAGTTCTACGTCCTCGACGAGTTCGCCTACCTCCTCCACTGGGGCTGGATCGACGTGAACGAGGTCGTCGAGGTGCTGCGCGACCGGCCCGGGCAGCAGCACGTCGTCATCACCGGCCGCAACGCGCCCCAGGAACTGGTGGACTTCGCGGACCTCGTCACCGACATGTCCAAGGTCAAGCACCCGATGGACGCCGGTCAGAAGGGCCAGCGGGGCATCGAGTGGTAGCACGTCTCGTCATCGCCGCGCCCTCCTCGGGCGCGGGCAAGACCACGGTCGCGACCGGCCTGATGGCCGCGTTCGCGGGCCGTGGCCTGGCCGTCTCCCCGCACAAGGTCGGCCCGGACTACATCGACCCCGGCTACCACGCGCTCGCGACGGGCCGCCCGGGGCGCAACCTCGACGCGTACATGTGCGGCACGGGCCTGGTGGCGCCGCTCTTCCTGCACGGGTCGCGCGGCTGCGACCTGGCCGTGGTCGAGGGGGTCATGGGCCTGTACGACGGCGCCGCCGACCAGGGCGAGCTGGCGTCCACCGCGCAGGTGGCGAAGCTCCTGAAGGCGCCCGTGGTCCTGGTCGTGGACGCGTCGTCGCAGTCGCGTTCGGTGGCGGCGCTCGTGCACGGGTTCGCGTCCTGGGACCCGGAGGTGCGGATCGGGGGCGTGATCCTCAACAAGGTCGCGACCGACCGGCACGAGCACCTGCTGCGGGAGGCGCTCGGGGAGTCCGGGGTGCCGGTCCTCGGCGTGCTGCGGCGGGCGCCCGCCGTGGCGACGCCGTCGCGGCACCTGGGGCTCGTGCCGGTGGCCGAGCGGCAGGCCGCCGCCGTGGAGGCGGTGGCGGCGCAGGCCGAACAGGTCCTGGCCGGGTGCGACATGGAGGCGCTGCTCGCGCTCGCGCGGTCGGCTCCGGAGCTGTCCGCGGAGGCCTGGTCGCCGGCGGTCGTGGGGCGCGCGGTCGCGGGCCGGCCCCGGATCGCGGTGGCCGGCGGGGCCGCGTTCACCTTCTCGTACGCCGAGCACACCGAACTCCTGACCGCCGCCGGGGCCGAGGTCGTCGCCTTCGACCCGCTGCGGGACGAGGCCCTGCCCGAGGGGACCTCCGGGCTCGTGATCGGCGGCGGCTTCCCCGAGATGTACGGGGGCGAGCTGTCCGCCAACGAGCCGCTGCGGAAGGCCGTGGCGGACCTCGCCGCCTCGGGCGCGCCGGTCGCGGCCGAGTGCGCCGGGCTGCTCTACCTGGCGCGGTCGCTCGACGGCACGCCCATGTGCGGGGTGCTCGACGCCGACGCGCGCATGTCGGAGCGGCTGACGCTGGGGTACCGGGACGCGGTGGCCGTCAGCGACAGCGTCCTCGCGCCGGCCGGGGCGCGGATGCGGGGGCACGAGTTCCACCGCACCGTGATCGAGCCGGGCGCCGGGGAGCGGGCCGCGTGGGGGCTGCGGCAGCCGGAGCGGCGCCTGGAGGGCTTCGTGCGGGGAGGGGTGCACGCCAGTTACGTGCACACGCACTGGGCGGGCGCGCCCGAGGCGGCGGCGCGGTTCGCGGCGGCCGCCGCGGGCTGGAGGGCGGGCGGTTCGGTGGTGGGCGATTCGGTGACGGACGGTTCGGTGGTGGGCGGTTCCGTCGTGGGAGGTTCTGTCGCGGAAGGCCCGGTTTCGGGCGGTGCCGTTTCGGACGGTGCCGTTTCGGGCGGTGCCGTTTCGGGCGGTCCGGTTTCGTGAGATCAGCCGCCGGAGGCCCCCACCACGAGCCAGATGAAGCCGACGCCCGCCGCCGTGCACAGCAGGGTGGAGCGGGCGGGGTGGTCGTGGTGGGCCTCGGGCAGGATCTCGGCGGCGGCGAGGTAGAGCAGGGCGCCCCCGAAGAAGCCGAGATAGCCGCCGAGAAGTTCCTCCGGAAGGGTGAACAGCAGAGTGGAGGCGGCGCCGAGGACCGGGGCGACGGCGTCCGCGACGAGCATCGCGAGGGCCTTGCGGCGCGCGTTCCCGTAGAGGCTCGTGATCGTGTACGTGTTGAAGCCGTCGGCGAAGTCGTGGGTGATGACGGCGAGGGCGACGGTGGCGCCCATGCCGCCGCCGACCTGGAAGGCGGCGCCGAGCGCGATGCCGTCCATGAGGCTGTGGCCGACCATCGCGGCGGCGGCCGTCATGCCGACCTGGGGGACCCTCTCGTCGGCCGCGACGCCGTGCGCGGCCCGGCGCACGGCGAGCAGGCGCTCGACGGCGTGGGCGAAGAGGAAGCCGCCGACGAAGAGCAGCAGGGCCTCCGGGACGCCGAAGACCTCGTGCCCGGCGGCCTCCAGGGCCTCGGGCAGGAGGTCGAGTCCGACGACGCCGAGCATGAGCCCGCCGGCGAGTCCGAGGACGAGGTGACGCCGGTCGGTGACGCGCCCGGCGACCCATCCTCCGAAGAGCGTCATGAGGAACGCGCCGAGCGCGACGACCACAGCCATGGGGCTTTGCTATCGGATGGGGAGGCGTCCGCGCACCTCGGTGTGGGCGCCCGGTCGGGCGTCCCGGTGGACGAGGTGCTGGCCCTCGTGGACGCGGTCCTGCGGGAGGCGGGGCTGCCGCGTGCGGCCGTCCGGTCCCTCGCCACGCTCGACGCGCGGGCGGCGGAGCCGGGGATCGCGGGGGCCGCGGCGCTCCTCGGCGTGCCGGTACGGGGGTTCGCCGCCGAGGAGTTGGCGGCCGTGTCCGTACCGCACCCGTCGGCCCTGCCCCTGGCCGCGACGGGCACGGCCTCGGTGGCGGAGGCGGGGGCCTTGCTGGCGGCGGGCGGGGGCACGGGGGCGAAGGCCGGTACGGGAGCGGACGGAGGCACGGGGGCGAAGGCCGGTACAGGAGCGGAAGGGGGTACGGGGGCGAGGGCCGGTACGGCGGCGGACGTGACCGTGACCGTGACGGTGGCCGTCGGCACGGGCGGGGCGGCGGCGCCCGTGGCGCGGGCGCGGGCCGTGCTGCTCGTGCCGAAGCGCAGAACCCGGCGCGTAACGTGCGCTCTCGCCGCTTCCGTCCCGGTTCGGTCGCACGAAGACGCCCCGGCCGTACGGTTGTTGCCCCCGTCACACGGGTACATCGCTGGCGAGCCTGGCTCACCCCCCACCATCCCCACCCCCCACACGACGGCGGCCATGGACATGCACACGCATACCGACGCCCACGACCTTCGCCACCACGGTGACGCCGAGGTCAGGGACGAGAAACTCATCGATCTCGCGGTCAACGTCCGGACGGACACGCCTCCGGACTGGCTGCGCAGACGCATCGCCGACTCCCTGACCGGTCTCGCCGCCTACCCCGACGGCCGGGTCGCGCGGGCCGCGGTCGCCGAGCGGCACGATCTGCCCGCGAACCGGGTGCTGCTCACGGCCGGCGCGGCGGAGGCCTTCGTGCTGCTCGCGCGGGCGCTGCCGGCGCGGCGGCCGGTGGTGGTGCACCCGCAGTTCACCGAGCCGGAGGCGGCGCTGCGCGACGCCGGGCACGAGGTGGACCGGGTGCTGCTGCGCGAGGAGGACGGCTTCCGGCTGGATCCGGCGGCGGTTCCGGAGGACGCGGACCTGGTGGTGATCGGGAACCCCACCAATCCGACCTCCGTGCTGCACCCGGCCGCCTCGATCGCCGCGCTCGCCCGGCCCGGGCGGACCCTGGTGGTGGACGAGGCCTTCATGGACGCGGTGCCGGGCGAGCGGGAGTCGCTGGCCGGGCGGACGGACGTGCCGGGGCTCGTGGTGCTGCGGAGCCTCACCAAGACCTGGGGCCTGGCGGGGCTGCGGATCGGGTACGTGCTCGCCGCGCCCGGCACGATCGCGGAGCTCGAACGGGCGCAGCCGCTGTGGCCGGTGTCGACGCCCGCCCTGGTGGCGGCGGAGGCCTGCATGTCGCGGGCGGCGCTCGCGGAGGCCGAGCACGCGGCGCACCGGATCGGGATGGAGCGGGCCCATCTGCTGGCCGGTCTCGCGGAGTTCGACGAGGTGCGGACGGTGGCGGGGGCCGAGGGCCCCTTCGTGCTCGTCCGGATCGACGGGGCGGACGCGGTGCGGGAGCGGCTGCGGTCGCTGGGCTTCGCGGCCCGCCGGGGCGACACGTTCCCGGGGCTCGACCGGAACTGGCTGCGGCTCGCGGTCCGGGACCGGGCGACGACGAACCGCTTCCTCCAGGCGCTCGACCAGGCGCTGTTGATGGGCGGCTGAGCGGCGGCCGAGGGGGCCTCCGCCGCCCGTTCCCGAGAACGGGCCGGGGCCCGAGGAGGGCGATGTCGTCACCGCCGCCCTCCCCGGGCCCCGCCGTCCTGCTTCCCCCCGCGCCCCCGGCGCTCCCCCTCGGGCCGTCAGCCGCGCGAGCGGGCGCGCGAACGGATCAGCGCGAGCGCGCCGCCGCCCGCCACGACGAGGGCGAGCGCCCCGGCCGCGATGTACGGGGTGGTGGAGCTGCCGCCGGTCTCGGCGAGGTTCTGGGTGGGGGTGCTGCCGCCGTTGTTGGTGCTGATGCCGCCGTCGTCGCTCGGCTCGGCGGAGGGCCGGGGCTGCTCGGAGGGCCGCTCCGTCGGCTTCCCGGTCGGCTTCTCCGTGGGCTTCGCGGTCGGCTTCTCCGTGGGCTTCGTGCCCTTGGGCGTCTCGCAGGTCGCCTCGGCGAGGGTCACCGTGCCGTCGACCTCGGCGACGCCCAGGTCCAGCGGGTTGACCTTCACCTTGAGTTCGAGGGCGGTCGCCGCGGCGGTGCGGGAGGTCGTGGTGGTGCGGGAGAGGTCCAGGGTGACCTCGCCGACCTTCGGCACGCTGACCCGGGTCCGGCCGCCCGCGGAGAGGGTGGTCTTCTTGCCGAGGACGGTCACGTGGCCGAGGACGTTGGACTCGGCGACCGGCCGCTCGCCGACCTCGCACAGCGCCTTGGAGGTGACCTTCTCGACCTCGACGAGGGAGAGCAGCGGGAGGCCGGGGACGTGCACGCGCGCCTTGACGAGGTTCACGTACCCCTCGGCCCTCTCCTCGTCGACGGTGGCCTCGGAGGTGGCGACGTCGGCCTTGAGGATGTCGACCGGCTCGCCGTTCTCGGCCCCCCGCACCTTCACGGAGAGCGCGGTCTCGTTCTCGCTCTCCGGCGCCTTGACCTCGTTGAGGGAGGCCCGGACCGGCACGTTCACCGTCTTGCCCAGGAGGGAGACGTCGAGGCCGGTCCGCAGGACGGCGGCGGTGGCGCGTCCTTCGCCGCCCGTGGCGTGCGCCGCGGGGGCCGCGAGGAGCACGGGGCCGACGGCCAGGGCGGCGACGGCCGCGGCGGCCGCGGAACGGCGTACGGGCATGCGGAAGGTGTTGCTGTTCAAGGTGGTGGAACCCCCACAGGAGACATGGCGTCGCCGGCCGCTCACCACGGGGACGGTGGCTCGGCGCGGACCCGGCGACTTGGGACACCGGAATCTTTACGCACGGAGAGTGAACCGGCGGTCACCTGACGCCAGTTCACCCCAAAGGGGGGTTTCCGTGTTCATTTTCGATTCTTTTCGCTACAACCGTTCCCGCTCGTCCCGCGTGTTTCGTACGCGAGGACGACCGCGGGCGCGGGCGGGAACGGCGAGCGGGGGACGAGCAGGGATGTGAACGACCGGCTCCGCCTCCGGGTAACGGATCGTCAACCCGGTGCGCTCAGCTGTCGCGCCAGTACCCGAGGGCGTGGACGCGCTCCTTGGGCAGCGCGAGCTCCTTGCGCGCGTACCCGCCGAGGGTGCGGGTGGTGGAGGTGTCGCAGGCGATCCAGACGTACGAGGAGGGGTCGGCGAGCGCGGGCAGCTCGGCCTTCACGCGGGCGACGAGTTCGGCGCCGCCCTTCTCGCGCGGCACCCGGCGCAGGTCGTGCCGCTCGGGGTCGACGCGGAACGGCAGGTCGTCGTCGGAGGCGTGCCGGGTCTCGAACCAGACGGTGGCCGGGAGCTCCGGGAAGGCGTCGAGCAGCGAGTTGATCGCGGGCAGGGAGGCCGTGTCGCCGACCACGAGGAGCCGTCCGGGCAGCGGGTCGGGGGCCTCGAAGCCGGTGCCCTGGAGGGTGGCCTCCACGG
Source organism: Streptomyces sp. NPDC055632 (assembly GCF_053618675.1). Lineage (NCBI taxonomy): Bacteria > Bacillati > Actinomycetota > Actinomycetes > Kitasatosporales > Streptomycetaceae > Streptomyces > Streptomyces sp. NPDC055632. The sequence goes on along the minus strand of NZ_JBSHHY010000006.1, from coordinate 242,449 downwards.
TGTCGCCCGGGGCGCAGTCCCGGGCCCAGCGGCTCGCGACGCCCTCGTGGAGGGCGAACTCCAGGCCGAAGGTGCCGGCCTCCGCGTCCGGGTCGACGAGGGTGTAGGCGCGCTGGTGCGGCTTGCCGCCGTCGTCGAACCAGAGGCGGACCCACATCGTCGGGTGGATCCCGGCGGCGGCGAGGAGGCCGCCGTCCGTGAAGCGCACCCGCCGGTAGTCCTCGGTGACCTGCTCGGCACCCGTCACGGTGAACGTGAAGTCCTTGCCGCGCATCAGCTTGAGGACGGCGCCCTGCCAGCCGTGACCCACCGTGATCCCCTCCCCTTTGATTACTGCAGATTAATTTAGGTCAGCCTAACCTAAGTTTTCATGGAAAGGCAGGGACGGGAGACTTTCCCCGTGAGCATCGCGGTCCGCCGGGACGCCCGGGGCGTCCCGCCTCTGCGGACCGGGGACCCGGACGAACTCGCCTTCGCCCAGGGGCGGGTCACCGCCCGTGACCGCGCCTGGCAGCCGGAGGTGGAGCGGCACCGGGCGCAGGGCACCACGGCCGCGTTCCTCGGCGCCGCCGAACTCGGCCGGGACGTCTTCGCCCGACGGGTCCGGCTCTCGCCCCCCTCCTCTTCGCGGGCTTCCCCACCGAGCTGTGGTGCGAGGAGGTCGCGCGGCGGCTCGGCGAGGAGTGGACGGAGCCGTTCGCGACGGACGGGCCCGGCACCGCGGGCTCCGACGGCTGGGTGGTCGCGGGCGGGCGGACCGCGAGCGGGACGGCCCTGGTGGCCGGCGACCCGCACCGGTTCGTCGAGGCGCCGGGCGTCCCCGGGCCGCCGCCCGGTCAGCCCACGATCCGCCCCTCGACGACGATCCGCCGCGGCGCCGCCAGGACGCGGACGTCCGCGCGCGGGTCCTCGCCGTAGACGACGAGGTCGGCGGGGGCGCCCTCCTCCAGGGCGGGGCGGCCCAGCCAGGCCCTGGCTCCCCAGGCGGTGGCCGAGAGGGCCTCGACCGGCGGGATGCCGGCCCGGGTCAGCTCCTCGACCTCCTCCGCGACCAGGCCGTGGGCGAGGGAGCCGCCCGCGTCGGTGCCGACGAAGACCGGGACGCCCGCGTCGTAGGCGGCGCGGACCGTGTCGTACCGCCGCTCGTGCAGCCGTCGCATGTGGGCCGACCAGCGGGGGAACTTCTCCTGGCCGCCGTCCGCGAGGTGCGGGAAGGTCGCGATGTTGACCAGGGTCGGGACGATGGCGACGCCCCGCTCGGCGAAGAGCGGGATGGTGTCCTCGGTGAGCCCGGTGGCGTGCTCGACGCAGTCGATCCCGGCCTCGACGAGGTCGCGGAGCGAGTCCTCGGCGAAGCAGTGGGCGGTGACCCGGGCGCCGAGCCGGTGGGCCTCCGCGATGGCCGCCTCCACCTCGGCGCGCGGCCAGCAGGCGGTGAGGTCGCCGACCTCGCGGTCGATCCAGTCGCCGACGAGCTTGACCCAGCCGTCGCCGCGACGGGCCTCCCGGCCGACGTACGCGACGAGGTCGGCGGGCTCGATCTCGTGGGCGTAGTTGCGGATGTAGCGGCGGGTGCGGGCGATGTGCCGCCCCGCGCGGATGATCTTCGGCAGGTCCTCGCGGTCGTCGATCCAGCGCGTGTCGGAGGGCGAGCCGGCGTCCCGGATCAGCAGGGTCCCGGCGTCCCGGTCGGTGAGGGCCTGCTTCTCGGCGGTCTCCGCGTCGACGGGCCCGTGCCGGTCGAGGCCGACGTGGCAGTGGGCGTCGACGAGTCCGGGCAGGACCCAGCCCTCGACGGTCACCGCCTCGGCGGCGGGCCGGTCGAAGGTGATCCGCCCGCCGACGCACCACAGTTCGTCCCGGACGTCCTCGGGGCCGACGAGCACCCGCCCCTTCACGTGCAGCACCGCGTGATCGCTCATGACCGCACTGTACGAGGACGGGCCCGGCCGCCGTCGGCCCGGGGCGGCCGGGGCCGCTGGGTACCCTGATCCGGAGCTCCCTCCGTACCGCCGGAACCCGGCCGGACCGAACCGAAGAAGGCACCACCGTGACCGTGACGCACCCGCTCCTGGACCTAACCCCGCTGACCGCCGCGCACTTCGCGTCGATCGAGCGGCGGGTGGCCGCGCTGCTCTCCACGGAGCAGGACGTGGTGATCACCCAGGGCGAGGCGCTGCTGCCGCTCGAAGGGTGCATCCGGAGCGGGGCGCGGGCCGGTTCGACCGCGCTGAACGTCGTCACCGGCCCGTACGGGCAGACCTTCGGGAACTGGCTGCGGGACTGCGGCGCGACCGTGGTCGACCTGGAGGTGCCCTTCCACGCGGCGGTGACGGCGGAGCAGGTGGAACGGGCGCTCGCCGAGCACCCGGAGATCGACTTCGTGTCCCTGGTGCACGCGGAGGCGGCGACGGGCAACACCAACCCGGTCGCGGAGATCGGCGAGGTCGTGCGGGCCCACGGCGCGCTGTTCTACCTGGACGCGGTGGCGTCGATCGGCGCGGAGCCGGTGCTGCCGGACGCCTGGGGCGTGGACATGTGCATCATCGGCGCGCAGAAGGCGATGGGCGGCCCCGCGGGCGTGTCCGCGGTGTCGGTGAGCGCGCGGGCCTGGGAGCGGTTCGCCGCCAACCCGGCCGCGCCGCGCCGCTCGTACCTCTCGCTCCTGGACTGGAAGGAGCGCTGGATCGACGGGGGCCGGAAGGCGCTGCTCCACGCGCCGGCGCAGCTGGAGATGCTGGCCCTGGAGGCCTGTGTGGAGCGGATCGAGGCGGAGGGCCTGGACGCGCTGATGGCACGGCACGCCTCGGCGGCGGCCGCGACCCGCGCGGGCGCGCTCGCGCTCGGCGGCGGTCTGGAGCCGTACGTGTACGAGGCGAGGGACGCGGCCCCGGTGGCGACGACGCTGCGCGCGCCGGAGGGCGTGAACGCCGCCGAGCTGGTGGCGAAGGCGCTCGCGGCCGATCCGTCGCTGCCGCTGATCGCGGGCGGCGGGGCGCTGTCCGGGGAGATGATCCGGGTCAACCACTACGGGGTGGACGCGACTCCGGGCGCCGTGCAGTCCTCGCTCGCCGCGCTCGGCGCGGCGCTCGGCGAGACGGGCCGCGCGGTGGACCTGGAGGGCGCGCGCCGGGCGGTGACGGAGGCCTGGAAGTAGGTCGTACGGCCTGTCGTACGGCCTGTCGTACGGCCTGTCGTACGGCGGGAGGGGGCGGGGTCCCGGTGCCGGGATCCCGCCCCCTTCGCCGTACGCCCGGACGGTTACAGCGCCGGGTAGTCCGTGTAGCCGCGGTGGTCGCCGCCGAAGAAGGTGGCGGGGTCCGGGGTGTTGTAGGGGCCGCCGGCCTTCAGGCGGGCGGGCAGGTCGGGGTTGGCGATGAAGAGGGCGCCGTAGGCGACGAGGTCGGCGGTGCCGTCCTCGATCAGGGCGAGGGCGTCGGGGCCGGTCGGGCCCTCGGTGGCCGGGTTGAGGACGAAGGTGCCGGAGAACGCCTTGCGCAGGGCGAGGGTCAGCTCGCGGACCTCGGGCGCGGGCTCCGTGACGTGCAGGTAGGCGATGCCGATCGGGTCGATCGCGGCGACGAGGGCCGGGTAGATCGCGTCGGTGTCGGTCTCGGCTATGTCGTTGTAGGTGTTGGCCGGGGAGATCCGCAGGCCGGTGCGCTCGGGGCCGATCTCGGCGGCGACGGCCCGGACGACCTCGACGGCGAAGCGGACGCGGTTCTCGACCGGGCCGCCCCACTCGTCGGTGCGGTGGTTGGAGCCGGTGGCGAGGAACTGCTGGACCAGGTAGCCGTTGGCGCCGTGGATCTCGACGCCGTCGAAACCGGCCTCGACGGCGTTGCGGGCGGCGGCGGCGAAGCCCGCGATCGTCTCCCGCACCTCGTCGGCGGTCAGCTCGCGCGGAGCGACGAACTCGATGAGGCCGCTGCCGGCGTAGAGCTTTCCGGCCGGGGCGACGGCGGAGGGGCCGACGGGGTGGAGGTCGCCGTCGAGGACCTCGGGGTGGCTGATCCGGCCGGCGTGCATGAGCTGGGCGAAGATCCGGCCGCCCTTCTCGTGGACGGCGTCGGTGACCTCGCGCCAGGCGGCGATCTGCTCGGCGGTGTACAGGCCGGGGGTGTCGGGGTAGCCCTGGCCGATGGCGGTGGGCTGGATGCCTTCGGTGATGATGAGGCCGGTGGAGGCGCGCTGGGCGTAGTACTCCGCGACGAGCGGGGTGGGGGTGCGGCTCAGGCCCTCGGCCCGGCTGCGGGTCATGGGGGCCATGGCGATGCGGTTGGCGAGCCGGGTGCCGGCGAGGTCGATCGGATCGAAGGCGGTGGTCATGGCGATCCCTTCGCGCAAGGTATGTGGTCGACCAATTATCTGGCTTGTGTGGTCGGCCAAATATCTGGTTCGAACGCCACTGTAACCCATTCATTGGCCGACCAAGGTAATCTTTGTGTGACGACGTCCCGAGGAGCCCCCGTGTCAGGAACCGACCCCGTCTGTACCGAGCCGCCGCTCGCCGCCACGCGCTGCGGGCCCGTCGGCCACTCCCTGGCGCGGGTCGCGCGGATGCACCGGATCGCCATGGGACGACGGCTGCGCGAGCTCGGGCTCTACCCGGGCCAGGAGCTGATGATGATGCGCCTGTGGGACTGCGGACCGGTCCGGCAGTCGGAGCTGATCCAGTCCCTGGGCCTGGACCCGTCGACGGTGACGAAGATGCTCCAGCGGCTGGAGCAGTCCGGCCACGTCCGCCGGGGCCCGGACCCGGCGGACCGGCGCGCGGTCCTGGTCGAGGCGACGGGGAAGGGCCAGGCCCTGCGCACCGGCGTCGAGGACGTCTGGCGGGACCTGGAGTCGCTCTCGCTCGGCGGCCTCTCCCCGGCGGACGGGGCGGAGCTGGCCCGGCTGCTCGACCTCGTCGCGGAGAACCTGCGCGAGGAGACGGAGGAGGCGGGCGACTGCCCGCCGGGGGCGACGGTCTGCTGAGGGGTGACGGTCTGCTGAGGGGTGACCCCCTCCCCCCTCCCCCGGTCTCAGCCCGCCAGGACGTCCAGGGCCCGGTCCACGTCCGCCGTCGTGTTGTACAGGTGGAAGGAGGCCCGCAGGTTGCCCGCGCGGGCCGAGAGCAGGACGCCGGCCCTCTCCAGGGCGTCCGCGCGGTCCCCGAGGCCCGGGACGGCGACGACCGTCGAGTCGTCCGCGACCGGCTCGTGCCCGAGGGAGCGGAGCCCGGCCCGGAAGCGGACCGCGAGCCCCTTGTCGTGGGCCTCGATCCGCTCGATGCCGACCTCTTCGAGGAGGGCGAGCGAGCGGGCCGCCCCGTGGTACGAGAGGAAGGCCATCGGCTCGTCGAACCGGCGCGCGGAGCGGGCGAGTTCGCGGACCGGGCCGTAGCTGTTGGCCCAGCGCTCCTCGCCGGTGACCCAGTTGGCGTGGATGGCGACGAGCGAGTCCTGCGCCTCCTCGGTGACGGTGAGGAAGGACGCCCCGCGCGGACAGAGCAGGTACTTGTAGCCGCCCGCGACCGTGTAGTCCCACTCCCCCGCGCGCAGCGGCAGCCAGCCCGCCGCCTGGGTGGCGTCCAGGAGGGTGCGGGCGCCGTGGGCGGCCGCGGCCTCCCGTACCGCCGCGAGGTCGGCCGTCCGGCCGTCCGACGACTGCACGGCGGAGAGGGCGACGAGGTCGGTCTCCGGGCGCACGGACGCGGCGAGCCGGTCGAGGGGCGCGAAGCGGACCTTGAGGTCGCCGCGGACCGTGAAGGGGGTGATGACGGAGGAGAAGTCGCCCTCGGGGAAGAGGACTTCGGATCCGGCGGGCAGCGACTGGGCGATCATCCCGCAGTGCACGGCGACCGAGCTGCCGACGGCGACGCGCTCGGGGGCGACCCCGGCGAGCCGGGCGAAGGTCGCCCGGGCCTCGTCGACGATCTCGAAGCTCCCGGACCCGCCGGGGCGCCCGTCGGCGGTCTCCCGCGCGAGGAGCGTGACGGCCTCGACGGTCCGGCGGGGCATCAGCCCGCAGGTGGAGGTGTTGAGGTAGGTCTTCTTGGGCGCGAACTCGGCGCCGCCGAGGGGCTGGTCGAGGGAATCCATGGCCCCACCCTGGATCCCCGGTGATCGCCCGTCAATCGCGCTCCCACCCGGGGGAACGTCCAAGCGCGGCTTATCGCCGCAGGTCGGAGTGGGCGAGAGGGCCCGGCCCGGAGACGGCGGGAGCGAAAGTCCGGGCCGGGGCGGGACAGGCTCAGGCCCCCGATCAGGGCCGGGGCGGGACCGGCTCAGGCCCCCGATCAGGGCCGGGGCGGGACCGGCTCAGGCTCCCGGGACCTCGCAGCCGTCCGGGCCGCAGGCCTCCGCGTCGGCGCCGAGCGGCTGGAGGGCGCGGCCCTGCCAGGCCTGTTCGAGGGCCTGGGTGAAGACCTCGGCGGGCTGGCCGCCGGAGACGCCGTAGCGGCGGTCGAGGACGAAGAACGGCACGCCGTTCGCGCCGAGTTCGGCGGCCTCGCGCTCGTCCTGCCGTACGTCGTCGGCGTAGGCGGTCCCGTCGGCGAGGACGGCGCGGACCTCGGCCTCGTCGAGACCGGCCTCCACGCCGAGCGCCACCAGGGTCCCGGCGTCGAAGACGGAGCGCTCCTCGGCGAAGTTGGCCCGGTAGGCCAGGTCCAGGAGCTCGCTCTGCCGGCCGCGCGCCTTGGCGAGGTGGAGCAGCCGGTGGATGTCGAAGGTGTTGCCGTGGTCGCGGCCCTCGGTGCGGTAGCCGAGGCCCTCGGAGTGCGCGTTGGAGGCGACGTGCGCCTCCATGGCCCGGGCCTCGTCGAGGGTGCGGCCGTACTTCTTCGCCAGCATCTCCAGGACGGGGGCCGTGTCACCCTTGGGGCGGCCGGGGTCGAGCTCGAAGGAGCGGTGCACCACCTCGACGTCGTCGCGGTGCGCGAAGGCGGCGAGCCCCTTCTCGAAGCGCGCCTTTCCTATGTAGCACCAGGGGCAGGCGATGTCGCTCCAGATCTCGACGCGCATGGGGTTCTCTCCGGGGGGTGACGAGGGGGTCGATGTGGGGTGTTCGGTGCGGGGAACGCTCCCACCGGCCCGTTTCATTCCGCGTGCGGGGGCGGTGTGAGCCGGAGCACCCGGTGGTCGCCGCTCCCCGGCAGGCGGCTGAACGCGGCGCGGTAGGCGCTCGGGGTGAGCCCGGTGCGGCGCAGGAGGTGGCCGCGCAGGGAGTCCGCCGTGCCGAGGCCGCAGGCGCAGGCCAGCGGGTCCATGGGGAGGGTGGTGGTCTCCAGGAGCTCCTTCGCCCGCTCGACGCGCTGGTGGAGCAGCCACTGGAGGGGGCTGACGCCGGTCTCGGCGTGGAAGCGGCGCGAGAGGGTGCGGACGGAGACCCCGGCGCGCCGGGCGAGGTCGGCGAGGCCGAGCGGCTCGTCGAGGTGCTCCATCGCCCACGCGCGCGTGTCGGCGAAGGAGACCCCGCGCTCGGGCGGCAGCGGGGTCTGGGTGAACTGGGCCTGGCCGCCGGGCCGTACGGGTGCGACGAGGGCGAGCCGGGCGACGGTGTTGGCGACGGCGGCGCCGTGGTCGGTGCGGATGACGTGCAGGCAGAGGTCGATGCCCGCCGCGTACCCGGAGGAGGTGAGGACGGGGCCGTCCTGCACGTACAGGACGTCGTCCTGGAGGTCCACGGCCGGGTGGCGGGCGGCGAGCAGCGGCCGGTACGTCCAGTACGTCGTGGCCGCGCGGCCGTCGAGCAGCCCGGCCTCGGCGAGCGCGAAGGCGCCGGTGCAGATGGACGCGATCCGCTTGCCCGCCCCGGCGGCGGCGCGCAGCGCGTCGAGGATGCGCGGGTCGGGGTCGGTGTAGGAGCCGCTGCCCGCGAGGACCACCGTGTCCGCCCCGGCCACGGCGTCGAGCCCGCGCGGGACCGTCAGGTCGAGGCCGCCGGTGGTGGCGACGGGCCCGGGGTCCGGGGTGCAGATGACCGTCTCGTACCCGGGTCCGCCGTCGATCTCGACCTTGCCGAACAGCATCTCCGGGATGGCGAGGTTGAACATCGAGACGGGCGGGGCGGCGATCACGGCGACGCGCCGGACGCGGGACGCGGTCGGCATGGCCAGAACCTCCGGTCGTATGGCATTCGGGCCACTACTGTACGGGTCCGCAGGTCACGAAGCTGGGGTCATGTCCTCAACGGTCCGTGGCGAAGCCCCTGTTGTTCCCGAAACCCCTGTCGTGCCCGAAACCCCTGTCGTGCCCGAAACCTCTGCCGTGCCCGAAATCCCTGGAGTTCCCGAAGCCTCTGGCGTTCCCGGGACCCCGGGGGTCTCCGGAGCCCCCGTCGTCCCCGGGCCCCCGCCCTCCCCCGGTCCGGCCCTCGCCGCCGCGATGCTCGGATTCGCCCTCGTCACCCTCGACACCTCGGTCGTCAACGTCGCCCTGCCCGCCGTCGGCGCCGACCTGCGGACCGGCATGACCGGCCTCCAGTGGGTGGTCGACTCGTACGCGCTGGTCCTCGCCGCGCTGCTGCTGTCCAGCGGGGCGCTCGCGGACCGGATCGGGGCGAGCCGGGCGTACGGCGCCGGGGTCGTCGTCTTCACGCTCGCCTCGGCCGCCTGCGGCCTCGCCCCCGGCCTCCCCGCGCTGCTCGCGGCCCGGGCGGTGCAGGGCGCGGCGGCGGCCGTGATGCTGCCGGCCTCCCTCGCGCTCGTACGGGAGGCGTACGGCGATCCGGGGCGGCGGGCCCGCGCGGTGTCGCTGTGGGCGGCGGGCGGGACGGTCGCGGTGGCGCTCGGCCCGGTCGCGGGCGGGGCGCTGACGACGGCCTGGAGCTGGCGCGGCGTCTTCTTCGTCAACCTGCCGCTCGGCCTCGCCGCGCTGGTCCTGCTCGCCCGGGTGGCGCGTTCGGCCCGCCGGCCCGCGCCGCTGGACCTGCCGGGGCAGCTGACGGCGGCGGCGCTCGGCGCGCTGACCTTCGCCGCCATCGAGGGCAGCACGCGGGGGTGGTGGGCGCTGGGGGCCGCGGTGGTCTCCTTCGCCGCGTTCCTGGTGGTCGAGGCCCGGCGGCGCGACCCGGTGGTGCCGCTCGGGCTCTTCCGGGACACGACGGTGGCGGTGACGGTGGCGGCGGGCGCGGCCAACAGCGTGGCCTTCTACGGCATGGTCTTCGTGTTCGGCCTCTTCTTCCAGCAGGTCCTCGGGCTCTCGGCGCTCGGCGCGGGGCTGATGTTCCTGCCGATGACGGGGCTGCTCGCCGGGGTGAACGTCCTGTCGGCGAAGGCGGCGGCGCGGTACGGGGCGCGGCTGCCGATCGTCGTGGGCCAGGCGGTCGCGGTGGCCGGGCTCCTCGGGCTGCTCGCCGTGGACGCGGGGACCCCGCTGCCGGTGCAGGCCCTGCTCCTGGTGCCGCTGGCCCTCGGGGCGGGGTTCTCGCTGCCGCCGCTGATCGCCGCGATGCTGGAGGCCGTTCCGGCGGAGCGGGCGGGGACGGCGGCGGGGCTCCTGAACGCGGTCCGGCAGACGGCGGGGGCGCTGGCGATAGCGGTCTTCGGTTCGCTGGCGGGCCGGTCCGTGACGTCGGCGCTGGGCACGAGCCTGCTGATCAGCGCCGGGTTCCTGACCCTGACGGGACTGGCCTCGCTGCGGCTTCCGCGCCGCCGGGCCTGAGGAGATGGCGCGTACGGGAGCGGGCCCTCCCCTCGCCACTCTCAACGTATAGCGCACAGGGGGGCTTGCGGCAAGGCCCCCTCCGTGCCGCAGAATCGCCGACCTGCCCGGAAAAGACCCAGGTCAGACACTGCGAAACGGGAGACCCACCACGTGCCCACCTCTTCCTCCGTCCCTCTCCGCCCCGCCGCCGCGACCAGCGCGTTCGACCTTCCCGACCGGCTCTCCGCCAAGGCCGACCCGGCGCTGATCGCCGCCGACGAGCGGCACTTCGCCGCCGTCGCGGAGAGCCTGGAGCGGTCCGTCGCCGAACTGTCCGGGCGGCTCGACGTCCTGCGGAGGGCGCCCGGCGGCATCGGGCGCGAGGCGATGGAGCGGGACGCCGAGATCCACCGGCTGACCGCGCGCCTGCGGACCCTGCGCCGCTTCGGCCTCGACCTGTGCCTCGGCCGGGTCGTCGGCGCGGACGGTTCCGAGCCGGTGTACGTCGGGCGGCTCGGGCTCACCGACGACACCGGCCGCCGCCTGCTGATCGACTGGCGCTCCCCGGCCGCCGAGCCGTTCTTCGGGGCGACCCACGGCAACCCGATGGGGCTCGCCAGCCGCCGCCGGTACCGCTGGACCGGCGGCCGGATCAACGACTACTGGGACGAGGTGTTCACCGCCGAGGGCCTGGAGGGGCACGCGGCGCTCGACGACCAGTCGGCGTTCGTCGCGAGCCTGGGCGGCACCCGGTCGGCCCGGATGCGGGACGTGCTCGGCACCATCCAGGCCGACCAGGACGCCGTCGTCCGGGCCGGCTCCAGGGGCGCGCTCGTCGTGGACGGCGGCCCGGGCACCGGCAAGACCGTCGTCGCCCTGCACCGCGCCGCCTACCTCCTGTACGCGGATCCGCGCCTCGGGCGCCGCGGGGGCGGCGTGCTGTTCGTCGGGCCGCACCAGCCGTATCTGGACTACGTCTCCGACGTCCTGCCCGGTCTCGGCGAGGAGGGGGTGCGGACCTGCACGCCGCGGGACCTCGTCGCGGAGGGGGCGGGGGCGGTGGCCGAGGACGATCCGGAGGCGGCCGCCCTGAAGTCCTCGGCGGACATGGTGGGGGCGATCGAGACGGCCGTCCGGTTCTACGAGACGCCTCCGGCGGAGGCGACGACGGTCACGACCCCGTGGGGCGAGGTCCGGCTGACCGCCCGCGACTGGGCGCGGGCGTTCGAGGCGCCGGAGGCGGGGACCCCGCACAACGAGGCGCGCGAGCAGATCTGGGAGGAGCTGGCCGAGATCCTGCGGGACGGGCTCGGCGCCGAGGTCCCCGAGGACGAGTTCCGGGCGTCGCTGCGCGGGGACCGGGAGCTGACGGCCGCGCTCCACGGCGCGTGGCCGCTGATCGAGGCGGCCGACCTGGTCGGGGACCTGTGGACGGTCCCCGCCTATCTGCGCCTGTGCGCGCCCTGGCTCGGCCCGGACGAGGTGCGGCGGCTGCGGCGCGCGGACGCGGACGCGCACGCGTGGACGGTGTCCGACCTGCCGCTCCTGGACGCGGCCCGCCGGCGGCTCGGCGACCCGGAGGCGACGCGGCTCGGGCGCCGGCGGGAGGCCGCCGTCGCCGCCGAGCGCGCCCGCCGGGCCGAGGTCACCGCGAGCCTGCTGGAGAACGTGGTGATCGACGAGAGCGAGGGCGCGATGGGGATGCTGCGCGGGCGCGACCTCCAGGAGAGCCTGATCGACGAGGGCGCGCTGCCCGCCGCCGCGCCGGACCCGCTGGCCGGTCCCTTCGCGCACATCGTGGTGGACGAGGCGCAGGAGCTGACCGACGCGGAGTGGCGGATGCTGCTCGCGCGCTGCCCGTCGCGGAGCCTCACGATCGTCGGGGACCGCGCCCAGGCCCGGCACGGGTTCACCGAGTCGTGGCGGGAGCGTCTGGAGCGGGTCGGGATCGACCGGATCGAGGTGGCCTCCCTGTCCGTCAACTACCGGACGCCGGAGGAGATCATGGCGGAGGCGGAGCCGGTCGTCAGGGCCGCGCTCCCGGACGCCAACGTGCCGGTGTCCGTCCGCCGCGGCGGCGTCCCCGTCGCGTACGGGCCGGCCGGGGACCGGGACGCGGTCCTGGACGCCTGGCTCGCGGAGCACGCGGAGGGGACCGCCTGCGTCATCGGCGACCCCTCGTTCCGCGAGCGGCCCCGCGTCCGCTCCCTGACCCCGTCCCTCGCGAAGGGCCTGGAGTTCGACCTGGTCGTCCTCGTCGACCCGGAGGCGTTCGGCGGTGGCGTCGCGGGGGCGGTGGACCGGTACGTCGCGATGACCCGGGCGACGCGGAGCCTGGTGGTCCTGAGGAGCGCCTGACGCGGGCGGGGCTCCTCACGTACGAGGGTGCGGTCCCCGTACCGGAGGAGGCCGTCTCCCCCGTGCGGCGGAGGCGGTCCGCCGGGCGGGAGGAGGTGGCGTACGGGGTCCGCGCGGGAGCGTGGGGGCATGACACCGACCGTACGCCTCCCCGCTCCGGCGCCCGCCGCCGCCGACGCCCGTCCGAGCGCCGCCCGCCGGTGGCTGCGCGGCCTCGCGATCGCCGCCTGCCTCCCGTACGTCTCGCTCAAGTGCGTCTGGGTGGCGGGCGGTGAACTCGGCATCCCGGCCGGCAGCGCGCTCCTGGAGCACCCCGGGACGATGGTGGTCGCCAACGCGGTCTCGGTGGTCGCGGACCTGTGCGTCGTCGTCCTCGCCCTGCTGCTCACCCAGGGCTGGGGGCGCCGGGTGCCCGCACGGCTCCTCGTGCCGCCGCTGTGGGCGGCGACCGGGCTGCTCGCCCCGATCATGACCGGCTACCCGGCACAGCTCCTGACCGCCCTCGTCACCGGCGACGAGAAGGCCGCCGCGCCCGCCGAACCCTTCCTGGAACCCTGGGTGTTCGCCGTGGTGTACGGCGGCTTCATCCTCCAGGGCCTGGCCCTCGGCGCCCTGTCCTTCCTGTACGCCCGGGACCGCTGGGGCCGGCTGTGGCGGGGCCGCCTCGGTGAGCTGCCCGCCGGCCCGCGGGTGCGGGCCGCCGCCGTGGCCGGCGCGGTGCTCGCCCTCGTGCCCGCCTCCCTCCACCTGATGTGGGCGGCGGGCGCCACGACGGGCCTGACCGCCCGCCAGGCCGCCGAGCGGGACGCCGACTTCCACGTCCTGGAGGTCCAGCGGTTCGGCTTCACCGCCGTCGCCGCGGTCGCCGTCCTCCTGCTCGTCCTGGGCCGGCCCGCCCGGCTCCGGGTCCGTCCCGTGCTCGCCGCCGCCTGGGTCGCGCCGGCCGCCGCCGGCTGCTGGGGCGCCTACATGGCGCTCGTCTCGCTGCTCCCTGTGGCGGATCCCGCCGAGCGGGTCACCGCCCTCACCCGGCTGTCCTACGCTGGCGACATGATCACCGGTGTCCTCCTGGCCGCGTGCGCGGCCGTCCTCCTGCGGCGGCGGAGCGCCGGGACGTGAGGCGGTGGGCGGGGGCCCTCCTCGGACAGCGGGCCAGGCTGCGCTGGCTGCACCTGATCCTGGGCGGCGCGCTGTTCATGCCGTACTGGATGGTCGGCACCGTGGTCATGGCCCTGTTCCTGGGCGGGGGCGGGATGTTCACCGGCGACCTCCCGGTGACGTTCGGGGCGTACGCGGTGGGGCTGCCGCTCGCGGCCGCGACCGCGCTCTTCCCGCCGGCCCGGCCGATGTCGGTGGCGGCGGCCCGGACGCTGTGCGGGGTGCCGGCCGGTCTGTTCGCGGACGGCCCGGCGCGCGGCTGGGAGGCCAGGGTGCGGACGGCGGGCTGGTTCACCCTGCACCTGGGCACCGGAGCCCTGGTCAGCGGCGCGAGCCTGGCCCTGCCGCCGTTCGCGGCGACGGTGGCGGCGCTGCCGTTCTCGCCGTCGCTCCGGGCGTCCGAACCGGTCCGGTACTGGGGGCTCGACGGGTTCCCGTGGACCTGGGCGGCGGTTCCGGCGGCCCTGCTCATGCTGCTCGCCCTGGCGGGCACCGCCGCCACGACCGGGGCCCTGCTCGCCCGGCGGGCGCCCCGGCTGCTCGGGCCGGGCCCGGCGGACCGGCTCGCGGCGGCCGAGCGGCGCGCGGCGGAGGCGGAGTCCCGCAACCGGCTGGCCCGGGAGCTGCACGACTCGGTCGGCCACGCGCTGAGCGCGGTCACCCTCCAGGCGGGCGCGGCCCGCCGGGTGCTGAACGGCGAGGGGCCCGACCTGGAGTTCGTGCGGGAGGCGCTGACCGCGATCGAGGAGACCACCCGGCGCACGGTCGGCGAGCTGGACCGGGCCCTCGGCCTGCTGCGGCGCGGCGAGGAGGCCGTGGAGGGCGTGGGCCCGGGGCTCGACGCCCTGGAGGCGCTGGTGCGCGGGGCGGGGCCGCGGGTGGCGCTGACCGTGGCCGGGCCCCTGGAACCCGTACCGGAGTCGGTGTCGCGGGAGGCGTACCGGATCGTCCAGGAGGGCCTGACGAACGCGGCCCGGCACGCGGGCGGCGCGCCCGTCACCGTACGGCTCGACGCCCGTGCCGAGGAGTTGGAGATCGTCGTGGAGAACCCCCTGCCCGAGCGGCCCCCGGCCGCACGCCCGCACGGCGGACGCGGGCTGCCCGGCATGGCGGAGCGGGCCCGGCGCCTCGGCGGCACCGCCGACGCGGGCCCGGCGGACGGCGTGTGGCGCCTCGCGGTGAGGATCCCCCGGTGAGCGCGGGGGAGGCGGGGCGGGAGGGCGTGGACGACACGGAGGCCGGACGGGCGGCGGCCCGGCAGACCGTGCGGATCGTTCTCGCCGACGACGAGCGGATGGTGCGGACGGCCCTGCGGGTCATCCTGGAGGCGGAGCCCGGTCTTGAGGTCGTCGGGGAGGCCGCCACCGGCGCCGAGGCCGTGTCCGTGGTGCGGGCGGCGCGCCCCGACGTGGTCCTCATGGACGTGCGGATGCCGGAGGTCGACGGCATCCGGGCCACCGAGCGGATCCTCGCGGGGATGGCGGAGCCGCCCCGGATCGTGGTGGTGACCACCTTCGAGAACGACTCCTACGTGTACGACGCGCTGCGCGTGGGCGCGGCCGGCTTCCTCCTGAAGCGGGCGGGGGCGGAGGAGCTGGTGAGCGCGGTCCGGCTGGTCGCGCGGAGCGACTCGCTGCTCTATCCGGCGGCGGTGCGCGGTCTGGCCGCCGAGCACGCCCGCCGCAGGCCCCCGGCGGCCCCGCCCTGGGCGGCGCGGCTCACCGAGCGGGAGGCGGAGGTGCTGCGCCTGGTGGCGACGGGCCTGACGAACGCGGAGATCGCCGCCCGGATGGGCGTCGGCCCGGCCACGGTCAAGACGCACGTGGCGGCGGTCCTGGCGAAGCTGGGCGCCCGGGACCGCACCCAGGCGGTGATCCTGGCGTACGAGTCGGGGTTCGTGGGGGCGGGGTGAGCCCGGCCCCCGGGGGGATCCGCCAGGGGGTGGCTCGTCGATCGGGCCGGATCGGGGAGCGGTGTCCGGTGCATGGGGTCTCCCCAGGCCCGCAAGGGCCTGGGGGAAGCATCGCAAGGCGGAGGAGGGAGGCGACGCGGTGGGGGTGCCTCCCGTGCCCGAAGGGCTACGGGGGAGTCGGCGACCGACGACAACGCGGCGAGGTGCGGCACCGGACACCGCGAGCCCGGCATGATCGACGAGCCACCCCCTAGGACCGGGTGGCCGTCGCGCAGCCGTCCCCGCTCCCGGCGCCGCCCTCGCCTCCGCCCAGCGGTGCCGTGCGGTCGTAGGGGTCGACCTTCCGGCCGTCCGGGTCGGTGTCCACCGCTCCCCCGCCGAACTCCGGCCGGAAGTGGCCGGTGGGCTCGCCGCAGCCGCCGTTGGTCATGTCGAGCTTGTACGACAGGAGGGTGAGGGTCCCCTCCTTCGTGACCACCTTCGCCGGGTCGTCCCAGCTCACCACGGTCTCGCGCCGCACGATCACGCGCACGACCTCGTCGCCGCCGCCGGCCGGGGCGACCGGGTACACGTACGTGACGTCGGCGGCGACCCGTCCCGTTCCTCGCCCACGTCCGGCCCCTCCCGTTCCCCGTGGTTCTCCACGCGCTCGTGGCCCCTCCCCCGGGGCCTCCGCATGATCGCACAGCAGACCGAACGGATCCGGACATGAAGGTTCACTGAGAAACGGGACGCACCCGGAACGCCCGCCGCCGTTCCGTTCGTCCCGACAAGTGCGATGAACAAGACGATCAGGCACACCTCGGTCTTCGTGCTGCTCCTGGTGCTCGCCCTCCTGGGCCGGGCCACGTGGGTGCAGGCGTACGAGGCCCAGGCGCTCGCGGACGACCAGAAGAACCGGCGGAAGACGATCGCGCAGTACGCGCAGCCGCTCGGGAACATCGTCGTGGCCGGCTCCCCGGTCACCGGCTCGGAGAGGACGGAGGGGACGGACCTGGAGTACCGGCGGACCTACACGGACGGCGAGCTGTACGCGGCCGTCACCGGCTACAGCTCGCAGGCCTACGGCGCCACCCAGCTGGAGGGCATCTACGCCGACGTCCTCGACGGCACCGACGACCGGCTGAAGAACCCGCTGGACGCGGTGACCCGGGAGCAGCAGGAGCCGGGCACGGTCCTCACCACGATCGACCCCGCCGTGCAGAAGGCCGCCTACCGTGCGCTCGGGAACAAGAAGGGCGCGGCCGTCGCCGTCGACCCGGTGAGCGGCCGGATCCTCGCCCTGGCCTCCACGCCGTCCTACGACCCGTCGAGGATCTCCGGGACGGACGACGGCGCGGCCTGGCAGGAGCTGACCGGCGACGCGGACAAGCCGCTGGTCAACCGGGCGCTGCGGCAGCCGCTGCCGCCGGGCTCCACCTTCAAGCTGGTCGTCGCGGCGGCGGCCCTGGAGGACGGCCTCTACCGCTCGGTGGACACGGCGACGGAGAGCCCCGACCCGTACACGCTGCCGCACACCCGGACCGTGCTGAGGAACGAGAACGCCTCGGCGCCCTGCGAGAACGCGACGATCCGCACCGCGCTGCGGTACTCCTGCAACAACGTCTTCGGCAAGATGGCCGCCGACCTGGGGCAGGACAAGGTGCGGGCCATGGCGGAGAGGTTCGGCTTCAACGACGCCGGCCTCGACGTGCCGGTCCGGGCGTACACGAGCGTGTACCCGTCGAAGACGGACCCGGCGCAGACGGCGCTCAGCGGCATCGGCCAGTTCGACGTGACGGCCACCCCGCTCCAGATGGCCATGGTGTCGGCGGCGATCGCCAACGACGGCCTCCTCGCGGCCCCGCACATGGTGTCGGAGGTCGTCGACTCCGACGGCGACGCGCTGACCTCGTTCGAGGACGGCGACACCCGGCGGATCGTCTCCTCCGCGACGGCGGAGCAGCTGCGGAGCGCGATGGTGACCGTGGTGGAGCGGGGCACCGGCACGAACGCGGCGGTCGCCGGGGCGGAGGTCGGCGGCAAGACGGGCACCGCGCAGCACGGCGAGAACAACAGCAAGACGCCGTACGCCTGGTTCACCTCGTACGCTAAGGACCCCTCGACCGGGAAGCAGGTCGCCGTCGCGGTGATGATCGAGGACTCGGGCGCGGCCCGCTCCGAGGTCAGCGGCAACGGCCTGGCGGCGCCGGTGGCGCAGAGGATGATGGCGGCGGCGCTGAAGTGACGGGGGGCGGGGCCGGTGACGTGACGGCGGCGTCGGCGTGACGGCGGGGACGGCGGCGGCGTGACGGTGGCGGCGCCGAAGTGACGCAGGGCGGGGCCCGATTGGCCGTCGGGCCCCGTCACGCGATATGCAGGGGCGCGCTCACATCCGAGCACACATTCGATCCGTACCCCTTGCTCCCCTCTCGCGGAGGACCGCCGTGCGTCTGCCCCGTTCCCTGTCCGGCTGGACCATGGCGGTCTTCGGCGTGCTCGCCGCCGCGCTCGGCGTGGTGGGCCTGGTCGCCCCGGACGCCCTGCTCACGGTCATGGGCTTCGAGCCGGTGCCCGACGGCGGGCGCGCGGACGGCGACCACACCCTGGTCTTCCTGACGGCCTCCTCGATGGCCGCGCTCAACATGGGCGTCTACTACGTCCTGGCCGCGCTCGCCGACTGGAAGGCGTTCTTCCGCTGGACGGTCCCCTTCCGCCTCCTCACCTGCGCGGTCTTCACCCTCGCCGTCGCCACCGGCCGCGCCCCGGCCGGCTTCCTGGGCGTGGGCCTGTGGGAAGGGGTCGGCGCGCTCGTGACCGGGGCGGCGCTGCGGTACGAGAAGCGGAAGGCCGTGGACGTCTCCTAGGTGCGGCGCGGCCTCCGGGCGGGGAGCATGGAGGAAAAGCGCGGGCGCGGCGGGAGGAGGCAGGGTGACGGCCGGTTCCTTCCCTGGGACGGCGGGGCGGGTCGGGGTGCCCCTGGACGGCAAGGGGCTGCTCGACGTGCTCGGGGTCGCGGCCATCGTGGTGGACGCGCGCGGCCGCATCGTGCTGTGGAGCCCGCAGGCGGAGAGCCTCTTCGGCTTCCGCGCCGAGGAGGCCCTCGGCCGGTACGTGGCCCGGCTGATCGTCGGCGAGGACCACCGGGAGGAGGCGATGCGCCTCTTCGGCGAGGTGCTCGCCGCCGGCACGACCTGGTCGGGCACCTTCCCCGTACGGCACAAGGACGGCTCCACCCGGCAGGTGGAGTTCCGCAACATGCGGCTCACCGACGACCTGGGCGGGCTCTACGCCCTGGGCATCGCCGCCGACCGCTCCGTCGTCGAGCGGGTCGAGGCCGAGCTGGCCCTCTCCGACCGGCTGGTCTCCCAGTCCCCGATCGGCCTCGCCGTCTTCGACACCGCGCTGCGCTTCGTCCTGGTGAACCCGGCCCTGGAGCGGATCAACGGCATCCCGGCCGCGCTGCACACCGGGCGGCGGATCTCCGACATGCTGCCGGGGATCGACGCGCCGGGGGTGGAGGAGGTGCTGCGGACGGTCCTGGCGTCGGGCGAGCCGCTGCTCGACCACTCCACGGTGGGCCGGACCCCCGCCGACCCGGACCGCGACCACGTCTGGTCGGTGTCCTTCTACCGCCTGGAGGGGGGCGAGGGGCGGGTCCTGGGCGTGGCGGCGTCGGTGATCGACGTGACCGAGCGGCACCGGGCGGACGCGGAGGCGGACCGGTCCCGGCGGCGGCTCGCGCTCATCGCGGACGCCTCGGCCCGGGTCGGCACCACCCTGGAGGTGGAGCGGACCGCCGACGAGCTGGCCTCGGTCGTGGTGCCGGCGCTCGCGGACATCGCCGCCGTCGACGTCCTGGACTCCGTCCTGGCGCTGCGCAGGCCGGGCGCGCCGGACGAGGGGCCCGCGCTGTTCCGCGCGCTCGCGGTGAAGGCGGCGGGACCCACGGAGGCACTGCCGGCCGCCGACCCGCCGGGTTCGGTCGCGATGTACGGGGCGGACCGGCTGGTCACCCGGTGCGTGCACACGGGTCTGCCGGTCCTGGTGGAGAAGGTCGGCCCCGGCGACCTGTCCCGGATCGCGCGGAGCCCGGAGGCGGCGGAGATGCTGGCCAGGGCCGGGGTCCACTCGTACCTGGCGGTGCCGCTGATCGCGCGCGGCGAGGTGCTCGGCGCGCTCGACATGAAGCGGGACCGCAACGCGCTGCCGTTCGACGGGGACGACGTGCTGCTCGCGACGGAGCTGGCGGCCCGGGCGGCGGTGAGCATCGACAACGCGCGCTGGTACCAGAGCGTGCGGAACTCGGCGGTGACGCTCCAGCGCAGTCTGCTGCCGGGGGCGCCGCCGGCGCGGGCGGGCCTGGAGGTCGCGGCCCGCTACCAGCCGGCGCAGGCGTCGAGCGAGGTCGGCGGGGACTGGTACGACGTGATCCCGCTGCCCGACGACAAGACGGCGCTGGTCGTCGGGGACGTGATGGGCAGCGGGATCGACGCGGCGGCGACGATGGGCCGGCTGCGGACGGCGACCTGCGCGTTCGCGGACCTCGACCTGTCCCCGACGCAGGTCCTGCGGCACCTGGACCGGATCACGGAGGGCCTGGAGCACTACATCGCGACCTGTCTCTTCGCCGTGCACGACCCGGTCAGGCAGCGGTGCCGGATCGCGAACGCGGGCCACCTGCCGCCCGTGCGGGTCCCGGTGGACGGTCCGGCCGAGCTGGTGCGGCTCTCGACCGGGGTGCCGCTGGGGGTGGGCGGCGGCACCTTCCGGACGACCCGGGTGCCGTTCCGGCCCGGTGACCGCCTGGTGCTCTACACGGACGGTCTGATCGAGACCCGCGACGAGGCGATCGACGAGCGGCTCGCGCTGCTCGTGGGCCTGCTGGACGAGGCGCGCGGGCCCCTGGAGGAGACCTGCGACCTGCTGCTGCGGGCGCTGCGCCGGCCGGGCGCGCCGGACGACGTGGCGCTCCTGATCGCCCGGAGCACGGGATGACCGCGCGGAGGCGGCGGGACGGCCCGGGGCCCGCCACCGGCCGGGGGCGGAAGCGGGTCCGGCGGGAGCGGGGGAGGCGGCGCGAGACCGGTCTGCGGAGCGTCGCCGGGCAGGTCTTCGCCCTGGAGGCGCTGATCGCGATCCTGGTGATCGTGGCGGCGGCGTTCGTCACGTTCTACCAGGAACGGCGGGACACCGAGCGGGACGCCCGGGCCCGCTCGCTCGCGGTCGCGGAGGCGCTCGCGAACGCCCCGGGCATCGACGAGGCGCTGGCCTCGCCCGATCCGACGGCGCGGCTCCAGGACGAGGCGGAGGCGATCCGGCGGGCCACGCGGCTCGACTTCATCGCGATCCTGGGCCCCGACGGGATGCGGTACACCGACTCGCAGCCGGACCTGATCGGCCGCCGGGCGGTCGGCGACCTCACGCGGGCGACGGTGGACGGCGAGTCGTACACGGAGATCTTCGAGGGCGCGCCGAACGACGCGGTGCGGGCCGTGGTCCCCGTGGTGAACGACCGGGGCAAGATCGTCGGCCTGGTGACCAGCGGCATCGAGGTGGAGAACATCGCGCACTCCGTCCAGGACCGGCTGCCGCTGCTCGCCGGGGCGGCGGGCGGCGCGCTCCTGGTGGCGGTGGGCGGGGCGGCCCTGGTGAGCCGGCGGCTGCGGCGGCAGACGCACGGCCTGGGGCCGGCCGAGATGACCCGGATGAAGGAGCACCACGAGGCGGTGCTGCACGCCGTCCGGGAGGGCGTCCTGATCATCGACTCCGACCACCGGCTGCTGCTGGCCAACGACGAGGCGCGCCGGCTGCTCGGCCTCGGGCCGGAGGCCGAGCGGCGGCACGTCTCGGAGCTGGGCCTCGACCCGCGCACGGTCGAGCTCCTGGAGTCGGGGGAGGCGGCGACCGACGAGGTGCACCGGGCGGGCGACCGGCTGCTCGCGGTGAGCGTGCGGCCCACGCTGCCGCACGGCTCCGAGTCCGGCTGCGTGATGACGATGCGGGACACCACCGAGCTGGCGGCGCTGTCCGGCCGGGCGGCGCTGGCCCGGGGCCGGCTCCAGCTGCTGTACGAGGCGGGGGTCAGGATCGGGACGACCCTGGAGGTCGTACGGACGGCGGAGGAGCTGGCGGAGGTGGCGGTGCCGCGGTTCGCGGACTTCGCCACGGTGGAGCTCCTGGAGCCGGTGCTGCGCGGGGAGGAGCCGTCCGAGATCGTGGAGACGGCGGCGGCGCCGGCGGAGATGCAGCGGACGGCGCTGAGCGGGCTGCGGACGGACCGGCCGCTCCAGCCGGTCGGGGACACCGTCCGCTTCGACGTGCCCAGCACCCCGATGGCCATGGCGCTGGCCTCGGGGCACGCGGTGGTGCAGCCGGAGCTGGCGGCGGCGGAGGGCTGGCGGGCGCAGGATCCGGAGGGGGCGGCGCAGGCCCTCGCGTACGGGATGCACTCGCTGCTCACGGTGCCGCTGCTGGCCCGCGGGGTGGTCCTCGGGATGGCGAACTTCTGGCGGGCGGACACCCAGGAGCCGTTCGGGGAGGAGGACCTGTCGTTCGCGGAGGAGCTGGCGGCGCGGGCGGCGGTCGCGATCGACAACGCGCGCCGGTTCACCCGGGAGCACGCGATGGCGGTGTCGCTCCAGCGGAGCCTGCTGCCCCGGGTGCTGCCGGAGCAGAGCGCGGTGGAGGTCGCGTACCGCTACCTCCCGGCGAAGGCCGGGGTGGGCGGCGACTGGTTCGACGTGATCCCGCTGCCGGGGGCGCGGGTGGCGCTCGTGGTGGGGGACGTGGTGGGGCACGGGCTGCACGCGGCGGCGGCCATGGGGCGGCTGCGGACGGCGGTGCACAACTTCTCGACCCTGGACGTGCCGCCGGACGAGCTCCTCGGCCACCTCGACGAGCTGACGGGCCGGATCGACTCCCGGGAGTCGGAGGGGGTGGACGGGGAGGGGCGGCGGCGCGACGAGGGGATCACCGGCGCGACCTGTCTGTACGCGATCTACGATCCGGCGTCCGGGCTGTGCACGGTGGCGAGCGCGGGCCACCCGGGGCCCGCCCTGGTGGCCCCCGACGGGCGGGTGGAGTTCCCCGAGCTGTCACCGGGGCTGCCGCTCGGGCTCGGTCTGGGCGAGGCGCCGTTCGCGTCGACGGAGCTGCGGCTGCCGGAGGGGAGCAAGCTGGTGCTCTTCACCGACGGCCTCCTGGAGGACCACGGGCGGGACTTCGACACGGGGCTCGGGCTGCTGCGGTCCACGCTCACCCGCCCGGACCGGACTCCGGAGCAGACCTGCGCGGACGTCCTGACGGCGCTCCTCCCGCCCTCCCCGCGCGACGACATCGCGCTGCTCGTGGCGCGGACCCGGCTGCTCGACCGGGAGCGGATCGCCGAGTGGGAGGTGGCGCGGGACCCGTCGGCGGTGTCGCCGGTGCGGAACGCGGCGGCGGCGAAGCTGTCGGAGTGGGGGCTCGACGGGCTCGCGTTCTCGGCGGAGCTGATCCTCAGCGAGCTGATCACGAACGCGGTGCGGTACGGCGCGGATCCGGTGCGCGTGCGGCTGCTCCACGACCGGACGCTGATCTGCGAGGTCTCGGACGGCAGCAGCACCTCGCCGCACCTGCGGCACGCGGCGGCGACGGACGAGGGCGGGCGCGGGCTCTATCTGGTCGCGCAGTACGCGGAGCGCTGGGGCACGCGGTACGGGCGGCGCGGCAAGACGATCTGGGCCGAGCTGCGGGCGGGCGCGGGCGGCTCCGAGCCGGCGGAGGCGGCGGTGCCGGACCTGGACGCGCTGGAGGACCTGGCCTGGTGAGGCCCGGCGTCCGGAGTTCGCTAGGGTGCGCGGATGCCAGACACGCGTGCGTACGGCGCTTATCGGACGGGCGGCCTGTGGGTCGCGGTGGGGATCTCGCTCGGCGCGGTGCTGGTGGGCTCGGCGCTCGCCCTGTTCGCCATGCTGGAGTACGACGAGCGGTGCGCCCACGGGATGATCCAGGGTCCCGGCCGGCTGCTGCGGACCCGGGACCAGGCGTTCCCCCCGGCCACCGTCTGCGAGTTCGAGCGGGGTGAGGTGTCCTCCCTCGGGGGTTCGTGGGTCCCGGAGGCGCTCCTCTGGGCCGCCCTGACGATCCTGGTCGTCTGCCTGTTCGCGGCGCTGGTGGCGGACTGGTTCGAGCCGCGCCCCGGCGGCCCGCTGGTGGAGCCGAGGACCCGGGCCGAGCGGGTGAGCCGCACGGGGGCCGCCTTCCTCGTGACCGGCTCCCTCTTCCTCCTGCTGTACGCGCTGGCCGGCTGGGAGCTGCTCGCCGGTCCGTCGTCGGCCTGCTCGGCGGGCGGGGGCTGGGGGAGCCCGCCGCCCAGGACGCTGGAGTACTCCTTCTTCCCGCCGCAGGCGACCTGCCAGTACAGGAGCGGCAAGACGGCGTTCCTCACCCCCGGCTGGCTGTCCTCCCTGACGGCGCTCGCCGCCCTCCCCGCCCTCGCCGCCGGCACCGGCTTCGTCCTGGCGTGGCGCCGCCGCCGGGAGGAGCGACGGGAGGCCGGCCGGTCCGCCGCTCCGGCGGAGGAGCGCTCCCACAAACTCCCTTGACGCCCCGTCAGGCGGCTCCCTAGCGTGTCCACGGTCTCGCGGGGCGGCGTGCGCGAACGGACTCCACCGGCGTGCGACGGCGTGCCCCACCGGCGTGCGCGAGCGGCCCTCCCGGCGCGGGAACCGCTCCGCGCCCGCCGCCCGGCACCGACCGAAGGAGAGCCGCCGCATGACCCGTCCCCTCGCCCTCGTGACCGGGGTCGGCCGCACCGTCGGCATCGGCGCGGCCGTCGCCCGGCGCCTCGCGGACTCGGGCTGGGACCTCGTCCTCACCCACTGGACCCCCTACGACCTGCGCATGGAGTGGGGCGTCGAGCGGGGCGCGACCGCGGCGATCCTCCGCGACCTCGCCGACCGGGGCGCGACCGCCGAGGCCGTCGAGGCCGACCTCGCCGATCCCGGGGCCCCCGCGCTCGTCTTCGACGCGGCCGAGCGGCGCCTCGGCCGCCCGGTCACGGCCCTCGTCCTGTGCCACTGCGAGTCGGTCGACTCCGGCCTCCTCGACACCACGGTCGAGAGTTTCGACCGCCACTTCGCGGTCAACGCGCGCGCGTCCTGGCTGCTGGTCCGGGAGTACGGCCGGCGCTTCACCGGGCCCCACGGCACCGGCCGCGTCGTCGCCCTGACCAGCGACCACACCGTGGGGAACCTCCCGTACGGGGCGAGCAAGGGCGCCCTGGACCGCATCACCCTGGCGGCCGCCCACGAGCTCGCGCACCTCGGGGTCACGGCGAACGCCGTCGACCCCGGCCCCGTGGACACCGGCTGGATGTCGGAGGAGCTGCGGGAGGAGGTCCTCCGGAAGACCCCGCTCGGCCGCCTCGGGACCCCGCGGGACGCGGCGCACCTGGTGGACTTCCTCTGCTCGCCCGAGGGCCAGTGGGTCAACGGGCAGCTGCTGAGGGCCGACGGCGGCCTGGTCTGACCCGGAGGCACGGCGGGCGGGGGTACGGAGCCACGGAGCCACGGGGCCACGGGGCCACGGCGGACGGAAGCACCGCACGGGTGCACGCAGGACCCGGCCGGACTGATACGGGGGAGCCGGCCGGGTCCGGGTGACCGTCCGCGTGGGCGGACCGGACCCGCTCACCGTAGGCCCGGCCGAAGATCGTCGCGAGCCGCGGAACGCGGAGCCTGTCCGGAATGCGCGACGGATCGGAGCGGCGGGAGCACGGCCCGGCCGGAGCGCGCGCCCCCGGCGGCCCGCCCCCGTCCGGTGCCTGCGGACGGCGGTCCCGACCGCCGGATCCGGACGACGGCTTTGGCTCGATACCGCCGCCGGGACCGGCGGCTCTCCCCGGCGCGGGCGCCCCGCACCGCTCTCCCCCACCGCGGGCCCCCCGCACCGCTCCCGTCGGCGCTCTCCCCCCACCGCGGGCACCCCCGCACCGCTCCCGTCAGCGCCCCGACCGCAGCGTCCGGGACGGGGACTCGCCGTACTTCTCGCGGTAGCGCGCCGCGAAGCGGCCCTGGTGCCCGAAGCCCCAGCGCCAGGCCACCTCGCTCACGCTCACCTCGTCCGGCGCGGCCGCCCGCAGCTCCTCGCGGACCCGGTCGAGCCGGACCTCCCGCACGTACGCCATCGGGGACATCCCCACGTACTCCCGGAAGGACTCCTGGAGGCGGCGCACGCTCACCCGGGCCAGGGCGGCGAGCTCGGTCGTGGTGAACGGGTGCTCGGGGCGCTCGCGCACCGCGTCCATCGCCCGTTTGACCGGCGCCGGGCGCCGGGCCTCCCCCGGGTGGTCGAGCGCCTCGCGCCAGGGGTGCTCGGCGGCCAGGAGCAGCCCGTTGAGCAGCGCCTCCTGGAGGGGTCCGGCCACCAGTTCGTGCCGGGCGAGGCCCTCCCCGGCCAGCGCCCCGTACGCGACCTGGCGGGCGAAGCGCACCCAGCTCAGGCCGGGGCCGCGCGTGATGTCCAGGTGCGGCGCGAAGACGAGCGGGCCGCGCGGGGGCCGGCCCGTCAGCTTTTCGAGGCGCTCGCGCAGCGCGGCCGCCCCGATCTTCACGGCCAGGGTCCGGCAGTCGCCGCTCCAGCGGTCCAGGAAGGTGTCCCCCGCCGGGTCGAGCAGCAGCGCCTCGGCGGCCGTCGCGACGAGCGGCGGGCCGCCGCCCTGGCGCAGCTCCATCGTGCCGGTCAGCGGGGCGTTCAGGTGGTAGGCGCCCAGCTCCCCGAAGCTCATCCGGACGTCGGCCCCGCAGCTCAGGTCGCCGATGACCAGCGGTCCGAGGACGACGGTGTCGAAGCGCGCGGCGAAGGGCCGCGACCGGCGTTCGACGAGTTCCATGCGGTTCGTGTAGTACCGCGCGTCGAGCTCCTCGCGCGCCTCGTCCACGTCCCCCGTACGGAACGAGCCCCCGCCCGCCGGCCTCTCCCGCCCCGCACCCTCGTCCCGCCCCGCTTCCTCGCCCCGCCCCGCCGACCCGACCGCGTCCACCGTCGTTCCCCCGGCCCCCACAGCACCCATGGGTCGAAAGAATATTCATATGACGGATCTGACCGGGAACGGCAGGATGCCCGTCATGCCACGACCTCATGGATTCACGTACGAGCGGCGGCGCGACGGCTCCGTCGTCCTCACCCACCAGGGGCGCGCCGCGGGCGTGCTGCGCGGCGGGCGCGCCGAGAAGTTCCTGGCGGAGGTGGAGTCGGGCGACGCCCAGCTCGTCATGGCCCGCTGGACGGGCTCGTACCGCTTCGGCAACGAGCGGCAGGCCGCGAACCACCCGCGTAACCAGGGTGGCCGAACCGGGCGAAGGTAAGGGAACGGCAAAGGGGCCCGGATCGTTAGCCCTGGCATGACCGCTATGACCCCCGGCTCGAACATCCCTCTCACCGCCACGCGCGTGGCGGTGGACGTCGCCGCCCCGGTGCGGCTCGACGTCTCGGGCCTGCTGCTCGGCGCCAACGGCAAGGTGCGCTCGGACGACGACTTCATCTTCTACAACCAGCCGGCCGGACCCGGTGTCACCTACCGCTCCGGCGGCGGGACCGCGCCCGACGCGATCCTGGTCGACACCGGCGCCCTGCCGGCCGGCGTCGAGAGGATCGTCGTCACGGCGAGCCCGGACGCCGCGGGCCAGACCTTCCAGGGCATCGAGCCCACGGCGACGATCCGCGACGCGGACGGCGGCGGCGTGCTCGCCACCTTCACGCCGCCGCGGCTCGCCACGGAGACGGCGCTCGTGGTCGTCGAGATCTACCTGCGCAACGGCGCGTGGAAGGCCCGCGCCGTCGGCCAGGGCTACGCGAACGGGCTCGCCGGCATCGCGACGGACTTCGGCGTCTCGGTGGACGAGGAGCCCGCCGCGCCCGCGGCCCCCGCCGCGCAGGCCGCTCCCCCGGCTCCCCCGGCGCCGCCCGTCGCCCCGGTGGACCCCCGGGTCGCAGCCCCGGCCCCGCCCGCTCCTCCGGCCGCCCCCGCCGCCCCCGCTCCCGGTGCCGGCAAGATCAACCTCGACAAGGGCCGGGTCAGCCTCCAGAAGAACCAGACGGTGTCCCTGGTCAAGGGCGGCCGTCCGCTGCTCTCCCAGGTCAAGATGGGCCTCGGCTGGGAGCCCGCCTACCGGGGCAAGGACATCGACCTGGACGCGTCCGTCATCGCGTACGGACCCCAGCGCAACCACCTGGACAGCTGCTACTTCGGCAAGCTGGCCATCCTCAACGGCTCGGTCAAGCACTCCGGCGACAACCTCACCGGCGAGGGCGCGGGCGACGACGAGGTGATCACCGTCGACCTGGGCCGGCTGCCCGCCGAGGTCTCCGGTCTCGTCTTCACGGTCAACTCCTTCTCCGGCCAGAAGTTCACCGAGGTCGCCAAGGCCTACTGCCGGCTGCTCGACGCGGCGACGGGCGAGGAGCTGGTCCGCTTCGACCTGACCACCGCCGAGCCGCAGACCGGCGTGATGATGGCCAAGCTGATCAAGCAGTTCTCCGGCGAGTGGGAGATGACGGCGATGGGCGAGTTCGTGAAGTCGCGGACCGTCCGGGGCATGGTGAAGCCGGCCGCCCAGGCGCTCTGAACGACCGGAGGGGGCTCCCGGGATTCCTCCCGGGAGCCCCCTTCCGCTGTCGGCGCTCAGCGGCGGGGCTGGCGGCGCCAGGGGCCGGTGATCGCGACCATGATCCCGGGGTCCTGGATGTTGGCGAACAGCGTGTCGCCGTCGGGCGAGAAGACGACGCCGGTGAACTCGCTGTCGTTGAGGTCGTTGCGGGCGATCGGGTACGTGCGGCCGGAGTCGGTGGCGCCGAAGAGGTGCTGGACCCCTTCGCCGTCCTCGGCGATGACGAGCCCGCCGTACGGGGAGACGGTGATGTTGTCGGGGCCGTCGTAGGCGCCGTCCTCGTCCGGGTTCGCGTTCACGCCGAGCAGCACCTTGAGGGTGAGGGTGCGGCGCTTCGGGTCGTAGAACCAGACCTGGCCGTCGTGCGCGGCGCCCGGGCTCTCGTCGCGCGCGTAGGAGGAGACGACGTAGGC
The DNA here is from genome assembly GCF_053618675.1 of Streptomyces sp. NPDC055632. Lineage (NCBI taxonomy): Bacteria > Bacillati > Actinomycetota > Actinomycetes > Kitasatosporales > Streptomycetaceae > Streptomyces > Streptomyces sp. NPDC055632. The sequence continues at coordinate 214,344 of NZ_JBSHHY010000006.1, read as the reverse complement.
GCCGCCGTCCGCCCACCACATGCCCTCCAGCTTGCGGGCGCGGGTGACCTGCCCGGCCGCGAACTGCTTGCGGACGGGGGTGGTGCGGGCGTCGCGGTCGGGGACGTCGACCCAGTCCACGCCGTAGACGGTGCCGATCCGGGTGGCGCGGGAGAGGTCGTCGACGAAACGGCCGCCGGAGTCGACGCACTTGAAGGCCTGGAGGACACCGGCGTCGTCGGCGAGGGTGCGGAGCCTGCCGCGCCCGTGCTCGAAGCCCTTCGGCGGCACCCAGCGGAAGAGCAGCCCGTTGGGGCCGGACGCGTCCTCGGTGAGGTAGGCGTGGCCGCGCCTGGGGTCGATGACGACGGCCTCGTGGTCGTACCGGCCGAAGGCCTTGACCGGCTTCGGGTTCCGGTTGGCCCGGCGGTCGCGCGGGTCGACCTCGAAGACGTACCCGTGGTCCCTGGTCATGCCGTTGACCCCGGCGAGGTCGGAGTTCTCCTCGCCGGTGAGCCAGGTGCCCCAGGCGGTGCGGCCGCCCGCGCAGTTGGTGGAGGTGCCCGCGATGCCGACCCACTCGGCCACCGTGCCGTCGCGGTGCACCTCGACGACGGTGCAGCCGCCGGCCGCGGCCGGGTCGTAGACGAGGCCCTCGGCGAGCGGGACGGGGTGGGTCCACTTGGAGCGGGGGCCCTTGAGCTCGTGGTTGTTGACCAGGTACGTGGTGCCGCGCGGGCCCGCGAAGGCGGCGGTGCCGTCGTGGTTGGAGGGCGTGAACTCGCCGGACTCCAGGCGGGTCACGCCGCTGTGGGTGACGACGCGGTAGGAGAACCCGGCGGGCAGGGCGAGCATCCCCTCCGGGTCGGCGACCAGCGGCCCGTACCCGAGCGCGTGGCCGTGGCCGTGCCCGTGGCCGTGGTCATGACCGTGTCCGTGCCCGGTTCCGTACGCCTGCGGCTCGTCGGACGCGAGCGCCTCGGGAGCGGTGGCGAGAGCTCCGACGACACCGGTGAGGGCGAGCCCCGCACCGGCGACGGCGGACTGCTGGGTGAACTCTCTGCGGTTGAGCGGCATGGTGGCGGGGTCTCCCTGTGGTGGCCGGATCTCGCGGGCCACCTTCCCGCGCCTCCGCGAACACCGCCTGAACACCACCGGAACACCGCCGGGCGCCCGGGATCACCGGACGCCCGGCGGCGCCTCCTCCCGCCGTACCGCCAGAAGCCGTACGCGCGGGAGCCGTAGACGTCAGGAGCCGTACGCGTCAGCAGCCGTACGCGTCAGCAGCCGTACGCGCGGGAGCCGTACGCGTCAGCAGCCGTACGCGTCAGCAGCCGCACCCGTCAGGAACCGGCCCGCGACCGCGCCTTGAAGGCGGCCTTGCGGGCCTCCTTCGCCGCCCCCTTGTCCCGGTGCAGCCGGCCCATCGCCTCCAGGACCTCCGCCGTCGCCGGGTGCTCCACCCGCCAGGCCGCCTCGAAGAAGCCGCCGTGGCGCCCGGTGAGGCCCTCGATCAGCTCCTGGAGCTCCTCCAGGTCCCCGTCCGCGTCGAGCTGGGCCGCGATCGTGTCGATCGCCAGCCAGAAGATCATCGACTCCGGCGGCGCGGGCACGTCCGCCGCGCCGCGCTCCGCGAGCCAGACCCGGGCCAGGCCGCCGAGCTCCGCGTCGTCCAGGACCTCCCGCACGGCGGGCTCCGCGTCCGGGCCCACCAGGGAGAGCGTCTGCTGGCAGTGGAGGCGGCGGAGCGGGGAGCCCGCGTCGGAGCCCCGGGCGGCGTGCAGCAGTTCGCGGGCCGCGCCGAGGGCGTCGCGGCCGGCCAGCCAGACGGCGGTCTCCTCGCGGGCCGCGGCCTCCGGGTAGCCGGCGATCCCGTCGAGGAGGGCGTCGGCGCCCTTGTCGGCCAGGTCGCCGACGGCGGGCGCGTCGACGCCGGCCTCCAGCATCCGGGCCCGGACGCCGTAGAGGCCGAGCGGGGTGAGCCGGACCATGCCGTAGCGGGTGACGTCCTCGTCGTCGACGGAGACGGCGGGCTCCTCGCCCTCCTCGACCATCAGGGCCTCGTCGAGGGGCTGGTACTCGACGAGCCCGATCGGCTCGAACAGCCGGAACTGCTCGTCGAGCCGCATCATCGCGTCGGAGACGCGCTCCAGGACGTCGTCGGTGGGCTCGCCCATGTCGTCGGGGACGACCATCGACGCGGCGAGCGCGGGCAGCGGCACCGGGCCCTCGCCGGCCCCGCCCTCGCTGACGGTCAGCAGGTAGAGGTTGCCGAGCACGCCCTCCAGGAACTCGGCCTCGGCCTCGGGGTCCCAGTCGAGGGCGTCGACGTCGATCTCGCCGTCCTCCCCGAGGAGTTCGTCGAGGTCGTCGAGGACGGGGGCGACGGCGTCCGCGAAGACGGTGTCGAAGGCGTCCAGCCAGAGCGCGAGGACGTCCCGGGGCGAACCGCCGGTGAGGAGCGCCAGGTTCTCGCCGGGCGCGGCCCGCCCGGGGACGTCCTCCTCCCCGGCCGCTCCGGCCGCCTCGCCGTCCTCGACCTCCACGAGGCCGGTGTCGACCGCGAGCCGCCAGGCGTCGCCCGCCCGGAACTCGCCCTCCTCGCCGGCGGGGAGGTCCAGGACCCCGGCCGCCGCCGGGAGCTGCTCGTCGACGAGTTCGCCGCCCGCGTCGACCCGGGTGTCGGGCCCGGCCCAGCGGGCGAGCCGTGCCGCGTCGGCGAGGAGGGGGGCGGCCAGGGCGTCCCGCGCCAGCTCCGCGTCCGCACGCAGCCGAACGGGGGGAAGGGTGGGGTGGTCCGCTGACATCTGGGGGGCTCCTCGGCGCGTGCGGGGTGAGCGGGTGGAAGGGGCTCGGAGAGTGGTCTCGGAGAACCGTCCCAGCGTAGACGCATCCGGGAGGGTGTCCGCCGGTTCACGTATCCGTCAGTCTTCGTACACCCGTCGACCCTTGACAAGTGGGGTGCCCTGCCAAGAGATTGACGCGCGTAGATCCATCTGCCGTTCCTCCAAGCACCCTCGGAGTCCCTGATGTCTTCCTCCATACCGAGAAGCGCGGCCGTCGCCGCCGTCGTGTCCGCCGCCCTGGCCGCCGGTCTGCTCGCCGGTTCGGCGAGCGCGTCCGCCGAGGACGGCGCCGGCGTCCGCATCCACGACATCCAGGGCACGACCCGCGTCTCGCCCCTGGTCGGGCAGCAGGTCACCGGTGTCACGGGCATCGTGACCGGCGTCCGCACCTACGGCTCGCGCGGCTTCTGGATCCAGGACCCCACCCCCGACGCGAACCCCGCCACCAGCGAGGGCCTCTTCGTCTTCACCAGCTCCGTCCCGACCGTCGCGGTCGGCGACGCGGTGAGCGTGAACGGCACGGTCACCGAGTACGTCCCCGGCGGCCTGGCCTCCGGCAACCAGTCGCTGACGCAGCTCTCCAAGCCCGTCGTCACCGTCGTCTCGCAGGGCAACCCGGTGCCGGCCCCGGTGACGATCTCGTCCTGGTCCGTCCCCAACGCGTACGCCCCGGAGGGCGACCCGGCCGCGGGCGGCTCGATCAACGGCCTGACCCTGAAGCCCCGGAAGTACGCCCTGGACCACTACGAGTCCCTGGAGGGCACCAACGTCCGGATCGGCACCTCGCGGGTGGTCGGCGCCACCGACCCGTACTCCGAGCTGTGGGTCACGGTGAAGCCGTGGGAGAACGCCAACCGGCGCGGCGGCACGGTCTACGGCTCGTACGAGGACCAGAACACCGGCCGTCTCCAGGTCCAGTCGCTGGTGCCGACCGCCCAGCAGCCGTTCCCGAAGGCGAACGTGGGCGACGTGCTCGCCGGCGCCACCGAGGGCCCGCTCGACTTCAACCAGTACGGCGGCTACACCCTGACCGCCCGTACCCTCGGCACGGTCGTGGACCGGGGCCTGGAGCGCGAGACCACGGACCGGCAGCGCGGGAACGAGCTGGCCGTGGCGACGTACAACGTCGAGAACCTCGACCCGACCGACCCGCAGGAGAAGTTCGACGCGCTCGCCAAGGCGGTCGTGGAGAACCTCGCCTCGCCCGACGTCATCGCCCTGGAGGAGATCCAGGACGACAACGGCGCGAAGAACGACGGCACGGTGAGCGCCGCCCAGACGGTGAAGAAGTTCACCGATGCGATCGTGGCCGCCGGCGGCCCGGCGTACGACTGGCGCTCGGTCGACCCGGAGAACAACAAGGACGGCGGCGAGCCCGGCGGCAACATCCGTCAGGTCTTCCTCTTCAACCCGGCGCGGGTCTCCTTCACCGACCGCCCGGGCGGCGACGCCACCGCCGCGACCGGCGTCACCGGCCGCAAGGGGCACGCGGAGCTGACCGTCTCCCCCGGCCGGATCGACCCGGCGAACGCGGCCTGGGCGGACAGCCGCAAGCCGCTCGCGGGCGAGTTCGTCTTCCGGGGCCGTACGGTCTTCGTCATCGCCAACCACTTCGGCTCGAAGGGCGGGGACGAGTCGATCGTCTCCCACCACCAGCCGCCGAACCGTTCCTCCGAGGCCAAGCGCCTGCTCCAGGCCCAGGCCGTCAACGGCTTCGTGAAGCAGCTCCTCGCGGTCGAGAAGCAGGCCGACGTGCTGGTGGTCGGCGACATCAACGACTTCGAGTTCTCCGGCACCACGAAGGCGCTGACGGACGGCGGCGCGCTGTACCCGGCGGTGAAGTCGCTGCCGCGCGGCGAGCGCTACTCGTACGTGTACCAGGGCAACAGCCAGGTCCTCGACCAGATCCTGACCAGCCCGGGGATCCGCCACTTCGCGTACGACAGCGTCCACATCAACGCGGAGTTCGCCGACCAGGACAGCGACCACGACCCGCAGGTCCTGCGCTTCCGCCCGTAAGCGCCCCCGCAGGTCCCTACACGCCCGCGTCGAGACTCAGCGCGGGCGTGTACCACCGGGCGCCGGCGGGCCCGGCGGGCGGGACGTCCTCCCACTCGGTGAGCACGAGCACGCGGGCGCCGTCGGCGGACCGGTGCACATGGGTGCCGATCCCGCCGACGGCGACCGCGCCCCCGCCCCCGGCCCCCGACTCGGACTCGCCCCCGGACTCTCCCTCGGACTCGACGACCGAGACGGCTCCGGGCAGCGCGTCCGGGCCGGTCGCGCCGGCCGGGCGGGGCGGGGCATAGCGGTGCAGGACGACCCGCTCGATGCCGGGCACGGCCGCGTCGATCTCGGCGTTCCGGCCGTCGCGGTGGGTGCGGACGAAGTCCTCGTAGACCTCCTCCCCCGTCCACTGCGAGTAGTGCAGCAGCGTGTCCCCGTCGGTACCGGCGTAGATGCTGTACGAGAGCAGCCCCGGGTCGGGCCACTCCCGGCCCTCCCAGGCCTTGCGTACGGCCTCGACGGCGGCCCGCTGCCGCTCGGGCGTGCCGACCCGCCAGGTGCTGACGAGGACGGCGCCGACTCCGGGGCGGTAGAGGTCGGGGCGGGCGTGGGGGTGCGCGACGGCGTGCATGGGGCGGTCTCCCGTTCGTAGGGCTTTCCCGGATCTCCGTGTCGTCCGGACGGCTCCACCGTCCTCCCTCAACCATGGTTGAGGTCAAGGGCGTCCGGGCGCGCGTGCGCACCCTTCAGCAGTCCTTACCTTTCCGGCCAAGAAGATCTAAGTGGACCTTCAGCGTCCGCCCCGCCCAGACTTCCGGCATGACCACCGCACCGCCCTTCGGCCGCGCGCTCTGCGCGATGATCACCCCGTTCGCCCCCGACGGCGCGCTCGACCTCGACGCGGCGGGCGCCCTCGCCGTCCGGCTCGTGGCGGAGGGCTGCGACGGCCTCGTCCTCAACGGGACCACCGGCGAGTCCCCGACCACCACCGACGCCGAGAAGACCGCGCTGGTCCGCGCCGTCCGGGAGGCCGTCGGCCCCGGCCCCTCGGTCCTCGCGGGCGTCGGCAGCGCCGACACCTCGCACACCGCCGGACTGGCCCGCGCGGCCGAGGAGGCGGGGGCGGACGGGCTGCTCGTCGTCACCCCGTACTACAGCCGCCCTCCGCAGGCGGCCGTCGAGGCGCACTTCCTGAAGGTGGCGGACGCGACCGGCCTGCCGGTGATGGTCTACGACATCCCCGGCCGCACCGGCACCCGCGTCGAGCCCGCCACGATGCGGCGGCTCGCCCAGCACCCGGGGATCGTGGCGGTGAAGGACTGCGCGTACGACCTGCTCGGCTCGGCCCGGCTGATCGCGGAGACCGGGCTCGCGTACTACTCGGGCTGCGAGGAGCTGAACCTGCCGCTGTACGCGGTGGGCGGCGCCGGCTACGTCAGCACGGTGGCGAACGTGGCGCCCCGTCAGCTGCGCGCGGTCCTCGACGCCTTCGACGCGGGCGACACCGCCGGAGCGGCCCGGCTCAACGCCCGGCTGCTGCCGCTCGCCGAGCGGATGATGGCCTCGGGCCTGCCGGGCACGGTGACCGCGAAGGCCCTCCTCGGCGGCCCGCTGCGGGAGCCCCTGCTGCCCGCCGACCGGGAGACGGCCGACGGGCTGCGCGCGCTCCACGCGGCGCTGCTGGAGGCGGATCAGGCGGAGTCGGCGCTGTAGGTGCCGCCGAGGATCGCGGCGTGCTCCAGGACGTCCTCCAGGGGGTCGTCGATCTGCCCGGTGGAGATCAGGGAGACGTGCGGGCCGTTGTGCGAGTGGAGGTGCGTCTCGTCCGCCGCCGCCGTTCCGGCGGACAGCAGGACCGCCACCGCCGCGAACGCCCCGGTGGCCGTGTGCCTCGTCCTCATGTCGACTCCTCGCCTCGTCTGCGTACGGGGCGCTCCGCCCCGCCCTGATAACGCAGCGTCACCGGATCGGTTGCCGTGCGCGCCGCGGAAACGGCCGACCGCCCTGCCGGCCGTCCGACGACGGGGCGAGGGCGGCCGGTCGCTCACGGGGCCTCAGTTGTGGCTGTGCAGGATCTCGTTGAGGCCGCCCCAGACCGCGTTGTTCGGGCGGGCCTCGACGGCGCCGGTGACCGAGTTGCGGCGGAAGAGGATGTTCGAGGCGCCGGAGAGGTCGCGGGCCTTCACGATCTCGCCGTCGGGCATCGTCACCCGGGTGCCGGCCGTGACGTACAGGCCGGCCTCGACGACGCACTCGTCGCCGAGCGCGATGCCGACGCCCGCCTCGGCGCCGATCAGGCAGCGCTCGCCGATGGAGATGACGACGTTGCCGCCGCCGGAGAGGGTGCCCATGGTGGAGGCGCCGCCGCCGATGTCGGAGCCGTCGCCGACGACGACGCCGGCGGAGATGCGGCCCTCGACCATCGAGGTGCCGAGGGTGCCGGCGTTGAAGTTGACGAAGCCCTCGTGCATGACGGTGGTGCCGGCGGCGAGGTGGGCGCCGAGGCGGACGCGGTCGGCGTCGGCGATCCGGACGCCGGCGGGCGCGACGTAGTCGGTCATGCGGGGGAACTTGTCGATCGAGGTCACCTGGAGGTGCAGGCCCTCGGCGCGCGCGTTGAGCCGGACCTTCTCGACGTCGTCGACGGCGACCGGGCCGAGCGAGGTCCAGGCGACGTTGGCGAGGAGGCCGAAGACGCCGTCCAGGCTCTGGCCGTGCGGCTTGACCAGGCGGTGGCTGAGCAGGTGCAGGCGCAGGTACGCGTCGTGGGCGTCGAGCGGCTTCTCGTCGAGCGAGGCGATGACGGTGCGGACGGCGACCACCTCGACGCCCCGGCGGGCGTCCACGCCGAGGGCCTTGGCGGCGCCCTCGCCGAGGGCGTTGACGGCCGCGTCGGGGTCGAGCCGCTCGGTGCCGGCGGGGCCGGGCGCGTCGGTCAGCTCGGGGGCGGGGAACCAGGTGTCGAGGACGGTGCCGTCGCCGGCGATGGTGGCGAGGCCGGCGGCGACGGCGCCGGTGGAGCGAGGAGCAGTGGTCATGACGGAAAACCTAACCGGCGGGTGCCCGCCCGGGCCAACCGGTCTCAGGTGTCGGTCCGGCGCGCCGTCGGTTCGGACGAGCCGTGACGAGGGGGGTCCGGCGCTTCGTCCGGGTCGCGGGGGTGCAGGATCCGGCCCAGCATCGCGCGCGCGTACTCCTCGTCGTACGCCCCGCCGGTGAGCAGGACCTGGAGGCAGACGCCGTCCACGAGGGCGACCAGGGCGCGGGCGGTGGCGGGGTCGGTGCGGGGGGCCAGGACGGCGGTGACGGCCTCGGTCCACTCGGCGGCGACCGGACGCAGGGCGGGGCGGCGCAGGGCGGCGAGGTAGAGCTCGTACTCCAGCTCCACACCGGTGCGTTCGCCGCCCAGCCACTCCCCCAGGAAGCGGGCGAGGACGGCGGCGAGGTCGGCGTCCGGGCCCACGCGCGCGGACCGCTCGCGCAGCCGGTGCCCGAAGTTCTCGTTGGCCCTGCGGAGGGCCGCGACGAGGAGTTCGTCGAGGGAGGCGAAGTGGTACGTGGTGGAGCCCAGCGGCACGTCCGCCTCGGCGGCCACCGTGCGGTGGCTCAGTCCGGCGATGCCGGACCGTCCGACGACCCGGAGGGCGGCGTCCACGATCCGCTCGCGGCGGTCGGGGTCGTGGCGGCGGGGCCGGGCCATCAGTGGGCGCCGCCGAGGTTGAGGACGGCGACCCCGGCGACGATGAGGAGGATCCCGGCGATCTTGGCGAGGCTGAGGCTCTCGCCGAGGAAGAGGACGCCGATGGCGGCGACGGCGGCGGTGCCGACGCCGGACCAGATGGCGTACGCGGTGCCGACCTGGAGCGTCTTGAGCGCCTGCGCCAGGAGCGCGAAGGCGATCAGGTAGCCGACGCCGGTGACGAGCGAGGGCCAGAGCTTGCTGAAGCCGTCGCTGTACTTCATCGAGGTGGTGGCGAGGATCTCCGCCGCTATGGCGCCCGCCAGCAGTCCGTAACCCATGCGTACGAGCGTACACATCGTTGCGTACGGGCGTACGCACAATTCCGTACGGACGTGCGAGGTCCGACCGATACCGTGTCGCCCATGACCTATCCCACGGGGCCCTACGGCTACGGCCACACTCCTCCGCCTCAGGCGCCGAAGCCCGGCGTGATACCCCTGCGGCCGCTCTCCCTCAGCGAGATCCTGACGGGCGCCTTCAACACCTTCGGACGCCACTGGAAGCAGCTCGTCGGCGTCACCGCCGTCGCCTACGGGTTCGCCCTCCTGCTGACCGCCGCGGCGATCGGCGTCGGCTACCTGGCCGTCGCGGACCACGTGTCCGCCGTGCTCGACCTGCCGAGGGGCGAGGAACCGTCGCCGGACGACCTCCTGCCGACGCTGATCGCGTTCGGCTGCGTCTGGCTGGTCCTGATGATCGGCGCCCTGGTCGCGAGCGCCGTGGTGTCGGCGGCGGTGCCCGTGGTCCTCCAGGAGGCGGTCCTGGGCGGCCGCGTCGCGTTCGGGACCGTGTGGGGGCGCGCGTGGGCGCGGATGCCCGCGGTCCTCGGCACGGTCCTCCTGACCGCGCTGTCCATGCTGGCGCCCCTCCTGCTCTTCGCCGTCCTGGCCGCCGGCCTGATGGCCCTGGTGATCGCCAACGACGCCGGCCCGGCCGCGTCGCTGCTGTTCGTCCCCCTCTTCCTGCTGGTCCTCCCGCTCGCCGCCTGGCTCTGGGTGAAGTTCGCCCTCGCCCCGGCGGCGGCGGTGATCGAGCGCCAGGGCGCCACGGCGTCCCTGCGGCGGTCCTGGCGCCTGGTCACCGGCTCGTGGTGGCGGACCTTCGGCGGCCTGCTGGTGGCCGGCCTGATCACGGGCTTCGTCAGCGCGATCTTCCAGCAGCTGCTCGGCACCCTGGTGAGCATGCCCCTCGCCAGTGGCCCGACGCCGGAGACGGCCGAGGAGCTCGTCGCCCTGGTCGTGCCGATGGTGATCGTCATGGGCGTCGGATCCCTCATCGCCCAGGTGTTCTCCGCGATCTTCCCGCCGCTGGTGTCCGGGCTGCTCTACATCGACCGGCGCATCCGCACGGAGGACCTGGCGACGGTGCTCGCCCGGACGGCGGAGGCGCGGGCGTACGACTTCTGACGGTCCGGCGGGCCCGGGCCCGCCGCTCAGTCCGTGAGCGACCGCTTCGGCCGCAGCACGCAGAACTCGTTGCCCTCGGGGTCCGCGAGGGTCACCCAGGTCGCGTCCTCGCCCTGCCCGACGTCGATCCGGGTGGCCCCGAGGGCGAGGATCCGCTCCACCTCGGCGTCCCGGTCGTCGGGCGTGAGGTCGATGTGCAGCCGGTTCTTGACGCTCTTGGACTCGGGCACGGGCAGGAAGCACATCCCGGGCAGGCTGTACTCGTCGGCCCCGATGACGACCTCGTGCCCGTCCTCGTAGAGGACCTTCCAGTCGAGGACCGCGGCCCAGAAGCGGGCCTGGGCGGAGAGGTCGTGGGCGTCGACGGCGAGGTGGTACATGCGAACGGCCATGCTCCCCAGTCTGTCAGGGGAGCACGGCCGTTCGTGCGAGGGGCTCGCTCAGACGTTGAAGCCGAGCGCGCGGAGCTGCTCGCGCCCGTCGTCCGTGATCTTGTCCGGGCCCCACGGCGGCATCCAGACCCAGTTGATCTTCAGCTCGCTGACGATGCCGTCCGTGGCGGACTTCGCCTGGTCCTCGATCACGTCGGTCAGCGGGCAGGCCGCCGACGTCAGGGTCATGTCCAGCGTCGCGACGTTGGAGTCGTCGATGTGGATGCCGTAGATCAGGCCCAGGTTGACGACGTCGATGCCCAGCTCGGGGTCGACGACGTCGTACAGCGCCTCACGGACTTCTTCCTCGGAGGCCGGCTTCATGGTGGCCCCGGCGTTCTCGGTCATGCCGACTTCCTCTCGGACTTCTCGTCGTCGTCCCCCAGCGCCTGGGCGGTCGCGTCCTTCCACGCCATCCAGCTCAGCAGGGCGCACTTCACCCGGGCGGGGTACTTGGAGACCCCGGCGAACGCGACCGCGTCCTCCAGGACCTCCTCCATCGCCTCGTCCGGCTCGATCCGGCCCTTGGACTGCATCAGCTCCAGGAAGGTGCCCTGGATCTTCCGCGCCTCGGCCAGCTCCTTGCCGACGAGCAGCTCGTTGAGGACGGAGGCCGAGGCCTGGCTGATGGAACAGCCCTGGCCCTCGTACGACACGTCCTCGATGCGCGAGCCGTCGTACTTCACGCGGAGCGTGATCTCGTCGCCGCACGTCGGGTTGACGTGGTGCACCTCGGCGTCGCCGTCCCGGAGACCGCGCCCGTGCGGGTGCTTGTAGTGGTCCAGGATGACGTCCTGGTACATCGAATCCAGCTTCACGAGCGTCTCCTAGCCGAAGAAGTTCCGTACGTGCTCCAGTCCCTCGACCAGGGCGTCGACCTCGGCCGGGGTGGAGTACAGATAGAACGACGCCCGCGTGGTCGCGGGAATTCCGTAGCGGAGGCAGACCGGCCGCGCGCAGTGGTGGCCGACCCGGACCGCGATGCCCTGCTCGTCGAGGACCTGGCCCACGTCGTGCGGGTGGATGTCGCCGAGCGTGAAGGAGATCGCCGCGCCGCGGTCCTCGGCCGTGGTGGGGCCGATGATCCGCAGGTCCGGGACCTCCTGGAGGCGCCGGACGGCGTACTCGGTGATCGCGTGCTCGTGGCGCGCGATGTTCTCCATGCCGATCGCGGACAGGTAGTCCACGGCCGCGCCGAGGCCGACCGCCTGAGCGATCGGGGGCGTGCCCGCCTCGAACTTGTGCGGGGCCGGCGCGTAGGTGGAGGAGTGCATCGAGACGGTCTCGATCATCTCGCCGCCGCCGAGGAAGGGCGGCAGGTCCTCCAGGAGTTCCTGCCGTCCCCACAGCACGCCGATGCCGGTCGGGCCGCACATCTTGTGGCCGGTGAAGGCCACGAAGTCGGCCTGGAGCGCCTGCACGTCCAGGACCATGTGCGGGGCCGCCTGGGAGGCGTCGATGCAGACGAGCGCACCGACCTCCTGGGCGCGGCGGATGATCGTCTCGACCGGGTTGACCGTGCCGAGCAGGTTCGAGACCAGGGTGAAGGAGACGATCTTGGTCTTCTCGGTGATGACCTCTTCGATGTTCGAGAGGTCGAGACGCCCGTCGTCGGTGAGGCCGAACCACTTCAGCTTCGCGCCCGTGCGCTGCGAGAGCAGCTGCCACGGCACGATGTTGGAGTGGTGCTCCATCTCCGTGATGGCGATCTCGGTCTCGTGGTCCACGCGGTAGGGCTCGTCGGCCCAGCCCAGCATGTTGGCCACGAGGTTGAGCGACTCGGAGGCGTTCTTGGTGAAGATCACCTCGTCGCGGCTCGGCGCGTTGATGAAGGCCGCGACCTTGTCACGGGCGCCCTCGTAGAGCGCCGTCGCCTCCTCGGCGACCGTGTAGACGCCGCGGTGGACATTGGCGTTGTGGCGCTCGTAGTACGTGTTGAGCGCGTCGAGGACCTGACGCGGCTTCTGCGAGGTCGCCGCGGAGTCGAGGTACACGATCTTCTTGCCGTCGTGGACCGTGCGATCCAGGAGCGGGAAGTCCTTGCGGATCGCCTCGGTGTCGAGGAGGCCGGAGAGCCCCTGATGGGCAGAAGTCACGCGGACGCGCCACCCTTCACGTACTTGTCGTAGCCCTCGTTCTCCAGGACGTCGGCGAGCTCGGCGCCGCCGGACTCGGCGATGCGGCCGTTCGCGAAGACGTGCACGAAGTCGGGCTTGATGTAGCGCAGGATGCGCGTGTAGTGGGTGATCAGCAGGGTGCCGACCTCGCCGGTCTCGCGGACGCGGTTGACGCCCTCGGAGACGATCCGCAGGGCGTCGACGTCGAGGCCGGAGTCGGTCTCGTCGAGGATCGCGATCTTCGGCTTGAGGAGCTCCAGCTGGAGGATCTCGTGGCGCTTCTTCTCACCGCCGGAGAAGCCCTCGTTGACGTTGCGCTCGGCGAAGGCCGGGTCCATCTGGAGCTGCTCCATCGCGGACTTGACCTCCTTCACCCAGGTGCGCAGCTTGGGCGCCTCGCCGCGGACGGCGGTGGCGGAGGTGCGCAGGAAGTTGGAGACCGAGACGCCGGGGACCTCGACCGGGTACTGCATGGCCAGGAAGACGCCGGCGCGGGCGCGCTCGTCGACCGACATCTCCAGGACGTCCTCGCCGTCGAGGGTGACGGTGCCGCCGGTGACCGTGTACTTCGGGTGGCCGGCCAGCGAGTACGCCAGGGTCGACTTGCCGGAGCCGTTGGGGCCCATGACGGCGTGGGTCTCGCCCTGCTTGATGGTCAGGTCGACGCCCTTGAGGATCTCGCGGGGGCCGTTCTCCGCCTCGACGGAGACGTGCAGGTCGTGGATTTCAAGCGTAGCCATGGGTGACTCAGGACTCCTGGGTGACGGAGACGAGCACATCGTCCCCTTCGATCTTTACGGGGTATACGGGGACGGGGCGCGTCGCGGGAAGGCCGGAGGGCTTGCCGGTGCGCAGGTCGAAGCTGGACCCGTGCAGCCAGCACTCGATGGCGCAGTCCTCGACCTCGCCCTCCGAGAGGGAGACGTTCGCGTGCGAGCAGATGTCGTTGATCGCGAACACCTCGCCCTCGGTGTGCACGACCGACACCGGCGTGCCGTCGACCTCGACCCGCTTCGGGGTGTCGGTCTCCAGCTCGCTCAGCGCGCAGACTCGGACGAAGGCCATCAGACGGAGGCCTCCAGCTCCGCCTCGATCTTGGCGAGCAGGCGCTCCTGGACGTCGGGCAGGCCGATCTGCTGGACCAGCTCGGCGAAGAAGCCGCGCACGACGAGGCGGCGGGCCTCGATCTCCGGGATGCCGCGGGACATCAGGTAGAAGAGCTGCTCGTCGTCGAACCGGCCGGTGGCCGAGGCGTGACCGGCGCCGGCGATCTCGCCGGTCTCGATCTCCAGGTTCGGCACGGAGTCGACCCGGGCGCCGTCCGTGAGGACCAGGTTCCGGTTCAGCTCGTACGTGTCGGTGCCCTCGGCGGCGGCCCGGATGAGCACGTCGCCGATCCAGACGGCGTGCGCGTCCTGGCCCTGCAGCGCGCCCTTGTAGGCCACGTTGGACTTGCAGTGCGGGGTGTTGTGGTCGACCAGGAGGCGGTGCTCCTGGTGCTGGCCCGCGTCGGTGAAGTACAGGCCGAAGAGCTCGGCCTCGCCGCCGGGGGCCGCGTACGCCACGCGCGGGTGGATGCGGACGACGTCGCCGCCGAAGGTGACGACGACCGACTTGAAGGAGGCGTCGCGGCCGACGAGCGCGTTGTGCTGGGCGACGTGGACGGCCTTCTCGTCCCAGTCCTGGACGGAGACGACGGTGAGCTTCGCGCCGTCGCCGAGGACGTAGTCCACGTTGGCGGCGAGGACGGCGTCACCGGTGTGGTCGATGACCACGACGGCCTCGGCGAAGGCGCCGAGCTCGATCACCTGGTGGCCGAAGGCGGTCCCGCCCCGGCCGTGCACGGCGATGCGGATCGGCTCGGTGAGGACGGCGTCCTTGGCGACGGTGACGACCGAGGCCTTCTCGAACGAGGAGTACGCCTGGGCGGCGACCCGGTCGACGGGCTTGCCGGCCCGGCCGAGGCGCTCGTCGTCACGGCCGACGGTCTCCACGGTGACGCCCTCGGGGGCCTCGATGTCGACCTTGACGCCCTCGCCGGTGGCGACGGCGGTGCCGTCGTGCAGGCCGCGGAGGCGCTCCAGCGGGGTGAACCGCCACTCCTCCTCGCGGCCGTGCGGGACGGGGAAGTCCGCGACGTCGAAGGACGGGGGGGCGCTCATGCGCGTGGCGACGGTGGACTCGGCGGCCACCGCGATCGAGCCGGCGGTGGTGGATCCCGCCGGGATGTTCTGGGCCTCAGCCATGGCTGTCGTGTTGCTCTCTTCCTGCGTACGTGGAAACGGTCGCTGCGTGCGGGCGGAGGGCCTTAGCCGACCGACCCCTCCATCTGCAGCTCGATCAGCCGGTTGAGCTCCAGGGCGTACTCCATCGGGAGCTCCTTGGCGATGGGCTCGACGAAGCCGCGGACGATCATCGCCATGGCCTCGAACTCGGTGAGGCCGCGGCTCATCAGGTAGAAGAGCTGGTCCTCGGAGACCTTGGAGACGGTGGCCTCGTGGCCCATGGAGACGTCGTCCTCGCGCACGTCCACGTAGGGGTACGTGTCGGAGCGGGAGATGGTGTCGACGAGCAGCGCGTCGCAGAGCACGTTGGACTTGGCGCCCGGGGCACCCTCGCCGATCTCGATGAGACCGCGGTAGGAGGTGCGGCCGCCGCCCCGCGCCACCGACTTGGAGACGATGTTCGAGGAGGTGTTCGGGGCCATGTGGACCATCTTGGCGCCGGCGTCCTGGTGCTGGCCCTCGCCCGCGAAGGCGATGGACAGGGTCTCGCCCTTGGCGTGCTCGCCCATGAGGTAGACGGCCGGGTACTTCATGGTGACCTTGGAGCCGATGTTGCCGTCGACCCACTCCATGGTGGCGCCCTCGTAGGCGACGGCGCGCTTGGTCACCAGGTTGTAGACGTTGTTCGACCAGTTCTGGATGGTCGTGTAGCGGCAGCGGCCGCCCTTCTTCACGATGATCTCCACGACGGCGCTGTGCAGCGAGTCGGAGGAGTAGATCGGGGCGGTGCAGCCCTCGACGTAGTGGACGTAGGCGTCCTCGTCGACGATGATCAGCGTCCGCTCGAACTGGCCCATGTTCTCCGTGTTGATGCGGAAGTAGGCCTGGAGCGGGATCTCGACGTGCACGCCCTTCGGCACGTAGATGAACGAGCCGCCGGACCACACGGCCGTGTTCAGGGAGGCGAACTTGTTGTCGCCGACCGGGATGACGGTGCCGAAGTACTCCTTGAAGAGCTCCTCGTGCTCCTTCAGCGCGGTGTCGGTGTCGACGAAGATGACGCCCTGCTCCTCCAGGTCCTCGCGGATCTGGTGGTAGACGACCTCGGACTCGTACTGGGCGGCGACGCCGGCGACGAGGCGCTGCTTCTCCGCCTCCGGGATGCCGAGCTTGTCGTACGTGTTCTTGATGTCCTCGGGCAGTTCCTCCCAGGAAGCGGCCTGCTTCTCGGTGGAGCGCACGAAGTACTTGATGTTGTCGAAGTCGATGCCGGAGAGGTCGGAGCCCCAGGTCGGCATGGGCTTCTTGCCGAAGAGCCGCAGACCCTTGAGACGCAGCTTCAGCATCCACTCGGGCTCGTTCTTCTTCGAGGAGATGTCGCGGACGACGTCCTCGTTCAGTCCGCGCTTGGCGGTGGAGCCGGCGGCGTCGGAGTCGGCCCAGCCGTACTCGTACCGACCCAGGCCCTCGAGCTCGGGGTGGCTGATCTCGGTGGTCATGCGGGGTTCCTCCCGGCCGTGCTTGCGGATGCTGATTCGGTGGTCTGTGGAGCGCCGTGCGGGATGAACGTGGTGCAGACGCCGTCACCATGGGCGATGGTGGCCAGACGCTGGACGTGCGTTCCCAGGAGGCGGGAGAAGAATTCCGTCTCCGCCTCGCACAGCTGGGGGTACTGCTCGGCGACGTGGGCGACCGGGCAGTGGTGCTGGCAGAGCTGCTCGCCGACCGGCGCGTTCCGCGCAGTGGCAGCGTACCCGTCCGCCGTGAGGGCCTTGGCGAGCGCCTCGGCCCGCCGCGCGGGCTCGGCCGCCTCGACGGCCTCGCGGTACGCGCTTCCCTGGCTCTCGATCCGGTCCCGGGCGAAGGCGGCGACGGCCTCCTCGCCCCCGGCGTTGCGCTCGATCCAGCGGAGCGCCTCGACGGCGAGCGAGTCGTACGACTGGTCGAAGGCGTCCCGGCCGCAGTCGGTCAGCGCGAAGACCTTCGCGGGGCGGCCGCGGCCGCGGTTGCCGTAGACGCGCTTCTCGCGCGCCTCGACGACGTTCTCCGCGACCAGCGAGTCGAGGTGGCGGCGGACGGCCGCCTGGGTGAGGCGGAGCCGTTCGGCCAGGTCGGCGACGGTCGACGGCCCGTGGTCCAGGATCGACCGCGCGACCCGGTTGCGTGTGGAACGCTCCCGGGTCGCGAGTTCCTCCACCGGAGCCGCGCCAACGTTTTTCACAACACCATTGTTGCGTAATTAATCGGGGAGTGACAAGCCGGGTCCGACGCGCGGACGGTGCCGTGCATCACTCAGGTAAGGCTTACCTGACCTGGGAAAACGATCATTCGTGGGATGAATTCGACCACTCTTCCGGACCCGCGCCCGAAGGACCCCCGGGCGCTCTCTAGACTTCCCGGCATGCACGGGAAGCCCACGACCGAGTCCGTCGTCCAGATCCGCGGCCTGGTCAAGCGGTACGGAGACAAGACCGCCGTCGACGGCCTGGACCTCGACGTACGGGCCGGGACCGTCACCGCCGTCCTCGGTCCCAACGGCGCCGGCAAGACCACCACGATCGAGACCTGCGAGGGCTACCGCAGGCCCGACGGCGGCACCGTCCGGGTCCTCGGCCTCGACCCGGTCGCCGACGCGGCCGCCCTGCGCCCCCGGATCGGCGTCATGCTCCAGTCCGGCGGCGTCTACTCCGGCGCCCGCGCCGACGAGATGCTCCGGCACATGGCGAAGCTGCACGCCCACCCGCTGGACGTGGACGCCCTGATCGAGCGCCTCGGCCTCGACTCCTGCGGCCGCACGACCTACCGGCGCCTCTCCGGCGGCCAGCAGCAGCGCCTCGCGCTCGCCATGGCCGTCGTCGGCCGCCCCGAGCTCGTCTTCCTCGACGAGCCCACCGCCGGTCTCGACCCGCAGGCCCGCCGCGCCACCTGGGACCTGGTCCGCGAGCTGCGCGCCGACGGGGTGACCACCGTCCTCACCACCCACTTCATGCAGGAGGCGGAGGAGCTGGCCGACGACGTCGCGATCGTCGACGCCGGCCGGATCGCCGCCCAGGGCAGCCCCGAGGAGCTGTGCCGCGGCGGCGCCGAGAACACCCTGCGCTTCACCGGCCGCTCCGGGCTCGACCTGGGCTCCCTGCTCAAGGCCCTCCCGGACGGCACGGCCGCGGCGGAGACGCTCCCGGGCACGTACCGGATCACCGGCGACGTCGACCCGCAGCTCCTCGCCACGGTCACCAGCTGGTGCGCCCAGCACGGCGTGATGCCGGACGGCATCGCGGTCGAGCGCCACACCCTCGAAGACGTCTTTCTGGAGCTCACGGGCAAGGAGCTGAGGTCATGAAGCCGGCCACCGACGAGATCTGCCGGGGGTCCGGGGGTCGTCCCCCGGGTCGGCACGGCCTGGAGCTCACGGGCAAGGAGCTGAGGTCATGAGCACGGGAACCCACCCCCCGAAGTCCACCGGCACGGGAACCCACTCCCCCCGGCCCGGTGCCGCCCCCGTCGGGCGGATGATCGCCGCGCAGACCGCCCTGGAGACCAGGATGCTGCTGCGCAACGGCGAGCAGCTGCTCCTGACGGTGATCATCCCCTCGCTGCTCCTGGTGCTGTTCTCCACCGTCGACGTCGTCGACACCGGGGCCGGGAAGCCCGTCGACTTCCTCGCGCCCGGCGTCCTCGCGCTCGCCGTGATGTCCACCGCCTTCACCGGCCAGGCCATCGCGACCGGTTTCGAGCGCCGGTACGGGGTGCTCAAGCGCCTGGGGGCCTCACCGCTCCCCCGCTGGGCCCTGATGACCGCCAAGACGCTCTCCGTCCTGGTCACCGAGGTCCTCCAGATCGCCCTCCTGACGGCGATCGCGCTCGCGCTCGGCTGGTCCCCGCGGGGGAACCCGCTCTCGGTGCTGCTGCTCCTGGTCCTCGGCACGGCCGCCTTCTCCGGCCTCGGCCTGCTGATGGCCGGCACGCTCAGGGCCGAGGCGACCCTGGCCGCCGCCAACCTGGTCTTCCTGCTGCTCCTGGTGGGCGGCGGGGTGATCGTGCCCCTGGAGAAGTTCGGCGCCGCGGGCGACGTGCTCGCCCTGCTGCCGATCTCGGCCCTCTCGGACGGCCTGCGGGACGTCCTCCAGGGCGGGGCGCCGATGCCGTGGGGCGACGCGCTGGTCCTCGCGGTCTGGGCGGTCCTGGGGCTCGGGGCGGCGGCGAGGTTCTTCCGCTGGGAGTAACCGTAAGGTTCCGTTCGGCCACATACGCCCCCCTCGTGAAAGCACGCACAAGCGCCGTCCTACGATAGGGCCCGTGCTGAACCCCCTCGCCCTCATCGCCCGGCGCTGGACCCCGTCCCCCCGGACGCTCCGGCGCGCCGCGCTCTCCGCCGTCGTGATGAGCGTGCTCATCATCGTCACCGGCGGCGCGGTCCGGCTGACCGGTTCCGGCCTCGGCTGCGACACCTGGCCCAAGTGCACGGACGACAGCCTCTTCGCCACGCCCGAGCAGGGCCTCCACGGCGCCATCGAGTTCGGCAACCGGATGCTGACGTACGTCCTGTCGGCCGCCGTCGGCTGGGCCATCATCGCCGTGCGCTCGGTCAAGCCGCGCCGGCGCGGCCTCACCCGGCTCGCCTGGGTCCAGTTCTGGATCGTGATGAGCAACGCCGTCCTCGGCGGCATCACGGTGTGGATGGGCCTCAACCCGTGGACGGTCGCCGGCCACTTCCTCGCCGCGAACGCGCTGCTCACGGTCGCCGTCGTCACCTGGCACCGGACCGGCGAGGGCGACACCGCTCCCCGCCCGCGCGCGCCGCGCCCGGTCCGCAGGCTGGCCTGGGCGATCACGATCACCTCGGGCCTGCTGATCGCGCTCGGCACCACCGTGACCGGCTCCGGCAAGCACGCCGGCGACAGCAGCGACGTGCCGCGCATGCCGTGGGACTGGACGAACGCCGCGCACCTGCACGCGATCGCCGCCTGGGTCGTCTGCGCGCTCGCGGTCGCGATGTGGCTGGTCCTGCGCGCGGTGGACGCCCCGGACGACACCCGGGCCCGCGCCCGCGACCTGCTGATCGTGCTGCTCGCCCAGGGCGGCATCGGCTACGTCCAGTACTTCACCGGGGTCCCCGAGATCCTGGTCGCCGCCCACATGCTCGGCTCCTCGCTGATGTGGATCGCGGTCCTGCGGCTCGCCCTGAGCATGCGCGAGCGCCCGCTGAGCGCCCCGGAGATCCCGGCCCAGGCCGACCCGGAGCTCGCGAAGGCCTGAGGTCCCGCCCGCTCCCGTACGCACGCACGCACGTACACGCACACAGACAGAAGGGCCCACCGGTTCCCGCGAGCCGGTGGGCCCTTCGCGTGTGCGCCCGCGCCGCTTCAGCGGTCGGAGGGGCCGCCGATCTGGATGCCCGCCATCCGGGTCCACTCGTACGGACCGGTGACGACCTTCGCGGCGAACTCGCCGTCGAACTCCTCGTGGAGCGTCAGCCCGGCCTTCTCGGCGGCCCGCTCCGCGAGCGCGTACGTCGGGGCGACCAGGTCGCCCCAGAGGCCGTCCGCGCCGACGAGGACGATCCGGGTGCCCGCCTGGCCGATGTGCTCCAGGTGTCCCTCGGAGCCGCCGTGCTCCTCGGAGAAGGCCTGGATCTGCTTGGTGAGCCGGGCGACCCTGCGCTCGTCCTTCTTCGTGTCTGCCTTCGTGTCTGCCATGGCAAGGATGCTACCGACGGGTAGATCGAACGGCGACGGCCGGGCGGCGCGGGTTTGTCCCACGACCCCCCCGCGGCCGCGAGGACATG
>NZ_JBSHHY010000006.1:0-193796 GCF_053618675.1 Streptomyces sp. NPDC055632 | reverse complement strand
TTCGATTTTGTGGGGTCCGGCGTTTGTTTCGCGCTGCCTATGCTGCAACCGGGTGTTTACAAGCCCGGGCGCGGGGGGGGGGGGGGGGTTTGCCCCGCGCCCCCGGGCCGTCGGCCGAACGGTTCTGACGAGGTCAGCGGAGGAAGGGGTCCACCGCGACCGCCACGAAGAGCAGCGAGACGTAGGTGATGGACCAGTGGAAGAGCCGCATCTCCTTGAGCTTGGCGCCCGTCGCGCCGTCCTTGGCGCGGTTCAGGAGCCCGTGCGCCTCCCAGAGCCACCAGCCGCCGGTGACCAGGGCCACGGCGGTGTAGAACCAGCCCGTGTAGCCCAGCGGGGTGAGCAGCAGCGAGACGGCGACCATGACCCAGCTGTAGGCCACGATCTGCTTGGCGACGACCTTGTTGGAGGCGATCACCGGGAGCATGGGGACGCCCACGCGCGCGTAGTCCTCCTTGACCTTCATCGAGAGCGGCCAGTAGTGCGGCGGCGTCCAGAAGAAGATGACCATGAAGAGGATGACGGCGGCCCAGGACATCGAGTTCGTGACCGAGGACCAGCCGATGAGCACGGGCATGCAGCCGGCGATGCCGCCCCAGACGATGTTCTGCGCGGTCCGCCGCTTCAGGATCATCGTGTAGACGACCACGTAGAAGAGGAGCGCGCCGAGCGAGAGCCAGGCGGAGAGCCAGTTGACCAGCAGGCCGAACCAGAGGGTGGAGACCACCGCGAGGGTGAGGCCGAAGACCAGGCCCTCGCGCGGCGACACCATGCCGGTGACCAGCGGACGCTGCGACGTGCGGTCCATCAGGGCGTCGATGTCGCGGTCGATGTACATGTTCAGCGCGTTCGCGCCGCCCGCCGACAGGTAGCCGCCGAAGCAGGTGGCGAGCACCAGCCAGAGGTTCGGCACGCCCTGCTCGGCGAGGAACATCACCGGGACGGTCGTGATGAGCAGCAGCTCGATGATCCGCGGCTTGGTCAGCGCCACGAATGCCTTGACGCGGGCCCCGAACGGCCGATGGCCCCCCGGGCTGGGAGTCAAGACGACCCCTGCGGGTCGGGACTCGACGGCCGTCACGCACACCCCTGACAGAGAAATCCCAGCAAGCTCCCCGGATGAAAGCGGGGTGAAGCTTGCGCGTACCACGCCACTCTAGACGTTGCCCAGACGCCGGTCTTCGCGGGGGTGGGGTCGTGTTGGAGGGGTACGTCCCAAGGGGTGGACGCGGTTCGGGAGGCGAAGTGCCACGGCCACCGGCAGTCTTGCCATGTGCGCTCATTTGAGGGGCATGAGCACGAAAAGAGGGCCGTCCGACGGGGGTAGGCTCGACACCGCCGGTACACCCTCAGTCACCGGCTTCAGACATGTGGAGAGGAGCCCTGACCCAGGGTGAGCACTAAGCCGACCACCACAGACCTCGAGTGGACCGAATTGGACCAGCGGGCCGTAGACACCGCCCGCGTCCTGGCCGCGGACGCCGTACAGAAGGTCGGCAACGGCCATCCCGGTACGGCCATGAGCCTGGCGCCCGTCGCGTACACCCTCTTCCAGAAGGTGATGCGCCACGACCCGGCCGACCCCGAGTGGGTCGGGCGCGACCGGTTCGTCCTCTCCGCAGGCCACTCGTCCCTGACCCTCTACACCCAGCTCTACCTGGGTGGCTTCGGTCTCGAACTGGACGACCTGAAGGCCTTCCGCACCTGGGGTTCGAAGACCCCGGGCCACCCGGAGTACGGCCACACCGCCGCCGTCGAGACCACCACGGGCCCGTTGGGCCAGGGCGTCGCCAACGCCGTGGGCATGGCGATGGCCGCCCGCTTCGAGCGCGGCCTGTTCGACCCGGAGGCCCCGGCCGGCACCTCGCCGTTCGACCACCACATCTACGCGATCGCCGGTGACGGCTGCCTCCAGGAGGGCATCTCCGCCGAGGCGTCCTCGCTGGCCGGCCACCAGAAGCTCGGCAACCTGATCCTGCTGTGGGACGACAACCACATCTCGATCGAGGGCGACACCGAGACGGCCGTCTCCGAGGACACGCTGAAGCGGTACGAGGCGTACGGCTGGCACGTGCAGCGCGTCGAGCCGCAGGAGAACGGCGACCTGGACCCGGCCGGTCTGTACGCGGCGATCAGGGCCGCCGAGGCCGAGACCGAGCGCCCGTCGTTCATCGCGATGCGCTCGATCATCGCCTGGCCCGCGCCGAACGCGCAGAACACCGAGGCCGCCCACGGCTCGGCGCTCGGCGACGAGGAGGTCGCGGCCACCAAGCGCGTCCTGGGCTTCGACCCGGAGAAGACCTTCGAGGTCTCCGACGAGGTCATCGGGCACACCCGCGCCCTCGGCGAGCGCGGCCGCGAGGCGCGCGCGCAGTGGGAGAAGCAGCTCTCGGAGTGGCGTGCGGCCAATCCGGAGCGCGCGGCGGAGTTCGACCGCATCGAGGCCAACGAGCTGCCCGCGGGCTGGGCGGAGAAGCTCCCGGTCTTCGAGCCGGGCAAGGGCGTCGCCACCCGTGCCGCCTCGGGCCAGGTCCTCAAGGCGCTCGGCGCGGTCGTCCCGGAGCTGTGGGGCGGCTCGGCCGACCTCGCCGGCTCGAACAACACGACGATCGACAAGGACTCGTCGTTCCTGCCCGAGGGCAACCCGCTGCCGGAGGCCGACAAGTACGGCCGCACGATCCACTTCGGCATCCGCGAGCACGCGATGGCCGCGGAGATGAACGGCATCGCGCTGCACGGCAACACGCGCATCTACGGCGGCACCTTCCTGGTGTTCTCCGACTACATGCGCAACGCGGTGCGCCTCTCGGCCCTGATGCACCTGCCGGTCACCTACGTCTGGACCCACGACTCGATCGGTCTGGGCGAGGACGGCCCGACGCACCAGCCGGTGGAGCACCTGGCCTCGCTGCGCGCGATCCCGGGCCTGAACCTGGTCCGTCCGGCCGACGCCAACGAGACGGCCCTGGCCTGGCGCGAGATCATGCAGCGCCACACCAAGGTCTACGGCAAGGGCGCCCCGCACGGTATGGCGCTCACCCGCCAGGGCGTGCCGACGTACGCGCCGAACGAGGACACGGTCAAGGGCGGCTACGTGCTGTTCGACGCCGAAGGCGGCGAGCCGGAGGTCGTGCTGATCGCGACCGGCTCCGAGGTGCACCTGGCCGTCGAGGCCCGCGAGCAACTCCAGGCGGCCGGCACGCCCACCCGGGTGGTGTCGATGCCGTCGGTGGAGTGGTTCGAGGAGCAGGACCGGGCGTACAAGGACTCCGTCCTGCCGCCGTCGGTCCGCGCCCGGGTCGCGGTCGAGGCCGGCATCGGCCTGACCTGGCACAAGTACGTCGGTGACGCCGGCCGGATCGTCTCCCTGGAGCACTTCGGCGCCTCGGCGGACGCGAAGGTCCTCTTCCGCGAGTTCGGCTTCACGCCCGAGGCGGTCGTCGCCGCCGCGCGGGAATCGATCGACGCAGCCGCGCGCTGACCCCGATACGTACGACTTAATTGGAGATGCAACTCTCATGACAGACGCACTCAAGCGCCTCTCCGACGAAGGCGTCGCGATCTGGCTGGACGACCTCTCGCGCCAGCGGATCACCTCCGGCAACCTGGCGGAGCTGCTCGACCAGAGCCACGTGGTCGGGGTCACCACCAACCCGTCGATCTTCCAGAAGGCGATCTCCGAGGGCCACGGCTACGACCAGCAGGTCTCCGACCTCGCCGCCCGCCGGGTGACGGTCGAGGAGGCGATCCGGATGATCACGACGGCGGACGTCCGCGACGCCGCCGACATCCTGCGGCCGGTCTTCGACGCGACCGACGGCCAGGACGGCCGGGTCTCCATCGAGGTCGACCCCCGCCTCGCGCACGACACCAAGGCCACGGTCGCCGAGGCCAAGCAGCTCGCCTGGCTGGTGGACCGCCCCAACACGCTGATCAAGATCCCGGCCACCGAGGCGGGTCTGCCGGCGATCACCGAGGTCATCGGCCTCGGGATCAGCGTCAACGTGACGCTGATCTTCTCCCTGGAGCGCTACCGCGCGGTCATGGACGCCTACCTGGCGGGTCTGGAGAAGGCCCGCGAGCGCGGCCTGGACCTCTCCGAGATCCACTCGGTGGCCTCCTTCTTCGTCTCCCGCGTGGACACGGAGATCGACAAGCGCCTGGACGGCATCGGCACCGACGAGGCCAAGGCCCTCAAGGGCAAGGCCGCCCTCGCCAACGCCCGTCTGGCCTACGAGGCGTACGAGGAGGTCTTCTCCGGCGAGCGCTGGGAGGCCCTCGACAAGGCGCACGCCAACAAGCAGCGCCCGCTGTGGGCCTCGACCGGCGTGAAGGACCCGGCGTACAAGGACACCCTGTACGTGGTGGACCTGGTCGCCCCCGGCACGGTCAACACCATGCCCGAGGCCACCCTGGAGGCCACCGCCGACCACGGCGAGGTCACCGGCGACACCATCCGGGGCACGTACGACGACTCCCGCGCGGTCCTGGAGGCCGTCGCGAAGCTGGGCATCGGCTACGACGAGGTCGTCCAGCTCCTGGAGGACGAGGGCGTCGAGAAGTTCGAGGCGTCCTGGAACGACCTGCTCAAGTCCACCGAGGCGGAGCTGAAGCGCCTCGCACCTTCGGAGGCGTAACACCTTGAGCGCAGCACACGGAGCCAACCCGCTCCGTGACGCCGCAGACCGACGGCTCCCGCGCATCGCGGGGCCGTCGGGTCTGGTGATCTTCGGCGTCACGGGCGATTTGTCCCGAAAGAAGCTGATGCCCGCCGTCTACGACCTGGCCAACCGCGGCCTGCTGCCGCCGGGCTTCTCGCTCGTCGGCTTCGCCCGGCGCGAGTGGCAGGACGAGGACTTCGCACAGGAGGTCTACGAGGCCGTCAAGCAGCACGCGCGCACCCCCTTCCGCGAGGAGGTGTGGCAGCAGCTCATCCAGGGCATGCGGTTCGTCCAGGGCGACTTCGACGACGACGAGGCCTTCGAGCAGCTGAAGACCACCGTCGAGGAGCTCGACAAGGCCCAGGGCACCGGCGGCAACTTCGCCTTCTACCTGTCGGTCCCGCCGAAGTTCTTCCCCAAGGTCGTCCAGCAGCTCAAGAAGCACGGGCTCGCCGACCAGAAGGACGGCTCCTGGCGCCGCGCGGTCATCGAGAAGCCCTTCGGGCACGACCTGTCCTCCGCCAAGGAGCTCAACGAGGTCGTCCACGAGGTCTTCCCGCCGCACGAGGTCTTCCGGATCGACCACTACCTCGGCAAGGAGACCGTCCAGAACATCCTGGCGCTCCGCTTCGCCAACACCCTCTTCGAGCCGATCTGGAACCGGTCGTACGTCGACCACGTGCAGATCACCATGGCCGAGGACATCGGCATCGGCGGCCGCGCCGGCTACTACGACGGCATCGGCGCCGCCCGTGACGTCATCCAGAACCACCTGCTCCAGCTGCTCGCGCTGACCGCGATGGAGGAGCCCGCCTCCTTCGACGCCGACGCGCTGGCCGCCGAGAAGACCAAGGTCCTCGGCGCGGTGAAGGTGCCCAGGGACCTGGGCGCCTCCACGGTCCGCGGCCAGTACGCGGCCGGGTGGCAGGGCGGCGAGAAGGCCGTCGGCTACCTCCAGGAAGACGGCATCGACCCGAAGTCGAAGACCGACACCTACGCGGCCGTGAAGCTGGAGATCGACAACCGCCGCTGGGCGGGCGTCCCCTTCTACCTGCGCACCGGCAAGCGCCTGGGCCGCCGCGTCACCGAGATCGCGGTCGTCTTCCAGCGCGCCCCGCACTCCCCCTTCGACCACACCGCGACCGAGGAGCTCGGCCGCAACGCCATCGTCATCCGGGTGCAGCCGGACGAGGGCGTGACGGTGCGGTTCGGCTCCAAGGTGCCCGGCACCCAGATGGAGATCCGGGACGTGTCGATGGACTTCGCGTACGGCGAGTCCTTCACCGAGTCCAGCCCGGAGGCGTACGAGCGCCTCATCCTCGACGTCCTGCTCGGCGACTCGAACCTCTTCCCGCGCGTGGAGGAGGTCGAGCTGTCCTGGAAGATCCTCGACCCGATCGAGAGGTTCTGGGACGAGCACGGCACGCCCGCGCAGTACCAGTCCGGGACCTGGGGTCCGGTCGAGGCGGACGAGATGCTCGCACGAGACGGCAGGAGCTGGCGCCGGCCATGAAGACCGACCTGACGGACACCACGTCCTCCAAGATCAACAAGGCGCTGGTGCTCGGGCGGCGGGCGATCGGCGCGCCGGCCGTCGGCATGGTGCTCACCCTCGTCATCGTCACCGACGAGGAGAACGCCTACGACGCGCTGAAGGCGGCCAACGAGGCGTCCCGCGAGCACCCCTCGCGGACCCTCGTCGTCATCAAGAGGGTCTCGCGCTCGCCGCGGGACCGCGCCAAGGCGCGGC
This sequence comes from Streptomyces sp. NPDC055632, assembly GCF_053618675.1. Classification (NCBI taxonomy): domain Bacteria; kingdom Bacillati; phylum Actinomycetota; class Actinomycetes; order Kitasatosporales; family Streptomycetaceae; genus Streptomyces; species Streptomyces sp. NPDC055632. The sequence goes on along the minus strand of NZ_JBSHHY010000006.1, from coordinate 187,385 downwards.
TCGACGCCGAGGTCCGCCTCGGCGCCGACGCCAGCGCCGGCGAAACGGTGGTGCTCCGGCTGTACGGCGAGGTCGTCGACCACGCCCAGTCGGTGGTGCTGCCGCTGCTGCTCCCCGACGCCCCGGTCGTCGTCTGGTGGCCGGTGGACGCGCCGACCGACCCGGCGAAGGACCCGCTGGGCGCGCTCGCCCAGCGCCGGGTGACCGACACGTACGCCTCCGAGCAGCCCATCGAGGAGCTGACGGCGCGGGCGGACACCTACACCCCGGGCGACACGGACCTGTCCTGGACCCGGATCACCCCGTGGCGTTCGATGCTGGCCGCCGCGCTCGACCAGGTCGCGTGCGAGGTCAGCGCCGCCGAGGTGGAGGGCGAGGAGTTCAACCCGAGCGTGGAACTGCTCGCGATGTGGGTGGCGGACCGGCTGAAGGTGCCGGTGCGGCGCTCGAAGTCGGCGGGGCCCGGCCTCACCTCCGTACGCCTGGAGACCGACTGCGGGCCGATCGTGCTCGACCGGCCGGACGGCTCGCTCGCCACGCTCTCCATCGAGGGGCAGCCGGACCGCGGGGTGGCGCTCAAGCGCCGCGACACGGCCGAGCTGATCGCGGAGGAGCTGCGCCGGCTCGACCCGGACGACACCTACGCGGCGGCGCTGAAGTTCGGCGTCGGGCGGCTCGACGAGCGGGCGGCGGTCACCGCGCCCGAGCCGGAGGAGGAGGTCGAGGTCTCCGTGGAGACAGAGACCTCCGAGGCGGCTTCCGAGGGTGCCTCCGAAACGGCTTCCGAGACCGCTCCCGGTGCCTCCGCCGGGGCGAAGGGCGCCTCCGCCGCCAGGTCCGCGGCGAAGAAGGCCCCGGCCAGGAAGGCGGCGGCCAAGTGAGCGCCCCGCAGCTCGTCGTCCACCGCGACAAGGAGCTGATGGCGCAGGCGGCCGCCGCCCGGCTGATCACCCGGATCGTGGACGCCCAGGCCTCCCGGGGCTCCGCCTCGGTGGTGCTGACCGGCGGACGCAACGGCAACGGGCTGCTCGCGGCGCTCGGCTCGGCGCCCGCGCGGGACGCGGTCGACTGGTCGCGGCTCGACCTGTGGTGGGGCGACGAGCGGTACCTGCCCGACGGGGACCCGGAGCGGAACGTCACCCAGGCCCGCGAGGCGCTGCTCGACCGGGTGCCGCTGGACCCCGCGCGGGTGCACGCCATGCCGGCCTCCGACGGGCCGTACGGCGACGACGTCGAGGCCGCCGCCGCTGCCTATGCGGAGGAGCTGGCCGCCGCGGCCGGTTCCGGCCCGCATCGATCAGCGGCTACCGCCGCGGGCGGCGGCGTGCCGGGGTTCGACGTGCTGATGCTGGGCGTCGGCCCGGACACGCACGTGGCCTCGCTCTTCCCCGAGCTGCCCGCCGTGCGCGAGACCGAGCGGACGGTGGTCGGGGTGCGCGGCGCGCCGAAGCCGCCGCCGGTCCGGATCTCGCTGACGCTCCCGGCGATCCGGGCGGCGCAGGAGGTCTGGCTGCTCGCGGCCGGTGAGGACAAGGCGAAGGCGGCGGCGATCGCGCTGTCCGGCGCGGGCGAGGTGCAGGCCCCGGCGGCCGGCGCCCGCGGACGCGCGCGCACGCTGTGGCTGCTCGACTCGGCGGCGGCCTCGGAGCTGCCGCGGAGCCTGTATCCGCCGGCCACGGCCTGATCCTCCCCGATCGGCGTCGATCGGAGGCCCGGTTCACCCCTCGGTGGACCGGGCCTCCGGCGTCTCCGGGGTGTCCGCGGGCTCCAGGAAGGGCGCGAGGAGACCCGGTACGGCCTCGGCGGCGAAGCTCAGGCCCTGGCTCCGGCCGGCGTCGAGGATCTCGTACGCGCCCGATCCGGCCGCCGTCGTGGCGGCCAGGGTGAGGAGGCCGGCGCGGCGCTGGAAGTACGACTGCTTGACGGTCCAGCCGATGACGCCGGAGCGCTGGAGGGCGACCGTGGCCCGCCGGACCGTACCCGAACGGGTGACCAGATAAGCCCCGCTGACGCCGTGTCCGAGGTTCCGGTGGGCGTCGAGGGCGAGGAGCAGGGCGAGCGGGGTGAGGACGACGGTCCAGCCGGCCGCCACGTACAGCAGGACCGGGGTGAGCAGGAGGCCGAGGACGGCGAGGAGCGCGGCGGGGGTCAGGGCGCTCCACAGGGCCCAGCGGATCCGCCGGTTCCGGGCGGCCCGGGGGTGGGCGGCGAGCGGTGCCCCGGTGGGGGGTTCGGGCTCGCGCAGGACCTGGGCGGCGACCCGGTCGGCGAACGGCCGGGGGACGGCCGGCACCAGGTTCTTGAGGTCGCCGTGCTTGTCCTCGTCCTTCTCCGCCAGGCCGGTGGCGACGGCGTCGACGCGGGCCGCGCCGAAGAGGCGCACGCCGAGCGGTTCGACGAGCTCCACGCCGCGCAGCCGCCGCTCCTCGATGGAGACCGAGCGGGCGGTGAGGAGGCCCCGGGCGACGCGCAGGGTGCCGCCGGGCTCGCGCTCCAGGCGGTAGTTCCACCACATCTCGACCCAGAGGCCGAGGGCGCCGACGGCCCCGACGGCGAGGGCGACGAGCACCAGCCAGAGGATCATCCAGGGGATGGCGACGGAGTCGAAGCGCTCCCCTATCCAGTCGATGACCTCGCCCTGGGCGCCGAACCACTCGCTGACCTGCATGACCGCTCCGGCGGCGGCGCCGCCGAGGGCGGGGGCGACGAAGGAGACGGGGGCGTAGCGGATCCAGCGCGGATCGAGGGCGGCGAGGGCGCCGTCGTGGCGGGGGTCGCCGGATCCGGTGGCGCGGGTGAGGAGTGCGCGGCGGAGCCGCTCGCCCTCGGCGCGGGCGACCAGTTCGAGTTCGAGGGCGGCGTCGCCGCCGCTGTGCTCGCCGGTCCCGATGCGGACCTTGACCAGGCCGAGGACGCGCTGGAGGGGGTTGGCGGTGAGGTCGACGCTGCGGATGCGCTCGCGGGCCAGGGACCGGCGCTTGAGGTGGAGCAGGCCGGTGTGGAGGTCGACCCGCTCGGGGCCGACGCGGTAGCGGGTGCGGCGCAGGCGGACGGAGTCGGCGCCGGTGCCGCCGACGACCAGGAGCAGGGCGCCGGCGAGGACCCAGGCGAGGGCCTGCCAGAGGGGCCGGGAGCCGGCCAGGCCGAGGGCGACGGGGAGTCCGGCGCCGCCGGCCACCCCGCACAGGACGGCGGCGGTGGCGAACAGGGTGCGCGGATCGAGCCGCCGCCACTCCGCCTCCGGCGCGTCGAGGCGGTGCGGCTCTCCTTCCGGCGCGTCGGGCCTTTGCCGTTCCGCCTCCGACGTGTCGGACCGCTGCCGTTCCGCCCCCGACGTGTCGGACCGCTGCCGTTCCCCTTCCGGCGCGTCGAGTCGCCGCCGCTCCTCCTCGGGTGCCTCGGGGGCCGGCTCGTTCACGTGGCGTCCCCGGGCGTGGCCTGGGTGACGGCGGTCAGCCGTTCGGCCAGGTCGGCGGCCCGTTCGTGATCCAGGCCCTCGATCCGGACCGCGCCCTCGGAGGAGGCCGTGGTCACGGTGACGGTGGCGAGCCGGAAGTACTGCTCCAGGGGCCCGCGCGAGGTGTCGACGGTCTGGATCCGGGACATCGGGGCGATCCGCCACTCCTGCCAGAGGGCCCCGGTGCGCACGTAGACGGCCTCGTCGGTGACCTCCCAGCGGTGCACCCGGAACCACCAGGCGGGGAGGAACGCGGTGCAGGCCAGGCCGGCGGCCGCCACGACACCGGCCGCGACGAGCAGCCAGGTCCTGGCGGGGCCGATCAGCGCGCCGAGGACGGCGAGGACCGCCACCGGTAGGGCGGTGGTCACCAGGAGCTGGGTCCGCCACCAGGTGACGGCCCGCCCGTCCACGGCGTTCCTCGGCGGCCTCAGCCGCACCGCGTTCTCCCCCCGCACGCTTCTACCGTCCGCGCAGCGAGCGGTAGACGGCGACCAGGCCTGCGGTGGAGCCGTCGAGCTCCTCCGCGCCCTCCCCGGTCGTCAGGACCGGTTCGATCCGCTTGGCGAGCACCTTGCCGAGCTCGACGCCCCACTGGTCGAAGGAGTCGATGTTCCAGATCGCGCCCTGGACGAAGACCTTGTGCTCGTAGAGCGCGACCAGCTGTCCGAGGACGGACGGGGTGAGCGCGTCGGCGAGGATCGTGGTGGTGGGGTGGTCGCCCCGGAAGGTCTTGTGCGGGACGAGTTCCTCGGGGACGCCCTCGGCCCGTACCTCCTCGGGCGTCTTGCCGAAGGCCAGCGCCTGCGTCTGGGCGAAGAAGTTGGCCATGAGCAGGTCGTGCTGGGCGACGAGGCCGGGCTCCAGGTCGTCGACGGGCCGGGCGAAGCCGATGAAGTCGGCCGGGATCAGCTTGGTGCCCTGGTGGATCAACTGGTAGTACGCGTGCTGGCCGTTGGTGCCGGGGGTGCCCCAGACCACGGGTCCGGTCTGCCAGTCGACCCGGTTCCCCTCGCGGTCCACCGACTTGCCGTTGGACTCCATGTCGAGCTGCTGGAGGTAGGCGGTGAACTTCGACAGGTAGTGGGAGTACGGCAGGACGGCGTGCGACTGGGCGTCGAAGAAGTTGCCGTACCAGACGCCGAGGAGGCCGAGGAGGAGCGGTGCGTTCTCCTCGGGCGGGGCGGTGCGGAAGTGCTCGTCGACGAGGTGGAAGCCGTCGAGCATCTCGCGGAAGCGCTCCGGGCCGATGGCGATCATCAGGGAGAGGCCGATGGCGGAGTCGTAGGAGTAGCGGCCGCCGACCCAGTCCCAGAACTCGAACATGTTGGCGGTGTCGATGCCGAACTCCTCGACCTTCTCGGCGTTGGTCGAGAGGGCGACGAAGTGCTTGGCCACGGCCTCCTGGCCGGCGCCGAGGCCGGCCAGGAGCCAGTCGCGGGCGGAGGTGGCGTTGGTGATGGTCTCGATGGTGGTGAAGGTCTTGGACGCCACGACGAACAGCGTCTCGGCGGGGTCGAGGTCGTGGACGGCCTCGTGGAGGTCGGCGCCGTCGACGTTGGAGACGAAACGGAGCGTCAGGTCCCGCCGGGTGTAGGCGCGCAGGACCTCGTGGGCCATGGCGGGGCCGAGGTCGGAGCCGCCGATGCCGATGTTGACGACGTTCTTGATCGGCTTGCCGGTGTGGCCGGTCCACTCGCCCGCGCGGACCTTGTCGGCGAAGGCGCCCATCCGGTCGAGGACGGCGTGGACGCCGGGGACGACGTTCTCCCCGTCGACCTCGATCACGGCGTCGCGGGGGGCGCGCAGTGCGGTGTGGAGGACCGCCCGGTCCTCGGTGGTGTTGATCTTCTCGCCGCGGAACATGGCGTCGCGCAGCTCGGCCACGCCGGTGGCGGCGGCCAGTTCCCGCAGCAGCGTCAGCGTCTCGTCGGTGACGAGGTGCTTGGAGTAGTCCAGGTAGAGGTCGCCGACCCTCAGGGTGAGGTCGGTGCCGCGCGTCGGGTCGGCGGCGAACAGCTCGCGCAGATGGGGCTCGCCCAGCTGCTCGCGGTGCTTGCCGAGGGCCGCCCACTCGGGCAGCCGGTTGAGCCTCGTACGTCCTTCGCCAGTCATCTCGGACATCGCCCTCTTCTTCTTGTGCGTTTCTGCCCCGCTGCCCCTCCAACCTAATTGATCAGAGGGGCCGGTGACGCGACGGCGAGCGCGAACAGCGCCGCCGCGACGAGGACGGGCGCGTGCGGTCCCCGTTCGGCGGCCGCGGCGCCGCCGAGGAGGGCGCCCGGAGGAGGGGCACCGTCCCCATCGGGACCAGGCAGCCGGTCTGGACGGCCCCGGCGAGCAGCACCGCGCGGGTCCGCCCGCGACGCCGCCGGCCGCGTAGGCGGTGAGCGTGGCCGCGCATCCGCCGGGGCCCGCGCGCAGGCCGTCGGTGACGTGGACGACGAGGGTGGCGATGAGTGCGCCCATGCCGATGTCGCAGAGGGTGGTGGCGCAGAGCCACCGCAGGGTCCGGTCGGCGCGCAGGGCGGCGATCCCCTCGGCCGTCTCGGCGCGGAGGGTGGATCCGGCGGGGCGGGGCGGCCGCTCGGGCGCCCCGGTCCGCGGCGAGGCGATGAGGAGCGCGGCCAGGACGTAGGTGGCGGCGTCGGCCGCGTACGGCACGGCGAACGGGCCCGGCCCGCGAATCGAGTTCGCGGGCCGGGCCCGTTCGTCACACCGTCACGCCCTGCTCAGATCTCGCCGCGGAGCTTGGCGAGGGCCTCGGCGAGGATCGCCTCGCCGTCCGCGTCGCTGCGCCGCTCGCGCACGTACGCGAGATGGGTCTTGTACGGCTCCGTGCGCGGCGGGTCCGGCGGGTTGTCCCGGTCCTGGCCGGCCGGGAAGCCGCAGCGCGGGCAGTCCCAGGTCTCCGGGACCTGTGCGTCGCTGGCGAAGCTCGGCTGTGTCTCGTGCCCGTTCGAGCACCAGAAGGAGATGCGGAGGCGCGGCGCCGACTCGCCCCGCTCGGCCTCGCCCATCGGCCCCGCTCCGACCCGGCTTCCCCGGATCGCGTTGCCACTTGCCACGGTCGTAACTCCCTGCGTGATGGTGCTCGAAGATGCCCCAGTCTACGTAAGGCCCAACGCGCGTCCAGTGATTGGAGTTACCCGTCCAACTTCATCAGCAGACCGAGCACCACAATGCAGGCGAACCAGAGCAGACCGACCACGATGGTGATGCGGTCCAGGTTGCGCTCGGCGACCGAGGAGCCGCCGACGGAGGACTGCATGCCGCCACCGAACATGTCGGAGAGGCCGCCACCCTTCCCCTTGTGCATCAGCACGAGCAGCATCAGCAGCGCGCTGAAGACGATCAGGGCGATCGAGAACCCCATAACCACGGCTGGACCAACTTCCTCGGACTTATACGGACGGGGGCCGGGCGCCTGCCCGACCCCCGCAAGGGTACGACGTAACTCCGCTACCGCATACTCACTGGTCGCGGAAGCGGACGATCTTGACGAACTCGTCGGCGTCCAGTGCCGCGCCGCCCACCAGGGCGCCGTCGACGTCCGGCTGGGCCATGATCGCGGCGACGTTCCCGGACTTCACCGAGCCGCCGTACTGGATGCGGACCTTGTCGGCCAGCTCCTGGGAGTACAGCTCGGCGAGGCGGCCGCGGATCGCCCCGCAGACCTCCTGGGCGTCCTCGGGGGTGGCGACCTCGCCGGTGCCGATGGCCCACACCGGCTCGTACGCGATCACGATCGTCTCGGCCTGCTCGGCCGGGACGTCCTTCAGGCCGCCGTCGAGCTGGGCGAGGGTGTGCTCGACCTGCCGGCCGGCCTTGCGGACGTCGAGGCCCTCGCCGACGCAGAGGATCGGGGTGATGCCGTGCTTGAAGGCGGCCTTCACCTTGGCGTTGCAGACCTCGTCGTCCTCGGCGTGGTACTGGCGGCGCTCGGAGTGGCCGACGGCCACGAAGGCGGCCTTGAGCTTGGCCAGCATCAAGCCCGAGATCTCGCCGGTGTAGGCACCGGAGTCGTGCGCCGAGATGTCCTGGGCGCCGTACTCGATCTTGAGCTTGTCGCCGTCGACCAGGGTCTGGACGGACCGCAGGTCGGTGAAGGGGACCAGGACGGCGACCTCGACCGCGTCGTAGTCCTTGTCGGTGAGGGCGAAGGCGAGCTTCTGGACGTGGGCGATGGCCTCCAGGTGGTTGAGGTTCATCTTCCAGTTGCCCGCCATCAGCGGGGTGCGGGTGGTCATAAGGGGGTCAGTCCTCCAGTGCGGCGAGGCCGGGAAGCGTCTTGCCCTCGAGGTATTCGAGGGAGGCGCCGCCGCCGGTCGAGATGTGTCCGAACGCGTTCTCGTCGAAGCCCAGGATGCGGACCGCGGCGGCGGAGTCGCCGCCGCCGACCACGGTGAAGGCCGGGGAGTCGACGAGCGCCTGGGCGACGGCCTTGGTGCCCTCGGCGTAGTCGGGGTGCTCGAAGACGCCCATCGGCCCGTTCCAGAAGACGGTGGCCGCGTCGGCGAGCTTCGAGGCGTAGAGCTTACGGGTCTCGGGGCCGATGTCGAGGCCCTCCTCGTCCGCCGGGATGGCGTCCGCGGCGACCGTGGTGGGGTTCGCGGGGGCCTTGGTCTTCAGGTCCGGGAACTCGGACGAGACCAGGACGTCGACGGGGAGCACGAACTCCACGCCGCGCTCCTTCGCCCGCACCAGGTACTCCTGGACCGCCGGGACCTGGTCCTCCTGGAGCAGCGAGATGCCGACCTCGTGGCCCTGGGCCTTGAGGAAGGTGTACGCCATGCCGCCGCCGATGAGGATGCGGTCGGCCTTCTCCAGGAGGTGGTCGATCACGCCGAGCTTGTCGGAGACCTTGGCGCCGCCGAGGGCGACCACGTACGGCCGCTCGACGTCGTCCGTCAGCTTCCTCAGGACGCCGACCTCGGTGGCGATGAGGTAGCCGGCGGCGTGCGGGAGGCGCGCCGGGAGGTCGTAGACCGAGGCGTGCTTGCGGTGCACGGCACCGAAGCCGTCGCCGACGTAGAGGTCGGCGAGGGCGGCGAGGCGGTCCGCGAAGGCGCCGCGCTCGGCGTCGTCCTTGGAGGTCTCGCCGGGGTTGAAGCGGAGGTTCTCCAGGACGGCGACCTGGCCGTTGCCCAGGCCCGCGACGGTCCCGGTGGCGGAGTCGCCGACCGTGTCGGTCGCGAACGCCACGTCGGCGCCGAGCAGTTCGCCGAGGCGGGCGGCGGCCGGGGCGAGCGAGAACGCCGGGTCCGGGGCGCCCTTGGGGCGGCCCAGGTGCGAGGCGACCACGACGCGGGCGCCGGCGTCGGCGAGCGCCTCGACCGTGGGGACGACGGCGCGGATGCGTCCGTCGTCGGTGATGGTGGTGCCGTCGAGCGGCACGTTGAGGTCGGCGCGGACGAACACCCGCTTGCCTTCGACGCCCTCGTGGAGAAGCTCGTCGATCGTCTTCATCTGTTAACTGACTCCTTGGTACGCGGTGGAGCACACGAACAGGGCTCGTACAGCGCGGCGTTGCGCTGCCCGAGCCCTGCTCACCGTCGAGAACCCGCTCTGAAGCTCAGAGCTGGCCGCCGACGAAGACGGTGAGGTCGACGAGACGGTTGGAGTAGCCCCACTCGTTGTCGTACCAGCCGAGGATCTTGACCGAGTTGCCGTCCTGGACCATCGTCAGGGAGGCGTCGAAGGTGCAGGACGCCGGGTCGCCCACGATGTCGGAGGAGACGATCGGGTCCTCGGTGTAGAAGAGGAAGCCCTTGAGGTCGCCGTCGTCGGCGGCCTTCTTGAACGCGGCGTTGACCTCGTCCCTGGTGACCTCGCGGTCCAGGGTGACGACCAGGTCGGTGGCGGAGCCGGTCGGGACCGGGACGCGCATGGCGATGCCGTCGAGCTTGCCCTTGAGCTGCGGGAGGACCAGGGCGGTGGCCTTGGCGGCACCGGTCGTGGTCGGGATGATGTTCTCCGCGGCGGCGCGGGCGCGGCGCAGGTCCTTGTGCGGGAAGTCCAGGATCCGCTGGTCGTTGGTGTACGCGTGGACCGTGGTCATCAGGCCCTTGACGATGCCGAAGTTCTCGTCGAGGACCTTCGCCATCGGCGCCACGCAGTTGGTGGTGCAGGAGGCGTTCGAGATGACGTCGTGCCGCGCCGGGTCGTACTTGTCCTGGTTGACGCCCATCACGATGGTGATGTCCTCGTCCTTGGCCGGAGCCGAGATGAGGACCTTCTTGGCGCCGCCCGCGAGGTGCTTCTCGGCGTCGGCCTTCTTGGTGAAGATGCCGGTCGACTCGATGACGATGTCGACGCCGAGCTCGCCCCAGGGGAGGTCGGCCGGGTCGCGCTCGGACAGCACCTTGATGGTGTGGCCGTCGACGGTGATGGTGTCCTCGGTGTGGGTGACCTCGGCCTTGAGGCGTCCCAGGATGGTGTCGTACTTCAGCAGGTGGGCCGTGGTCGCGGTGTCACCCAGGTCGTTGACAGCCACGATCTCGATGTCGGCACCCTGCTCAAGGAGCGCGCGGAAGTAGTTCCGGCCGATGCGGCCAAAGCCGTTGATGCCTACGCGGATCGTCACGAACCGATCTCCTCGTTAGGTACGCCGGTGTGTTCGACGCCGGCGAGATTTTTGTTTTTGGGATGTCCCCGACCGCTTACGACCCTACCTCCCCGGGGCCGCCGGAGTGACATCGGCCGCATCCGCGCGAGCTCGGAAAGTGAGGGAAAACGGTCGGCGGCCCGTACCTACCAGCGGGTAAGAGCCGCCTTGGGACGTTTGTCCCGACTACTCTCCGTTAAACGGTCGGGGTGCTCCTCTCAGCGGTGGAGGGACTTGAGGGCGCGGCCCAGGAGCCGCGCCCGCTCCGCCGTGCCGGGCACGTGCTCCAGGCCGAAGCCGAGGAGGACGGTGTCCCGGGTGGTGACCGCCGCCCGGGAGTGGAAGAGCGCGCCGGAGCGCGTCCAGTCGGAGCCGTTGCCGGGGCTGCCGGCCGGGGCGCCGGGGGTGGACCAGGCGCCGAGGGAGGTCTCGAAGCCCTCGGCCTCGGTGGTGGTCCCGGTGACGAGCCGGACGTCGTCGACGAAGGCGCCCGTCTCGCCCGTACCGGGGTCGGAGACGTACGAGAGGGAGAGCTCGACCTTCTTGCCCGCCCAGGCGCTCAGGTCGACGGAGGCCTGCCGCCAGCCGTTGGAGGGGCCGGTGAAGGCGTTCCAGGAGCCGGTGGTCCCGGTGGCGGCGCAGCCGTCCTCGCCGACGGTGAGGTAGTGGGCGAGGAAGGGGTGGCCGCGGACGTAGTAGCCCTCGCCGCAGTCGGCCGGGGGCTCGGCGGAGGTGCCGCCGTTGGTGTCGGGCAGGGTGGTCCAGTCGTCCTGTCCGGCGGTGTGGGCCTCGACGACGAGGTTGTCGTAGCCGGGCTCGGTGTCGTGGCTGACCTGGAAGTCCAGGCGGGGCTTCGCGCCCGCCGGGACGCCGGTGAGGTCGACGGTCCTGGCGAGCCGGGCCCAGGTGTCGTCGGCGTGCTTCACCGCCGCGAAGGTCGTGCCCTCGGCGGGCTCGAAGGGGGTGCGGACGCCCGGGTAGTCGCCGGCGGCGGCGCTGCTCGCGAACTGCGGGAAGTCCTTCGGCTTCAGGGTGTCGGAGGTGACGGTGTACGCGCCCGCGTCGTCCAGCGGGTTCCCGGCGGCGGCGCCGAGGCCCGCCCGTACGCCTCCGAAGGCGCCCTCTCCGGCGAAGGCGGACGGGCCCTTGAGGCCGGCGCGGTGGTGGGCGCCGAGGTAGTACTGGGCGAAGTCGTTGGTCTCGGCGAGGCCGACCCGGGTGAGTCCGCCGGACTTCTCGCCCGCGTTGACCAGCTTGCCGCCCTCGTTGAGGTAGGAGCGGACGGCGAGCTCCGCGGCCCCGGAGGGGCGTTCGGCGCCGGTGTACCAGACGACGGCGTCGAAGTGGGAGAGGACGCCGAGGGCATCCGGAGCGCCCTGGACGGCGACGTCCCAGACGGCCGCCTTCCGTCCGCCGCCGGCGAGCGCCTTCACGTAGGCGGCGGTGTGGCGTCCGGCGGTGGTGCCGCCCTCGTCGGCGAGGACGAGGACGTCGCCGCGGGCCCGTTCGGCCACCCGGTAGGTGAAGGGGGCGGAGGCGGTGGTCCGGCCCTCGCGGGTGCGGGCGGTGAACCGGACTTCGACGGAGTCGCCGGGCCGGGCGCCCTCGACCTCGGCGCGGTACTCGTCGAAGTAGAGGTTGTCCTCGCCGCCGTAGGTCTCGCCGCCCTTCCAGGCGCGGAGCTCCTCGCGGTGGACGCGGCCGCCGTTGATCCGGTATTCGAGCGTCTTGCCGCGCAGCGACTTGCGGGCGGTGACGGCGACCTCCTGCTCCCCGCCGCGGGCGTAGGAGGTGGCGAAGGCCTTCGGGGTGAAGTCGGGGGCGTCGGCGCCGACCGGGGAGACGGGGCGGTCCGGGTGGGCGGAGGACTCGGCGACGGCGAGCGCGAAGGGCACGTTCTTGGCGAACTCGGCCCGGATCAGCTTCTCGTCGTCCGGGAAGGTGAAGACGGAGGCGCAGTCGGCCGGGTTCCAGGCGTCGTTCGGGTCGACCCGGGAGGCGGTGGCGCAGGTGGACATTTCCGGGGTGAACATCTGCATGCCGTTGACGTTGGCGGCGTGTCCGTCGGCCTCGCCGTTGGTGGTGTACAGCTCGGAGGAGACCTGCGGCCGGTAGCCGGGCACGGCGGAGTTCTCCGGGGTGCCCGCGAGGGCCTTGAGGGCCACGTCGTCGGGGGTGTCGGTGGCGACCTGCCAGCCGACGCCGTACAGCAGCAGCTGGGCGGCGGAGTGGTAGTTGATGCCGTACGCGAAGCCGATGCGCTTCTGGAAGGCGTCGATCGCCCTGGTCTCGGGCTCCGACATGGGGCCCTTGCCGCGGAAGGTCTCGTCGGCCGGGTCGGGGGACGAGCCCTCGTTGTCGTAGCCCCACTTGTAGGCGAAGTTGCGGTTGAGGTCGACGCCGTCGCCGGGGGCGATCCTGCCGTCGCCGTCGTTGTCGCGGAGGTTCTTGCGCCACTGGCGGTTGGCGGGGTCGGCGTGGGTGTGGTCGTAGCCGTCCGGGTTGGCGGAGAGGACGAACCACAGCTCGGTGGTGTCGACGATCCGGGTGATCCGCTCGTCCTTGCCGTAGCCGTCGAGGTAGTGGTGCATCAGCCGCCGGGTCATCTCGGGGGTGATCCACTCGCGCGCGTGCTGGTTGGACATGTAGAGCGTGGCGGGCCTGGAGCCGTCCTCGGCCCGCTGGGCACCCTTGCTGATCTTGAGGGCGAGGATGTCCTGGCCCTTGAGGGTCTTGCCGATCGAGACGACCTTGGTGAGCCCGGGATGGGTCCGGGCGGTGTCCAGGATCTCCTGCTTGAGGCCGGTGGGGCCGCCGTACGGGCGGAAGACGCCGTCGCCGGCGGCGGTGACCCGCTTCTCGGCCCCGTCCGACAGGGCGTGCTCGGCGAGCTCGACGCCCTGGCCGCGGAGCTGTCCGGCCTGGGCGCCGGTGAGGAAGAGCTCGACCGTGGCGCTGCCCTTCGCGGGCACCCGCTCGGTCAGCTCGTGGGCGTCGGCGCCGGCTTCGAGGAGGAGCGGAACCTGCTCCTGGGTGACCTCGGCGTGCCATACGGAGAGGGCGTCGGCGTTCCGGTCGTCGGGCCGCGCTCCGGCGACGGGTGCCGCCGCCACTCCGGCGATCAGCAGTGAAGCCGCGGCGAGGATCGATCCCGCTCTGCGTCTCATGGGCTCCCCTTGGTGTCGTCCGTCTCGAAGGTGAACAGATCTCGCGGGTGGAGCAGGTCTCTCGGGTGGAGCAGGTCTCTCGGGTGAACAGACGACAGACTCATGGGCGCCCGGAGGGGCGTCAAGGGTGCCTCCCGGCGCGTCGCGCACACGGGAAAAAGAACTGCCGGTGCGTCAGAAACGCACCGGCAGCGAAGAGTTGACCGGAAATCGACCAGGGGCCGAAGAGCGGTCCGGCCTCAGCCGACCAGGCTGTCGTCCAGCTCCTCGGTCAGATTGGACTCGGTCCCGGGGATGCCCAGGTCCTGCGCCCGCTTGTCCGCCATGGCGAGCAGCCGGCGGATCCGGCCGGCCACCGCGTCCTTGGTCAGCGGCGGGTCGGCGAGCGCGCCCAGCTCCTCCAGGGAGGCCTGCTTGTGCTCCATGCGGAGCCGGCCGGCGGCGGCGAGGTGCTCGGGCACCTCCTCGCCGAGGATCTCCAGGGCGCGCTGCACCCGGGCCCCGGCGGCGACCGCGGCGCGGGCCGAGCGGCGCAGGTTGGCGTCGTCGAAGTTGGCCAGGCGGTTGGCGGTGGCGCGGACCTCGCGCCGCATCCGCCGCTCCTCCCAGGCGAGCACCGACTCGTGCGCGCCGAGCCGGGTCAGCAGGGCGCCGATCGCGTCGCCGTCGCGGACGACGACCCGGTCCACGCCCCGCACCTCGCGGGCCTTCGCCGCGATGGAGAGCCGGCGGGCGGCGCCGACCAGGGCGAGGGCGGCCTCGGGGCCCGGGCAGGTGACCTCCAGGGAGGAGGACCGGCCGGGCTCGGTCAGCGAGCCGTGCGCGAGGAAGGCCCCGCGCCAGGCGGCCTCCGCGTCACAGGTCGCGCCGGAGACCACCTGCGGGGGGAGGCCCCGGATGGGGCGGCCCCGGCCGTCCACCAGACCCGTCTGGCGGGCGAGCTGGTCGCCTCCGGCCACCACCCGCACCACGAAGCGCGAGCCGCGCCGCAGCCCGCCGGGGGCCATCACGATCAGCTCGGAGCTGTGCCCGAAGATCTCCAGGATGTCCCGCTTGAGGCGGCGGGCCGCCATCGCGGTGTCGAGCTCCGCCTCGATCACGATGCGGCCGCTCACCAGGTGCAGCCCGCCCGCGAACCGCAGGATCGACGAGACCTCTGCCTTCCTGCAGCAGGTCCGGGTGACGGGAAGCCGGGAGATCTCGTCCTTCACCGCTGCCGTCATCGCCATGGGCCGATCCTTCCATGCATCCGAAAAATACGGTCGTACGCGGCGGCCAGCAGCTCCGGGTCGTGCTTCGCGGAGCCGTCGGGCCGGGCCACCGGCGCCAGCTCGACCGCGGCGCCGAACCGCTTGGCGGCGTCGGCGAGGGAGTCGCGGTCGGGCACGGCGGCCTCGTCGGCCAGCACCACGTCCAGGGCGAGTTTAGGGGCGTGTCGGCCCAAAACCTCCAAATGACGCTGCGGGGAGAAGCCGTCGGTTTCTCCGGGCTGCGGCGCGAGGTTCAGGGAGAGCACCTTCCGGGCCTTGCTCTCGACCAGTGCGTCGAGGAGGTCGGGGACCAGGAGGTGCGGGATCACCGAGGAGAACCAGGAGCCGGGGCCCAGGACGACCCAGTCGGCGTCCAGGACGGCGGCGACCGCCTCGGGGACGGCCGGCGGGTCGTTCGGCACGAGGTGCACGGACTGCACCTCGCCGGGGGTGAGCGCCACGGTCGCCTGGCCGCACACGGTGTCCACGTCGTCCGGCCGCTCCGGGTCGTGGCCCTTGACCAGGGCCTGGAGCTCCAGGGGCACGGCGGACATGGGCAGCACCCGGCCCTGGGCGCCGAGCAGCAGGCCGACCAGGTCCAGGGCCTGCACGGGGTCGCCGAGCTGCTCCCAGAGGGCGACGATCAGCAGGTTGCCGACGGCGTGTCCGTTGATCTCGCCCTTGGACTGGAAGCGGT
The DNA here is from genome assembly GCF_053618675.1 of Streptomyces sp. NPDC055632. Classification (NCBI taxonomy): domain Bacteria; kingdom Bacillati; phylum Actinomycetota; class Actinomycetes; order Kitasatosporales; family Streptomycetaceae; genus Streptomyces; species Streptomyces sp. NPDC055632. Next base: position 172,207 of record NZ_JBSHHY010000006.1, on the reverse strand, counting down.
GCTGGATGACCCGGGCCCAGGTCTGGCCCCAGTCGTCGTCGCCGCAGAGCGCGGCGAGCGCCTTCCGCAGGTCGCCGGGGGGCAGCACGCCCAGCTCCTCCCGGAGCCGGCCGCTGGAGCCGCCGTCGTCGGCGACGGTGACGACGGCGGTGAGGTCGCCGGTGATCCGGCGGAGCGCGGCGAGGGAGGCCGAGAGGCCCATGCCCCCGCCCAGCGCGACGACCTTGGGCTGGGTGCCGCGTCTGCGGAGCGTGCGCCGCACCGTGAGGGTGGAGGCACGCCGACGGTACGGCTTCACTCTCGCCCCATGTCCCGGTGCACGACGACGGTCTCGACCCCTTCGGCGGCGAGGCGGGCGGCGAGGCGCTCGGCGGTGGCCACCGAGCGGTGCTTGCCGCCCGTGCAGCCGACGGCGATCGTCACGTACCGCTTGCCCTCGCGGCGGTAGCCCGCGGCGATCAGCTGGAGCAGCTCGGTGTAGCGGTCCAGGAACTCCTTGGCGCCGGGCTGGTTGTAGACGTAGTTCGACACCTCCTCGTTGAGGCCGGTGAAGGGGCGCAGCTCGGGGACCCAGTGCGGGTTCGGCAGGAAGCGCATGTCCACGACGAGGTCGGCGTCGACGGGCAGGCCGTACTTGAAGCCGAAGGACATCACGGTGGCCCGCAGCTCGGGCTCCTCGTCGCCGGCGAACTGGGCGTCCATCTTGGCGCGCAGCTCGTGGACGTTGAGGCTGGAGGTGTCGATCACGAGGTCGGCGTCGCCGCGCAGCTCGCGCAGCAGGTCGCGCTCGGCGGCGATGCCGTCGGTGATGCGGCCGTCGCCCTGGAGCGGGTGGGGCCTGCGGACCGACTCGAAGCGCCGGACGAGGGCCTCGTCGGAGGACTCCAGGAAGACGATCCGGCGGGTGACCTGCTTGGCGTCCAGGTCGGCGAGGGACTCCCGCAGGTTGTCGAAGAACTGCCGGCCGCGGACGTCCACGACGACGGCGATCCGGGCGACGTTGCCCTGGGAGCGGGCGCCGAGCTCCACCATGGTGGGGATCAGCGCGGGCGGCAGGTTGTCCACGACGAACCAGCCGAGGTCCTCCAGACACTTCGCCGCGGTGGACCGGCCGGCCCCGGACATGCCGGAGATGATCACCAGCTCGGGAATGGCCGCCTCGGCGCCGCTGTCGCCGGGGATCTCCTTGGTGCCCGTACTCACGTGTCCTGCTCCGTCTTCTCGGTGGTGCTCGTCGTGCCGTGCGCGCGCGGCCGTGCCGTGACGTCCGCGTCGTCCTCCATGATCTCCCCTGTCGCCGTGTTCACGGCGGGGGCGGCCGGGGCCGCCTGTGCGGGAGCCGTGTCGTCCTCCATGATCTCCCCTGTCGCCGTGTTCACGGCGGGGGCGCCGGGAGCCGCCCCGGCCAGGGCCGCGACGACCGCCTCCGCGGTCTTCCGGCCCATGCCGGGGACCTCGCAGATCTGCTCGATTGTCGCCTGCCGGAGCCGCTTCACCGAGCCGAAGTGCTTGATCAGGGTCTGCTTCCGGGTCTCCCCGAGGCCGGGGACGGCGTCGAGGGGCCCGGTCCTGATGCGTTTCGTCCGCTTGGACCGCTGGTAGCGGATGGCGAAGTCGTGAGCCGTGTCACGCACCCGCTGGAGAAGGTACAGGCCTTCGCTGGAGCGGGGCAGCACCACGGGATCGTCGTCGCCGGGCAGCCAGACCTCCTCCAGGCGCTTGGCGAGGCCGCAGACCGCGATGTCGTCGATGCCGAGCTCGTCGAGGGCGCGCTGCGCGGCGGCGACCTGGGGCTGTCCGCCGTCGACCACGACGAGCTGCGGCGGGTACGCGAACCGCTTGGGCCGCCCGTCGTCCTCGGGGTCCTCGGCCGGGACCTCGCCGTCCCCCCACTCCCCCGTCCTCTCCTTCTCGGCGAGGTAGCGCTTGAAGCGGCGGCCGATCACCTCGTGCATGGAGCGGACGTCGTCCTGCCCCTCGAAGCCCTTGATCTGGAAGCGGCGGTACTCGCTCTTGCGGGGCAGTCCGTCCTCGAAGACGACCATGGAGGCGACGACGTCCTCGCCCTGGAGGTGCGAGATGTCGAAGCACTCGATCCGCAGCGGCGCCGAGTCCAGGTCCAGGGCCTCGGCGATCTCCTCCAGGGCCCGGGAGCGGGTGGTGAGGTCGCTGGCCCGCTTGGTCTTGTGGAGCACGAGCGCCTGCTGGGCGTTGCGCGCGACGGTCTCCATCAGGTCCTTCTTGTCGCCGCGCTGGGGCACCCGCAGCGAGACGAGGGAGCCGCGGCGGCCGGAGAGCCAGGCGGAGACGGCCTCGGCGTCCTCGGGGAGCGCCGGGACCAGGACCTCCTTGGGGACCGTCTCGCCGCTCTCCTCGCCGTACAGCTGCTGGAGGGCGTGCTCGACGAGCCCGGCGGTGTCGACGGCCTCGACCTTGTCGGTGACCCAGCCGCGCTGGCCGCGGACGCGTCCGCCGCGCACGTGGAAGATCTGCACGGCGGCCTCCAGCTCGTCCTCGGCGAGGGCGATCAGGTCGGCGTCGGTGGCGTCGGCGAGGACGACCGCGTTCTTCTCCATGGCCCGGCGCAGGGCCGCGATGTCGTCGCGGAGCCGGGCGGCCCTCTCGTACTCCATGTCCTCGGCCGCGATCGTCATCCGCTTTTCGAGCCGGCGGATGTACGTGCCGGTGCGGCCGGCCATGAAGTCGCTGAACTCCTCGGCGAGTTCGCGGTGCTCCTCGGGGGTGACCCGGCCGACGCAGGGCGCCGAGCACTTGCCGATGTAGCCGAGGAGGCAGGGCCGGCCGGCCGAGGCGGCGTTCCGGAAGACGCCCGCCGAACAGGTGCGGACGGGGAAGACCCGCAGCATGAGGTCGACGGTCTCGCGGATCGCCCACGCGTGCGCGTACGGCCCGAAGTAGCGCACGCCCTTCTTCTTGTGGCCGCGCATGACCTGGACGCGGGGGAACTCCTCGTTCATGGTCACGGCGAGGTACGGGTAGCTCTTGTCGTCCCGGTACTTGACGTTGAACCGGGGGTCGAACTCCTTGATCCAGGAGTACTCCAGCTGGAGCGCCTCGACCTCGGTGGACACCACGGTCCACTCCACGGAGGCGGCCGTGGTCACCATGGTGGCCGTGCGCGGGTGCAGGCTCGTGAGCGGCTGGAAGTAGTTGGCGAGGCGCTGGCGCAGGGACTTCGCCTTGCCCACGTAGATCACCCGGCGGTGCTCGTCGCGGAACTTGTAGACCCCCGGGGAGTCGGGGATCTGACCCGGCTTGGGGCGGTAGCTGGAGGGGTCTGCCATGGTCCCCACCCTACTGGCGGGGACCGACACTCCGGCCGGGCGCGCACGTGCGTCCGGCCCCGTGCGGACGGGGCGGGGACCCGCCCGCACGGGGCCCGCCCCGGTCGGGACCGGGACGGGCTTGAGCGGGGCCGGGACGGGCCTGAGCGGGGCCGGATCAGGCCCGAGCGGGGCCGGATCAGGCCGCCGGGCCGCTCCCGGCCGCCCGGCGGCGGCGTATCGCGGCCGTGGCCGCCAGGGCGAGGCCCAGGGCGGCGCCGACGCCGGCCACGGTGGCGGCGGCCTCCCCGGAGGCGTCCGTACGGGGCGCCGGGGCCGCCTGGGGCGCGGCAGCCGCTTGTGCCACGGCCTCCTGCGGCCCGTACCCGCCCGCCGCGCCCTTCTTCGCGTAGGCGGAGCCGGGGAGCTTGTCGCCGTACGCCCGTGCGACCCGCTCGCGGTACGCGGCGAGGCTCGTCCCGTTCTTCCCGACGGCCCGCACCGCGTCCTCGTCCAGCGGGAGCACCTTCGCGCCCTTGTGGACGTACCAGGCGTCGATCTGGGGCTCGCGGAAGACGAGGCCGCCGGGCAGCAGGCGCCCGCCCTGCTCCGCGTACCGGATCTCGTCGTCGCCGGTGGCGATGTTCACCACCCGCCAGCCGTCGGCCCCCCGGACCGTCCACAGGGAGGCCTTCTGCCCGTCCGGGGCGACGGCCCGGCTCGCGCGGAACTCGACGCGGGCGACCGGGGCCCCGGCCTTCCCGGCGACGAAGTCCGGGGAGAGGATCCGGACGGGGACGGAGGCGCCCTCGATCCGCGGGGCGCCCGCCGGGCGGGCGGCGTCCGCGGCGGCCGCCCCGGCTCCCTTCCCGTCCCGGGCGAAGAACCGGGACAGGGTCTCCAGGGTCTGCGGCGCGGAGGCGGCCCGCTCGGGGGTGGGAGCGGACGGCAGGCTCTCGGCGGCGGACGCGGGGAACGTGCCGAGGGCGACGAGGGCGGCGGCGGTCAGGAGGCCGGCGGCGGTGGCACGCGCGCGTGTCGTGGTCGCGGTGATCACGGTGGTCACGCCCCGATCCGGTAGAGCGAGTGGGTCCAGGAGAAGGAGTTGTTGTCGACGTACCAGGCGTGCGAGGCCCAGTTGTAGCGGTCGCTGGAGGGCCAGGGGTCGCCCCAGTAGACCCAGCTGCTCGCGTCGTCGTAGCCGTAGATCACGTGCATGTGCCCGCCGCCGCTCGACCACTGGATCCGGGTCTCGATCGGCCGGTCGGCGTTGATCTCGGTCTGCACGGTGGGGTAGCGCAGCCAGCCGGTGACGTACGAGCCGGGGCGGACGCCGGCCCAGCTCAGACCGGTCTGGACGTTGCCGAGGGTGGCCTGGTTGTTGGGGCAGTCGTAGCCCTGCTGACGGTTGAAGGCGGCGTTGCAGAACTGGTTCTGGCTGTAGCCGCGGCCGAACCAGGTGGCGATGGTGTTGCCGCCCGCCGCCCAGCACCAGTTGCTCTTCTGCTGGGCCTGCATGGTGATGTTCAGGCGCTTGGCGGCGAGGGCGGAGGCGTCCTCACCGGCCGGCGCGGCGGACGCCGAGGTGGTGGGGACGAGGAAGAGGGCGGCTGCGGCGAGTGCCGCGAGGTTCAGCTTTCTTCTGCGCATCGCGTTCCTCCCGGGTGGGGTGGGGGTGTGGAGGAGCGCGTCCGGACGCTGGTCAGGAGCATCTGCCGTTGTCCGGTCCGGGTCAACACGCTTCAATGCGGGATGACATCGGACTGTGAACGGTGTGACCCGGGTGTGAACGGACGCCCTCGGCCCACCTGCCCGCCCGTCCCCAGCGGTGCGACGGTCCGCTCCCCCACCGTGAACGTTCACCGAGGAGTCCTCGTGAGCCACACCGAGGCCGATCTTGCGCAGTTGCTGCACACCGGTCCCTTCCATCTGGCGCTGCGCACCGCGCTCGCCGTGCGCGGGCTGCCGCTCCAGCGGGTCCAGCACCATCTGGCGCACCGGGGCGTGAAGGTCGGGGTGACGAGTCTGAGCTACTGGCAGCAGGGCGCCCGCCGTCCGCAGCGGCCGGAGTCCCTGAAGGCCGTCCGGGCCCTGGAGGAGGTGCTCCAGCTCCCGGGCAACTCACTGCTGCGGCTGCTTTCGGAGGACACGGCCGCCCGGCCCGAGGTGGAGCGCCCGGCGGGCCGCTCGTACCGCTCGCTGGTGGAGGCGTCCGGCTCGGTGGAGGAGCTGCTCGCGGAGATGGAGTGCCCGACGGACGGGGGGCTGCACACGGTGGGGCACCACGAGCGGGTGCGGATCGGGGCGGGGCGGGAGCTGGTGGGGCGCGAGTCCCAGCACGTGGTGCGGGCGCACCGGGACGGGGTGGACCGCTATCTGGCCATCCACCACGGGGACCCGGGCTGCGACCCGTCGCGGGTGGTGGTGCGGGCGGTGGAGAACTGCCGGACCGGGCGGGTGCGGTGGCACGCGGGGACGGGGGTGCTGGTCGCGGAGCTGCTCTTCGACGCACGGCTGCGCGCCGGGGACACGTACCTCTTCTCGTACGGCTTCGAGGACGGTACGGCGGGGGCGAGCGGGGAGTACGTGCGCGGGTTCAGCTTCGCGGGCGGGCAGTACGTGCTCCAGGTGCGCTTCGACGAGGCGGCGCTTCCGGTGCGGTGCCGGAGGTTCGCGCAGGTCTCGGCGGGTGCGCCGCGCGGCGGCCGCGCGGAGCTGACCCTGAGCGGCCGGCACCGCACGGTGCACCTGGTGGAGCAGGGGGTGCGCCCGGGGATCCTGGGGGTCGACTGGGACTGGTCCTGAACCGTCCGCCCGTCAGGCCTAGGGTCCGGAATCGTCCGTACCGTCAGGCCTCGGGTCCTGAACCGTCCGTGCGTCAGGCCTCGGGTCCGGCGACGAGCTTGCCGCCCTCGACGCGGACCGGGACCTCGGGGAGCGGGACGGTGGCCGGGCCCCGGAGCGCCTTGCCGGTCGTGACGTCGAAGCGGCTGCCGTGGCAGGGGCAGTTGCCCTCGTTCTCCTCGACCTTGTCGAGGACGCAGCCCGCGTGGGTGCACTGGGCGCTGAAGGCCTTGTACCGGCCCTCGGCGGGGCAGCTCACCACGAGGCGCTGCTCGCGGTAGAGCTTGGAGCCGCCGACCGGGACCTCGTCCGGGGAGCCGAGGGAGACCGGGGCGGTCGGGGTCGGGACCTCGGCGTGGCCGAGCTTGGACTCGGTGGAGCAGGCGGCGACCCCCAGCCCGGCGGCACCGGCGAGGGCGGCGCCTTTCAGTACGGTGCGGCGGCTGGACTGGCCGGACATGAGCGCTCCACGGTGAGATCGGGGACGAGACACCCCAGCGGTGACCGAACCGACGATACCGGCGCGTCCCGCGCACGGGTCGCGGGGGCTCCGCGCACGGGCCGCGGGGGCCCGTGTGGGTACGGGCGGGGTCTCCGGGGCGGGAGCCGTGGGTACGGACGGGGTCTCCGGGGCGGGGCCCGTAGGTACGGACGGGGTCTCCGGGGCGGGAGCCCGCCCGTACGGAGGGGCCCCGTACCCATGAACCGCGGGTACGGCGGCGCCCCCGGCGCGGAACCCCGCCGGTGGGGCGGAGGTCCGTGCGCGGGGGCGCACCGGCCCGGCGGAGGCCCCGGACGGGGCCCTGCCGGGTGACGGCCCGGGTCAGGCCTTGCGGGCCCGGGTCGCCGTCTTCTTGGCGGCGGCCTTGGTCGCGGTCGCCTTGGTCGTGGTCGCCTTCGTGGCGGCCGTCTTCTTCGCCGGGGCGGCCTTCGCGGTGGCGGCCTTCTTCGCCGTCGCCGTCTTCTTCGCCGCCGTCTTCTTCGTGCCGCGCGCCGCCGGGATCGCCGCGTCGCTGATCCGGTCGGCACCGAGGACCTCGCGGAGGAACTTGCCGGTGTGGCTCGCCGGGACCGAGGCGACCTCCTCCGGCGTGCCCTCGGCGACCACCAGGCCGCCGCCGCTGCCGCCCTCCGGGCCCATGTCGACGACCCAGTCCGCGGTCTTGATGACGTCGAGGTTGTGCTCGATGACGATCACCGAGTTCCCCTTGTCGACCAGGCCGGAGAGGACCTTGATCAGCTTCGAGATGTCCTCGAAGTGCAGACCGGTGGTCGGCTCGTCCAGGACGTAGACCGTGCGGCCCGTCGAGCGCTTCTGGAGCTCGGAGGCGAGCTTCACGCGCTGGGCCTCGCCGCCCGAGAGCGTCGGCGCGGACTGCCCGAGGCGGACGTAGCCGAGGCCGACCTCGTTGAGCGTGCGCAGGTGGCGGGCGATGGTCGGGACGGCCTCGAAGAAGTCGAGGGCCTCCTCGATCGGCATGTTCAGGACTTCGGCGATGGACTTGCCCTTGTAGTGGACCTCCAGGGTCTCCCGGTTGTACCGGTCGCCGTGGCAGACCTCGCACGGGACGTAGACGTCCGGGAGGAAGTTCATCTCGATCTTGATCGTGCCGTCGCCGGAGCAGTTCTCGCAGCGGCCGCCCTTGACGTTGAAGGAGAAGCGGCCGGGCAGGTAGCCCCGGACCTTCGCCTCCATCGTCTCGGCGAAGAGCTTGCGGACGTGGTCGAAGACGCCGGTGTAGGTCGCCGGGTTCGACCGCGGGGTGCGGCCGATCGGGGACTGGTCGACGTGCACGACCTTGTCGACGAGGTCGTCGCCGTCCACGCGCGTGTGCCGTCCGGGCACCGACTTGGCGCCGTTCAGCTCGCGTGCCAGGTGGGTGTAGAGGATGTCGTTGACCAGGGTCGACTTGCCGGAGCCGGAGACGCCGGTGACGGCGGTGAGGACGCCGAGCGGGAAGGAGACGTCGATGTCCCGCAGGTTGTTCTCGCGGGCGCCGTGCACGGTGAGCCTGCGCTCGGGGTCCACCGGCCGGCGGACGTCCGGGGTGGTGATCGACCTGCGGCCGGACAGGTACTGCCCGGTCATCGACTCCTCGTTGGCGAGGAGCTCCTTCAGGGAGCCGGAGTGGACGACCTTGCCGCCGTGCTCGCCGGCGCCGGGGCCGATGTCCACGACCCAGTCGGCCACCTTGATGGTGTCCTCGTCGTGCTCGACCACGATGAGCGTGTTGCCCATGTCCCGGAGCCGCACCAGGGTCTCGATCAGCCGGTGGTTGTCGCGCTGGTGGAGGCCGATGGAGGGCTCGTCGAGCACGTAGAGCACGCCGACCAGGCCGGAGCCGATCTGGGTGGCGAGCCGGATGCGCTGGGCCTCGCCGCCGGAGAGCGTCCCGGCGGCCCGGTTGAGCGAGAGGTAGTCGAGGCCGACGTCGACGAGGAAGCGCAGCCGCTCGTTGACCTCCTTGAGGACCCGCTCGGCGATCTTCTTGTCCCGGGCGCTGAGGGTGAGCCGGGAGAGGAACTCGGCGCAGTCGCTGATGGACATCGCGGAGACCTCGGCGATGGACTTGTCCATGACCGTGACCGCGAGGACGATCGGCTTCAGCCGGGTGCCCTCGCAGGTGGGGCAGGGCACCTCGCGCATGTAGCCCTCGAAGCGCTCGCGGCTGGAGTCGCTCTCGGCCTCGGTGTGGCGCCGCTTGACGAAGGAGACGGCTCCCTCGAAGGCCGGGGTGGTGTACGCCCGCTCCCGCCCGTACCGGTTCCGGTAGCGGACCTCGACCTGGGTCTTGTGGCCGTGCATCAGCGCCTTCTTGGCGCGCTGCGGCAGCCCCGCGTACGGGATGTCCGTGCGGAAGCCGAGGGCCTGGGAGAGGCCGCCGATGAGCCGGCCGAAGTACTCCTTGGTGTGGCCGTGCGACCAGGGGTGGATGGCGCCCTCGTCGAGGGACTTGTCCTCGTCGGGGACGATCAGCTCCGGGTCGACCTCCATGCGGGTGCCGATGCCGGTGCAGTCCGGGCAGGCGCCGAAGGGCGAGTTGAAGGAGAAGGAGCGCGGCTCCAGCTCCTCGAAGGAGAGGTCGTCGTACGGGCAGTAGAGGTGCTCCGAGTACATCTTCTCGCGCTCGGGGTCGTCCTCGGGGAGGTCGACGAAGTCGAGCACGACCATGCCGCCGGAGAGTCCGAGCGCGGTCTCGACGGAGTCGGTGAGCCGGCGCTTGGCGCTGTCCTTGACGGTGAGGCGGTCGACGACCACCTCGATGGTGTGCTTCTCCTGCTTCTTCAGCGCCGGCGGCTCGCTGAGCTGCACGGTCGCGCCGTCGACGCGGGCGCGGCTGTAGCCCTTGGTCTGGAGGTCGGCGAAGAGGTCGACGAACTCGCCCTTGCGCTCGCGCACGAGCGGGGAGAGCACCTGGAAGCGGCTGCCCTCGGGCAGCTCCAGGACCCTGTCGACGATGGCCTGCGGCGACTGGCGCGAGATGGGGCGGTGGCACTCGGGACAGTGCGGCTTGCCGATGCGCGCGAAGAGCAGGCGGAGGTAGTCGTAGACCTCCGTGATGGTGCCGACCGTCGAGCGCGGGTTGCGCGAGGTCGACTTCTGGTCGATGGAGACGGCGGGCGACAGACCTTCGATGAAGTCGACGTCCGGCTTGTCCATCTGGCCGAGGAACTGCCGGGCGTACGAGGAGAGCGACTCGACGTACCGGCGCTGCCCCTCGGCGAAGATCGTGTCGAACGCGAGGGAGGACTTGCCCGACCCCGAGAGCCCGGTGAAGACGATGAGGGAGTCACGCGGGAGATCGAGGGAGACGTTCTTGAGGTTGTGCTCGCGAGCGCCACGGACGATGAGACGGTCGGCCACGCCGGTCCGCACCTTTCTTGAGAGAGCGGATGTGCCTACACACCAACAACCGGGGACGCCGGATGCTTCCATCGAGCGTATAGCACGTACATTCGATTTCCGGTCTTCCGGAGACCTCTTCACCCGAACGAGTGGTCCGGCCCGGTCGGCGCTAGGGTCGGCGCCATGATCGACCACGAGCGTGACCTTGTTTCCGTACAAGAGGCGACCGATCGGCTCCTGGAAGCCGCCGCCTCCTGGGACAACGCCGCGACGGCCGAGCCGTCACGGCTTCCCGGCTGGACCCGCGGCCATGTCCTCGCCCACCTGGCCCGCAACGCCGACGCCCTGGTGAACGTCCTCGAAGGACGCCCCATGTACCCGGACGCCGCGACCCGCGAGGCCGACATCGAGCGCGACGCGTACCGCCCGCTCGACGTGCAGCTCGCCGACGTGCGCGAGAGCGCCGACCGGCTGCGGGCCGTGGGCGAGAAGCCCGCCGACTGGGGCCGGACCGTCGAGCTGCGCAACGGCGTCACCGACAGCGCGGCCCGGGTCCCCTTCCGCCGCTGGGTGGAGGTGGAGCTGCACCACGTCGACCTGGGCGCCGGCTACGACTTGGACGACCTTCCGGAGGAGTTCGTCCTGCGGGAGATCGAGTTCCTCGCCGACCGCTGGTCGGGACGGCCGGAGGTCCCCCCGGTGACGCTCGGCCTCGGACAGGACGGATCCGGCCCCACCTGGCGGACCGGCGGTACCGAAGGCACTCCCGTCGTCCTCGCGGGCACCGGCCCCGAACTGCTCGGCTGGCTGTCCGGCCGCGGCGACAAGGGCGCCCGTCTCGTCGTCCTCTCCGGCGACGGCCTCCCGGACCTGCCCCCGCTATAGGCTGAGCGCATGACGTACAGCGGAGTGGTGAGGGTCGGCGGCCCTGCGGACGTGCACGAGCTGGCGGACCTGATGATCTCGAAGGTCGCGGTCGGGCCGATGGACAACAACGCGTACCTGCTGCGCTGCCGGGCCACCGGCGAGCAGCTGCTGATCGACGCGGCGAACGACGCCGAGACGCTGCTCACGCTGATCGGTGACGACGGCATCGGCGCCGTCGTCACCACCCACCGGCACGGCGACCACTGGCAGGCCCTGGCCGAGGTGGTCGCCGCGACCGGCGCGCGCACCTACGCGGGCGCGTACGACGCGGAGGGCATCCCGGTCGCGACCGACGTGCCCGTCGAGGACGGCGACACGATCCGGGTGGGCCGGGTCGGGCTGACCGCGCGCCGGCTCGTCGGCCACACCCCGGGCTCGATCGCCCTCGTCTACGACGACCCGCACGGCCACCCCCACGTCTTCACCGGCGACTGCCTCTTCCCCGGTGGCGTGGGCAACACCCACAAGGACCCGGAGGCCTTCGCGAGCCTGCTCCACGACGTGGAGACCAAGCTCTTCGAGGCCCTCCCGGACGAGTCCTGGGTCTACCCGGGCCACGGCAAGGACACGACGCTCGGTGACGAGCGCCCCCACCTCGGGGAGTGGCGCGAGCGCGGCTGGTGACCCGAGGGCGGACGGAGGGCGCGCGCCCCACCAGCGGCGCGCTCCCGCACGCCCCCGTAGCGGGGGTGGTCGGCGGGTAGATCGCGGGACATGCACCGCCGTCACTCTCCGTCGCCGCCCACCGGCCCCTCGATGGGCCGGATCGCCGCCGCCTCCCTGGTCGGCACCGCCATCGAGTTCTTCGACTTCTACGTCTACGGGACCGCCGCCGCCCTCGTCCTGGGGCCGCTCTTCTTCCCGACCTTCTCCCCGCTCGCCGGAACCCTGGCCGCCTTCGGCACCTTCGCCGTCGGCTTCGTGGCCCGGCCGCTCGGCTCGGTCCTCTTCGGCCACGTCGGCGACCGGTACGGCCGGCGCCCGGTCCTCTTCGCCTCGCTGCTCCTGACCGGCTGCGCCACGGTCGCGGTCGGCTGCCTCCCCACGTACGCGACACTCGGCATCGCCGCCCCCGTGCTGCTGCTCCTGCTCCGCTTCCTCCAGGGGCTCGGTCTGGGCGGCGAGTGGGGCGGGGCGGTGCTGCTCACCGCCGAGCACGCGCCGGAGCACCGGCGCGCGCTGTGGGCGAGCTTCCCGCAGATCGGCCCGGCGGTCGGCTTCCTCCTGGCGAACGGGGTGATGCTGGGGCTCACGGCCGGGCTGAGCGACGCGGAGTTCCGCTCCTGGGGCTGGCGGGTGCCGTTCTGGGCGGCGGGGCTGCTCGCCGCGGGCGGGCTGCTGCTGCGCTCCTCGCTCGCGGAGACCCCGCAGTTCGAGGAGCTGTCCGCGTCCGGGCGGCGCGCGGGCGCCCCGCTGACCGAGGTGGTCCGGGACCACTGGCGGCTGGTGCTGCTGACGGCGGGGGCCCTCGCCGTCGGGTACGCCGTCTTCTACGCGGTCTCCACCTGGGCCCTGGCCTACGGCACCGGGCGGCTCGGCCTGAGCGGTCCGGTGATGCTGGGCTGCGTCATGGCGGCGGTGGCGGTGATGGGCGCGGCCACCCCGGTCGCGGCGCTCCTCGCCGACCGCTGGGGCCGCCGGACGCTCTGCCTGGCCGGGTGCGCGGGCTGCGCGCTCTGGATGTTCCCGATGGTGGCGCTGCTGCACACCGCGCGGCCGCCGCTGATGTTCCTCGGCTTCCTGGGCGCGCTGCTGGCCTTCATCACCATGTTCGCGGTGGTCTCCGCGTACCTGCCGGAGCTGTACGAGCCCCGGGTCCGCTGCACGGGCGCGGCCGTGGGCTACAACCTCGCGGGCGTCCTCGGCGGCGCCCTGACCCCCCTCGCGGCCACCGCGCTCTCCGAGGGCGGCTCCGGCCCGCCGTGGGGCGTGGCGGCGTATCTGACCCTGGTGGCCCTGGTCAGCCTGGGCTGCTTCGCGCTCCTCCCGGAGACCCTGCCGGCCCGCACCGCGGTGAAGGAGCCCGCGCCCGCCTAGGGCCTGTCCGACCCCGATCCGCCGGACAGGCCCTGGAGCCCGTTCGGGACAGGAGCGCGGAAACGGCGAAGGCCGGCCGGGGAGGGGGTCCCGGGCCGGCCGTCGCCGTGTGTGCCGCGTCAGGCGCCGATGCTGTCCTTCTCGGTGCCGTCGGCGTCGGCCACGCTCTCGGCGGCCTCCCGCTCGGCCTGCCGCTTGGAGGCGATCAGGCTGGTGATCGTGGTGATGATCAGAACACCGCAGATGACCGCGAGGGAGACCGGGATGGAGATCTCCGGAACGTGCACCCCGGACTCGTGCAGGGCGTGCAGCACCAGCTTGACGCCGATGAAGCCGAGGATCACCGACAGGCCGTAGCTGAGGTGGACCAGCTTCTTGAGCAGGCCGCCGATCAGGAAGTACAGCTGCCGCAGGCCCATGAGGGCGAAGGCATTGGCGGTGAAGACGATGTACGGGTCCTGGGTGAGGCCGAAGATCGCCGGGATGGAGTCGAGGGCGAAGAGGATGTCGGTGGTGCCGATGGCGAGCATGACCACCATCAGCGGGGTCATCACCCGCTTGCCGTTGGCCCGGATGAAGAGCTTGGTGCCGTGGTAGCGGTCGGCGACGCCGAACTTCTTCTCGACGCTCTTGAGGAGCCTGTTCTCCTCGAACTCGTCCTCCTCCTCGTCGGAGCGCGCCTCCTGGATGAGCTTCCAGGCGGTGTAGATCAGGAACGCGCCGAAGATGTAGAAGACCCAGGAGAAGCTCGCGATGATCGCGGCGCCGGCGGCGATGAAGATCGCGCGGAGCACCAGGGCGATCAGGACACCGATCAGCAGCACGCGCTGCTGGAGGTGCGAGGGGACCGAGAACTTCGCCATGATCAGGACGAAGACGAACAGGTTGTCGACACTGAGCGACTTCTCGGTGATGTATCCGGCGAAGAACTCTCCGGACGCCTGGGCGTTGCCGAAGAAGAGCAGGCCGATCCCGAAGAGTGCGGCGAGCACGATCCAGACGATCGTCCAGATTCCGGCTTCCTTGACCGACACGTCATGGGGCTTGCGCCCGATGAAGAAGTCGGCACCGATCAGGGCACCCAGACCGAGAATGGTCAGGACCCACATGGTCGTTGAAACGTCCATTGCGCCTCCGGCGTCGTACGGCTACTGATCAGCGTCGTCGCTGCCGGAGGTCTCTTCCACCCGGGCGGCGGGCTGACCGCCGCCGGGCCGACGCCCCGGGATCGGATCACTGGGATCCGTCCGTACTGACGGGCACGCCGCGCTTGGGGAGTACTCCCCTCCGCACGAAGAACACTACCCGAAACACCAAGAGAAGGTAAAGGCGAGGCTAAAGGATCATCAAAACTCCAGTTCAGAACTGCTTCCCTCGGCGAGCTTCCGCCATCTGGGCGAGGACCTGCCCCAGCACCCCGCTGCCCGGCGGGAGCATCGGCGGCTCGTACGACCAGGCGTGCCCCACCCACGGGTCGGCGAGGTGGTCGTCGGGCACGGGGGTGAGCCGCAGCAGCGACCGCCACAGGGGGTCGAGCAGCGGGCCGTACGCGGCCGCGTCCGCCCGGTCCGCCACCATCAGCAGGTGGACGCCGACCGAGGGGCCCTCGTCGGCGAGGTACCGGAGCCGGGTGACCGCCCGGTCGTCGAAGCCGTGCGGGAAGTCGTGCACGATCAGGAGCTGCCGGGCCGTGTCCAGGCCGGGCGGCAGCGCGTCGGCCGCGCCGCCCCGCAGCGCCATCTGGAGCAGGTCGACCCGCTCGGTGAGCTGCTCCAGGACCGCCGAGACGCCGGCCGCGCCCCGGGCCGGCGGGGCGGCGAGGACGCCCGAGTCCACGAGTGGCGCGAGGGAGGCGGCGCCCGCTCCGGCCGCGTCGAGGACGTGGACGGAGAAGCCGTCCGCCGGGTGCGCCGCGAGCAGCCGGGCCGCGTGCGCGACCGCGCTGTCCAGGGCGAGCCGTCGCAGCTCGGTCTCGTCGAGGAGGCCGGCCGCCTCCGAGTGGCCCCGGCCGCTGTCCACCCACAGCCCCCGCTCCAGCGGCAGCCGGACGAGCATGGGGATCCGCAGCTCGGCCCGCTCGGGCAGGTGGAGGTCGCCGAGCCGGACGGCCATCGGCTCCTCGGTCGGGACCCGGTAGGCGTGCCAGACGGGGTTGTCCCAGCGGGCGTAGGCGGGCGGCAGGGCCGGCTCGACCACCTCGGACTCGGCCGCGAGCTGGGCGAGGTCCCGGTCCAGGACCGCCCGGGCCCGCTCCACCAGCTCGTCGTGCCGGGCCCTGGCGGTCGCCCGGGCGGCGTCGTTCGCGCCCCCGTTCCGCGCGCGGTAGTCGGAGAGCGTCTGGTCCAGCTCGCGGTCGAGCCGGGACTCCGCGAAGTCGCAGGCGCTGCGGTAGGCGGCGGCGGTGCGGGCCAGGTCCTCGAACATCCCCCACACCTGGTTGTACAGGCGCTCGTCCATGGACCAGCCGGAGGCGTCCCCGGCGACCGGCGCGGGCGGCGCCTGGGGCGGGGCCTGCGGCGGCTCGGGCGCGGCGGGCCTGCGGCGCGGGTGGGAGTAGTCGATGGGGCCGCCCGGGGCGCGCGTGTCCGTGCCCCGCGGCGGGGTCACCGGCACGGTCGGCGTCGGGTCGGAGACGACCGGCGGGAGGGGCGGGGGCGGAGGCGTGGGGTCCGAGGTCGTCGGGGAGGCGGGGGCCGGGACGACCGGGGTGGCCAGGGGCGTGGGGTGGTCCGAGCCGGCCGGGGCCACCGGGGCCGGGAGGACGGGGTCCGGGGCCGCCGGGGGTACGGAGTCCGGGGCCGGGGGCGTCGACCGGGGCACCCGCTCCGGCTCGGGGGCGCGCGGCCGCGGGGCGGTCGCCGCGGGGGCGGGCTCCGGGGCGGCCGCCGCCAGGATCGCCGCGGCCGCGTCGGCGGACCGCTCCAGGC
Organism: Streptomyces sp. NPDC055632; assembly: GCF_053618675.1. NCBI lineage: Bacteria > Bacillati > Actinomycetota > Actinomycetes > Kitasatosporales > Streptomycetaceae > Streptomyces > Streptomyces sp. NPDC055632. Next base: position 156,341 of record NZ_JBSHHY010000006.1, on the reverse strand, counting down.
CCTGGTCGCCGAGGAGGGCGGCGAGCCCGCCCTCGTACCCCTGGCCCATGGCGCGGACCTTCCAGGCGCCCTGGCGTCGGTACAGCTCCAGGGCGACGACGGCGGACTCGCTGTCGAGCCCCGTGAGGGTGTAGCTGGCGATCTCGTCGCCGTCGGGTCCCGCGACGGCGACGAAGGGGGCGGCGACGGCCCCGAAGCGGGTGACTCCGCCGTGTCCGGGCAGCGCCAGGAGGACCGAGATCCGGTGGACGGTCCCGGGCATCGCCCCCAGGTCGACGGAGAGGCGGTGGTCGGCCGCGGCGGCCCGGGAGACGTCGACGCCGGGGAGCGAGGGCGCGCCAGGATGGGCGATCCACTCCGCGCCGGGGACCCTGCCCGCCTCGTCGCCGAGGGTGGCTCCGGCGAGGACCGGATGACCGGCCGACACCCGGATCTCCAGTCGGGTGTCGGGCAGGGGGTGGTTCTGCCCCCGGACCAGCTCGGCCGTCATCGACTCTGTCCCCTCGGTGCTTCCCGGCGCGGATTCGCGTGTTCCGGTGCGGTTCAAACGGGTCGTTCGCGGGCCGTCCGGATCAGGGCGCCGGACGGGTCATGCGGGACAGCTCCCGGCGGCGGCTGCCTCCGGGAGCTGTGGGTGCGGGGCGCGCGGGCCGCCTACAGGTGCGGCAGGATCGCCGGCATCAGGTCCTGGAAGGTGCGGCCGTTGGCCGGGTTGCCCAGGGCCGTCATCTGCCAGCCGGAGCCGGCCCGGTGCACCTTCGCCATGATCTGCGCGGTGTAGCGGCCGCCGCCGTCGAGGGTGTAGCGCGCCAGCTCCTGCCCGTTCGTCTCGTCGACGAGCCGGCAGAAGGCGTTCTGCACCTCCTGGAACGTCTGGCCGGTGAAGGAGTTCACCGTGAAGACGATCTGGTCGATGTGGACCGGGATCCGCTCCAGGTCGACGAGGATCGCCTCGTCGTCGCCGCCCTGGCCGGCACCGCCCACCAGGTTGTCGCCGGTGTGCTTGACCGAGCCGTCGTCGCTGACCAGGTGCCGGAAGAAGACCACGTCGACCGGCTGCTTGTCGGCGAAGAGGACGGCCGAGGCGTCCAGGTCGATCTCGCGGGTGCGCGAGCCGAACAGACCGCGGCGCGGCGCCGCCTGCCAGCCGAGCCCCATCCGCACCTGGGTGAGGCTGCCTCCGCCCTGCTTCTCCAGGCTGATGGCCTGACCCTTGGTCATGTTCACGGTCACGCGCGTGCCCCTCTCGTTGCGTTCCCCGCGCCCGCGGTCCGGTGCGTGCGGTTGTCCAGCACCCTACGCAGGGTCACTGACACCGCGGAGGGGCGGTCCGGTTTTGTGTCGGTCTTGCAACACACCGGACCGCCTCCGGCCGGGCGGGACCTGTCGTCGGGCGAGACCCGCTGTCAGGCGAGGCCCGCCTCCTTCATCTGGCGCAGCTCCTTCTTCAGTTCTCCCACCTCGTCGCGGAGCCGGGCCGCCACCTCGAACTGGAGCTCGGCGGCGGCGGCGCGCATCCGATCCGTCATCTCCTCGATGATCGCGGCCAGTTCGGTGGCGGGCCGGTCGCCGAGCTCGACCGTGGACCCGGCCCTGCCCCGGCCCCTGGGCGCGTGCGCGGCGAGCGCGGGGACGGGGGCCTTGGCGCCCTTGCCCTCCTTCGCCTGGCGGTAGCCGGTGCCGAGCAGTTCCTCGGTGTCGATCTCCTCGCGCGCGATGGTCGCCACGATGTCGTTGATCTTCTTGCGGAGCGGCTGCGGGTCGATGCCGTGCTCCGTGTTGTACGCGATCTGCTTCTCGCGGCGCCGGTTGGTCTCGTCGATGGCCTGCTCCATCGCCGGGGTGATCCGGTCCGCGTACATGTGGACCTGGCCCGAGACGTTCCGCGCGGCGCGGCCGATCGTCTGGATGAGGGAGGTCCCGGAGCGCAGGAAGCCCTGCTTGTCGGCGTCGAGGATGGCGACCAGGGACACCTCGGGGAGGTCGAGGCCCTCCCGGAGGAGGTTGATGCCGACCAGGACGTCGTACTCGCCGGCGCGCAGCTCGCGCAGCAGCTCGATGCGGCGCAGGGTGTCGACGTCGCTGTGCAGGTAGCGCACCTGGATGCCGAGCTCCAGGAAGTAGTCCGTGAGGTCCTCGGCCATCTTCTTGGTGAGGGTGGTGACGAGGACCCGCTCGTCCCGCTCGGTGCGCAGCCGGATCTCGTGGACCAGGTCGTCGATCTGGCCCTCGGTGGGCTTGACGACGACCTCGGGGTCGACGAGGCCGGTGGGGCGGATGATCTGCTCGACGAAGCCGTCGCCCCGGGAGAGCTCGTACGTGCCGGGGGTCGCGGAGAGGTAGACGGTCTGGCCGATCCGCTCCTGGAACTCCTCCCACTTCAGCGGGCGGTTGTCCAGGGCCGACGGGAGCCGGAAGCCGTGGTCGACCAGGGTCCGCTTGCGGGAGGCGTCGCCCTCGTACATGGCGCCGATCTGCGGCACGGTGACGTGCGACTCGTCGATGACGAGGAGGAAGTCCTCGGGGAAGTAGTCCAGGAGCGTGTTGGGCGCGGAGCCGGGCTCGCGTCCGTCGAAGTGCATCGAGTAGTTCTCGATGCCGGAGCAGGAGCCGATCTGGCGCATCATCTCGATGTCGTACGTGGTCCGCATGCGCAGCCGCTGGGACTCCAGGTGCTTGCCCTGCTTGTCCAGCTCGGCGAGGCGGCCCTCCAGCTCGCGCTCGATGTCGTTGACGGCCCGCTCCATGCGCTCGGGTCCGGCGACGTAGTGGCTGGCCGGGAAGACGTACAGGTGCTCGTCCTCGCTGATGACCTCGCCGGTGAGCGGGTGGAGGGTGGAGAGGGCCTCGATCTCGTCGCCGAACATCTCGATGCGGACGGCGAGCTCCTCGTACACCGGGAAGATCTCGATGGTGTCGCCGCGGACGCGGAAGGTGCCCCGGGTGAACGCCAGGTCGTTCCGGGTGTACTGGATGTCGACGAAGCGGCGGAGGAGCTGGTCGCGGTCGATCTCCTCGCCGACCTTGAGCGGGACCATCCGGTCCACGTACTCCTGGGGCGTGCCGAGGCCGTAGATGCAGGAGACGGAGGCGACGACGATCACGTCCCGGCGGGTGAGCAGGGAGTTCGTCGCGGAGTGGCGGAGCCGCTCCACCTCCTCGTTGATGGAGGAGTCCTTCTCGATGTAGGTGTCCGACTGCGGGACGTACGCCTCGGGCTGGTAGTAGTCGTAGTACGAGACGAAGTACTCGACGGCGTTGTTGGGCAGGAGCTCGCGGAACTCGTTCGCCAGCTGGGCGGCCAGCGTCTTGTTCGGCGCCATCACCAGGGTGGGGCGCTGGAGCTTCTCGATCATCCAGGCGGTGGTCGCCGACTTGCCGGTGCCGGTGGCACCGAGGAGGACGACGTCCTTCTCGCCCGCGCGGATCCGCCGCTCGAGGTCGGCGATGGCCGTCGGCTGGTCACCGCTGGGCTGGTAGGAGCTGACGACCTCGAAGGGCGCCACCGTACGTTCGATCTTGGAAACGGGCCGCATGCAACCACCGTACGACCCGGCACTGACACTCGGGCGGCGATCGGCTCACCGCACGGCCTCCGGGCCGCTCCTCACCAGTCCTGGGAGCGGTGCACGCCGTGGAGCGCGGCGGCCCCGCGGGTGGCGCGGCGGGCGGGCCGGCGGACGGGCTCGCCGTAGTGGGTCGGCACGTGGCGCGGGGCGGGCACGCCGGGGCGGTGCACGGTCCGGGCGGGGGTCCGCCTCCATTCGGGGTCGCCCATCACGAGCAGCGGGTCGAACATGACGACGACCGCGGCGAGGATCAGGAAGACCGCCGGGCCGATCAGCATCGGCAGGAGGAGCGAGGCGGCGGGGGCGGTGGCGGCCCCGGGGGCCACGGCCCCGTTCAGGTGGACGGTGACGGCGGCCATGGCCGTGTAGTGCATACCACTGACGGCGACGCCCATCACCAGGCTCGCACCGAGACTGGCCAGAAATCCATGGACGGAGACGGCCGCCCAGAGGGCCGTGGTGGCGGCCACGACGGCGATGACCACGGAGAGGGCCACGGTCGCCGTGTCGTACTCGATGCGGCCGTGGAGGCGCATGCCGGCCATGCCGAGGTAGTGCATGGTGGCGATGCCGAGACCGGTGATGGTGCCGCCGGTGACCAGGGTGAGGGCGGTCGCCCCGCGGTAGCCGACGATGAGGATGCCGATGCCGACCATGAGGATGGCGACGCCCAGGCTGGCGAAGGTGAGGGGCCGGTCGTAGTCGACCGGGGCCTGCTGGACCGAGAAGCCCATCATGGCGATGAAGTGCATGGTCCAGATGCCGGTGCCGATCGAGGTGGCGCCGAGGACGAGCCAGCCCGCCTTGAAGCTGTCGCGGTGGCGGAGGGATCTGGTGGTGCACCTCAGGCCGAGGGCGCCGCCGAGGCAGGCCATGAGGAACGAGGCCACCGGGGTGACGAGCCCGTAACTGAATCCGTCGACCGTGCCCTGCATGAGCTGTGTCCTCCACCCCTGGTGCGACGTCGGCCGAAAACAGTCGGTTCCGCCGGCTCCTGACTCCCCGGGGCGAGATTATGGCGCGCGGGAGTCGCGGCGACCATGTGACCGGGGAATTTCCCGTCGCGAGTCCGGAGCGAGACCGGTCCGTGATCTTGGCGCCGGTCCCGGACGGCTCCCCGTGGTCGCGGCCGGGTTGTCGGTGGGGGGTCGTAGCGTGGTCGGCATGGACATCGAAGCGGTGGAGTGGGCGGTCGTGGAGAGCGACGTCGGGCCGCTCTTCCTCGCCGCGACCGGGCGGGGGCTCGTACGGGTCGAGTTCCACGCGGACGCGGTGCGGCGGGAGCGGATGCCGGACCGGCTGGGGTCCCGGCTCGGCGCGGAGCCGGTGGAGCGCGCCTCGGGGCTGCTCGCGGAGCCGATACGCCGGCTGGAGCGGTACTTCGCGGGCGATCCGGACGAGCTCGACCTGCCCCTGGACTGGAGCCTGACGGCCGGGTTCAACCGGCAGGTGCTGCGCGAGCTGGCGACCGGCGTCCCGTACGGGACGGTCGTCGGGTACGGGGAGCTGGCGAGGCGCGTGGGGCAGCCGGGCGCCGCGCAGGCGGTGGGGGCGGCGATGGGCTCCAATCCGCTGCCGGTGGTGGTGCCGTGCCACCGCGTGGTGGAGAGCGACGGCGGGCTCGGCGGCTTCGGGGGCGGCCTGGAGACCAAGCGGCGGCTGCTGGCCCTCGAAGGCGTGCTGCCGGCGCCGTTGTTCTGAGGGGGTTGCTCTGAGGGTGGTTGCTCTGAGGGGGGTTGCTCTGAGGGTGGTGTTGTTTCGAGGGCCGCCGCTCCGAGGGGCGCCGTAGGGCGGAGGGGCGTCGTAGGGCGGAGGGGCGTCGTAGGGCGGAGGGGCGTCGTAGGGCGGAGGGGCGCTGCCGGCCGGGCCGCATCGGCGGTCGGCGGCGCATCGGCGGTCGGGACGTTCCCATCAGGTGGGACGGCTGGCACACTCTCGTAAGTGACCCAGACCCCCGGTGCCCCTGACGCCACCCTGCCCGGCCGCATACCCGGCCCCGCCCCCGTCACCGCCGCCGAACTGCCCGCGCTGCGCCGCCGCGTCCAGGCCGTGCTGATCGCCACCCAGATCCTCGGCGGACTCGGCATCGCCATCGGTGTCGCGCTCGCCGCCGTCCTGGCCACGGAGGTCGGCGGCACCGAGGCGCTGGCCGGTCTGGCGTCGACGGCGACGGTGGCCGGTCCCGCGCTGCTCGCCATGCCGCTGGCCGCCCTGATGGCCTCGCGGGGGCGCCGGGCGGGGCTCGTCCTCGCGTATCTGCTCGGGGCGGTGGGCGCCGGGGTCGTGGTGCTCGGGGCGGTCGTCGGGAGCTTCGCCCTGCTGCTCGCCGGGCTCGTCGGCTTCGGCGCCGGTTCCTCGGCCAATCTGGCGGCCCGTTTCGCCGCCGCCGACCTGGCCGAGCCGGACCACCGGGCCCGGGCCATCTCCACGGTGGTGTGGGCGACCACGATCGGCGCGGTGCTCGGGCCGAACGTCGCGGCGCCCGCCGGGAAGAGCGTCGCGGGCCTGGGCATACCGGCCACGGCGGGCCCCTTCGTCTGGGCCGCCGGCGTCTTCGTGGTCTCCGCGGCCGTGGTGGCCCTGCTGCTGCGCCCGGACCCGCTGCTCACCGCCCGCGCGCTGAACGACGAGGAGCCGGGCGGGAAGGCGGCGGTCGAGGGCCGCTCCCTGCGGGCCGGGATGCGGGCGGTGCGGGAGTCCCCGAAGGCCCGCCTCGCCCTGGTCACCGTCGCGGGCTCGCACACCGCCATGGTGTCGATCATGTCGATGACCCCGGTGGCGCTCACCCACCACGGCGCGGACATCCAGCTGATCGGCCTCGTCATCAGCGGCCACATCGCGGGCATGTACGCCTTCTCGCCGCTGATGGGCTGGCTCTCCGACCGGCTGGGGCGCCTGTCGGTGATCGGGCTCGCGGTCGGGCTGATCGGCGCGGCGGCGCTCGTCGCGGGCACGGCCGGGGCGAGCCACGGCCGGGTCGCCCTGGGGCTCTTCGTCCTCGGCCTGGGCTGGTCCGCGGGGCTCGTGTCCGGTTCGGCGCTGCTCACGGACTCGGTGCCGCAGGCCGCCCGGGCCGCCGTCCAGGGGCTCTCCGACTTCATCATGAACACGGCCGCCGGGCTCGGCGGCCTCGCGGCGGGCCTGATCGTCTCGCAGGCGGGCTACGGGCCGCTGAACGCGATCGCCGCCTGTCTGCTCCTTCCGATGGCGGCGCTCGCCCTGCGGAGCGTCTTCCGGAAGGCCTGAGCAGAGCCCCCGGAAGACGCGCCGTCAGCGCGGTGCCGCCGGGGAGGGGGCTCCGGCGGCCGGGCGGCGCGGGGCGCCCGTGCAGTGGAGGGCGAGGGGCATTCGACGTTCTCCCGCAGGGCGCGGGCCTCAGAGACTGATGTGGTACGCCTTGCGCAGGGTCTCGTGGACGGTCCAGGTGGTCCGGTCGCCCTCGCGCAGGACACAGGCGTCGCCGGGGCCGATCTCCAGGGTGTCCCCGCCCTCGACGGCGACGGTCGCGCGCCCGGAGACCACCACGAACAGCTCGTTCGCCTCGGTGTCGGTGACGACGCCGGGCGTGATCTGCCAGATGCCGCGCACCTGCTTGCCGTCGGCGGACTCCCACAGCACCCTGCCCGTCACCTCGGGCGTGCCGGAGACGATCTGGGCGGGGTCGAGCGGCTCCGCTTCGAGCTCCGCGTCGGGGATGTGGACGGCGAAGGAGGGCAGGTCGTGTGTCGTCATGGGCGGTGACTGTAGCGGGGATCCGGGGGCCGTCCGAGACCGGGACCACACGAACGGCACGGCTCCCACCAGGCACGATGCCCGGTACCGGAGAAGGCGACGGAATCCGTACCCCCGTCCCGGCGCGGCGCGGCAAGGGTGCCGCGGACGCCAGGGAGGGTCGCCGGGGGTGGCCGGTGACGGATTCCGCAGGGCGCGGCGACCGCGTTGGCGGGAGGTCGCCAACGAGGTTTGCGGGGCCCGTGGGTGCGCCAGGAATGGGGCATGTCCACACAGGTGTCCGAAGAGGTACGGGAGGCGCTCTACGAGGGCCGTCCCGTCGTCGCGCTGGAATCGACGCTCATCGCCCACGGCCTGCCGCGCCCGCGCAACCTCGCGGTGGCCCGTGAGCTGGAGGAGCTGGTACGGGCCGGGGGCGCCGTCCCCGCCACGATCGCCGTGGTGGACGGCAGGGCCAGGGTGGGCCTGGACGAGGCGGCGCTGATACGGATCGCCGAGGACCCGACGGTGCGGAAGCTGGGCCACCGCGATCTGGCCCCCGCCCTGGCGACGGGCGCGACCGGCGCGACGACGGTCTCGGCGACGGCCTGGCTGGCGGACGCGGCGGGCGTCCGGGTGTTCGCGACGGGCGGCCTCGGCGGGGTGCACCGCGAGTGGAGCGAGACGCAGGACGAGTCCGCCGATCTGCGGCTGCTCGCCCGGGTCGGGACCACCGTCGTCTGCGCCGGGGTCAAGTCGATACTCGACGTGCCGGCGACGCTCCAGCGCCTGGAGACGCTGGGGGTGACGGTCGTCGGGTACGGCACGGAGCACTTCCCCGGCTTCTACCTCTCCTCCTCGGGCGAGCCGGTCGACTGGACCCTGCGGACGCCGGAGGAGGTGGCGGCGGTGATGAGCGCGCAGGACCGGCTCGCGGGCCTCCGGACCGCGCTCGTCGTGGCCAACCCCGTGCCGGAGGCCGAGCAGTTGGATCCCGTGCTGCACGACCGGGTGCTCGCGGACGGCCTGGCGGCGGCCAAGGAGAAGGGGATCACGGGCCAGGCGGTGACGCCGTTCCTCCTCGAATACCTGACGGTCCACACGGAGGGCGCGTCCCTGGAGGCCAACCTGGCGGCGATACGGGGGAACGTGCGGCTCGCGGCGGAGATCGCGGGGGCGTACGGGGCGGGCATATCCGGTACGGGAGGGACGAGCGGCGGCACGGAGAGACGTGAAGGGACGCACGTCGCGGGAGCATCCGACGGAGGGGGCGGTACGGAGGCGCACGGCGGAGAAGTCGGTACGGAGGCGCACGGCGCGGGCGGCCGGTGAACCGCGCCGGGCGGGCGCTGCTCGTCGTCGGGGACGTGGTCACGGACGTCGTCGCCCGGCACCGGACCCCGCTCGCGGCGGCCACGGACACGGCGGCGGAGATCCGGACCCTGCCGGGCGGCGCCGGGGCCAACGCGGCCTGCTGGGCGGTGCGTTCCGGTGGCGGGGAGGTGCGGCTGCTCGGCCGGGTGGGGACGGACGCGGCCGACTGGCACGAGCGGGCACTGCGGACGGCGGGGGTGCGCCCCCTGCTCGTCCGGGACGCGGAGGCGGCGACGGCCACCGTCATCGCGCTCGTGGACGCGGCGGCGGAGCGCACCTTCCTGACCGACAGCGGCGCCGCACTGCGCCTCTCCCCCGCCGACTGGTCCCCCGGGCTGCTCGACGGCGTGGGCCGACTGCACCTCTCGGGATACCTGTTCTTCGCGGATCCGAGCCGCGAGACGGCCGGGCGGGCGCTGCGGGACGCCGCCGGGGCGGGGGTTCCGGTGAGCGTGGACCCGGCTTCGGCGGGGTTCCTGACGGCGCTGGGCACCGACCGGTTCCTGGCGGCCGTGGCGGGGGCCGAGGTGCTGCTGCCCAACGCCGACGAGGCCCGGCTGCTCACCGGGCACGCCGAACCGGAGCGGGCGGCGGCGGAGTTGAGCCGGCGCTTCCCGCTGGTCGTGGTCACCCTCGGGGCGGCGGGCGCGCTGGTCGCCGAGGGCGGCGCGGTCACCGCGCGGGTGGCGGCGCCTCCGGTGCGGCCGGTGGACTCGACGGGCGCGGGCGACGCGTTCACCGGGGCCTTCCTGGCGGCCCGGCTCGCGGGCGCGGACCCGGCGAAGGCGGCGGAGGCGGGGTGCGGGGCGGGCGCGGAGGCGGTCACGGTGGTGGGCGGCAGACCACCGGCACCACCGGCGGGCGGCTGATCGGCCTCCTGAGGAACGGCAGGTCCGGGGCGCCTACCGCTCGAACCCCGTCCAGGCCGGGTGGCGCGGGTCGTCGGCGCGCACGACGACGTCCGCCGTCCCGGCCGGGTCGACCTCCGTCTCGTACCGGGCGAAGGCGGGGAGGGTCCAGGCCTCCTCCGTGCGCCGGGCGAGGGCGGCGGGCGAGAGCCGCAGGTGCACGGCGAGGTCGAAGGGGAACCAGTGGCCGAGCAGGAAGGGGCCGTGCAGGACGAGGACGCCGCCGGGCGGCAGCGTGACGTACGGACTGCGGGTGGCCCGGTCCCTGACCGGGTCCCACAGGTCGGGCAGAACGCGCCCGGTGCCGCCGGGCTCCAGCGGGCCGAAGACCTCCCGCCACAGGGCCCCGGTGTCGGTCCACCCGCCGTAGTACGCGTCGGGGTCCTGCTTGCCGTACTCGTACCGGAGGGAGGCGGGTCGCAGGAAGCCGTCCGTGCCCGCCAGGTGGACGGGGCGCCCGCGCGCCCGCAGGGCCTCGGCCAGCGCGGCGGCGAGTCCGCCGCCGGACGCGGCGGGCGGCCCGTCGATGCCGACCTTGAGCCACTCGCCGCCGTCGCCGGGGGCGGACGCGTCGACGTGCCCGGCGAGCGCCTCCGCCAGCCGGTCCCAGGTGATCGCCTCGTACCGCATCCCCTCACTCTGCCCGTACGCACGGCGGACCGTCGCCACCGGGTCCGCGCGGCGGCACGGGGAGCCGGTCGGCGCGGGCCTCCCCGTGCGTACGGCGACGAGGTCGGCACAGTCGTACGGGCCGGGCCGGGCCAGGTTAGGGCCAGGTGGGGCCGAGCCGGGCCAAGTCGGGCCGGGGCGGGCCGGGGCGCGACGCCGGGCTCCCGTATCTCCTGGGCCGCCCGGATCTCGCTCCGTCGGACGACGAACGCGTCCACGTGCTCGCGCGCCTCCCCGGGCAGGGCCGTCCACGGCTCGTGCGGGGGCATGGCTTGACCTTGTCACTGGCGTCACCGTTCGACCATCGGATTCATGGACACCATCACACCCACCAGGGTCGTCGTCATCACGGGCGCGGGCACCGGCATCGGCCGGGCCGCCGCACGGGCCTTCGCCGGGCAGGGGGCGACCGTCGTCGCCGTCGGCCGCAGGGAGGAGCCGCTGCGGGAGACCGCCGGGGGCCGGCCCGGGATCCACCCGTTCGCCGCCGACGTCACGGCGGAGGGCGCCGCCGAGGAGATCGTCCGGGCCGCCCTGGACGCCCACGGCCGCCTCGACGTGCTCGTCAACAACGCCGGGATCTCCGCCGGCGGCCCGCTCGGCACCCTCGACCGCTCGGTGATCACCCCGCTCCTGGAGACGAACCTCGTCGCGCCGGTCCTGCTCACCCGGGCCGCCGTCCCCGCGCTCCGGGAGTCCCGGGGCGTGGTGGTGAACGTGTCGACGACCGTCGGCCAGCGGGGCTGGCCCGCCAACTCCCTCTATCCGGCGACCAAGAGCGCCCTGGAGACCCTGACCCGCTGCTGGGCGGTGGAGCTGGCGCCGGCCGGGGTCCGGGTGGTGGCGGTCGCCCCCGGGCCGATCGACACCCCGATCGGCCTGCACGCGGGCCTGTCCCCCGAGGAGTTGGAGGAGGTGCGGGCCTGGCAGCTCGCGCACGTCCCGCTGGGGCGGCTCGGCAGGCCCGAGGAGGTCGCGTGGGCGATCACCTCCCTCGCCGCGCCCGACGCCGCCTTCCTGACCGGCACGGTGCTGCCCGTCGACGGGGGCGCTCTGGTCGCCTGAACGGCGGTCCGCCGGGCCGTGGTACGACTGTGCGAGGAGGTGGCGCCCTTGCGCATCGGCGAACTGGCCCGGCGGACCGGGGTGTCGGCCCGGGCCCTGCGGCACTACGAGAAGGCGGATCTGATCACGTCGTCCCGGGCCGCCAACGGCTACCGGGTGTACGAGGAGGGCGCCGTCACGCGGGTGGCGAACATCCGGTACCTGCTGGACGCCGGGCTCACCCTGGACGACGTGTCCGCCTTCCGCTCCTGCCTGGACGGGGACGTGCCCTCGGCTCCGCCGTCCGGCCGCGGCCTGGAGATCGCCCGCGAGCGGCTGGCCGTGCTCGACGCCCGGATCGCGGCGCAGACCGCGGCCCGCGACCGCCTGGCGAGGGCCCTGGAGGCGGAGTCCGTCAGGACGTGAGGCCGGGGGCCGTGACCGGAAGCGGGACCGGCTCCGCCCCTGCTCCCCGGAACTCCGCCCCCGCTCCTTCGAGCTCCGCCCGTCCCGACGCCACCGCCTCGGCGAGCGTCAGCTCCCCGCCCGCGAGCGCCCGGCACGTCGCCGCGTCGGTCCGCAGCCGGGCGTCGGGGGACTCGGCGGGACCGTCCCCGTACGCGACGTCTCCCCCGGCCCCGACCCGTACGTGGAACTCCCCCTCGTCCAGGGTGACCTGGACGGTCCCGGCGCCCAGCTCCGCGAGCGCCCCGAGGAGCGGGATCGCGTACCAGTGGGCGCGCACGGCGTCGGTCGGGCGCGGCTCCCCCAGGTCGGGCGCGCCCCACGCGGCGAGGGCGCGCAGGACGGGCAGCAGGTCCCGGCCGCGCGGGGTGAGCTCGTAGACGGACGCCGAGGCGGGCGGGGGCAGTCGGCGGCGGGTGACCAGTCCGGCGCCCTCCATGTCCTTGAGGCGGCCGGCCAGCATGTCCGTGCTGACGCCGGGCAGGTCGGCGTGGAGGTCGGTGTAGCGGCGCGGACCGGCGAGGAGTTCGCGGACGACGAGCAGGGTCCAGCGGTCGCCGACGAGGTCGAGGGCGCGCGCGGCGGCGCAGTGCTGGTCGTAGCTGCGGCGTGTCTGACGTGGCATGCGACGCAGTCTAGACATGTCGTTGGACTTTCCAAGCTCGAACTTGGTAAAACCAAGCAACAACGAGCGGTGCTGGTTCCGGGAACTGGGGAGGTCGGACATGGAGTTCCGGCAGTCGAGCAAGCTGAACGAGGTCTGCTACGAGATCCGCGGCCCGGTGATCGAGCACGCCAACGCCCTGGAGGAGGCGGGCCACAGCGTCCTGCGCCTCAACACCGGCAATCCGGCCCTCTTCGGCTTCGAGGCGCCCGAGGAGATCGTCCAGGACATGATCCGGATGCTCCCCAAGGCCCACGGCTACACCGACTCGCGCGGCATCCTCTCCGCCCGCCGCGCGGTGGCCCAGCGCTACCAGGAGATGGGCCTCCCCGAGGTCGACGTCGACGACATCTTCCTCGGCAACGGCGTCTCGGAGCTGGTCTCCATGGCCGTGCAGGCCCTCCTGGAGGACGGCGACGAGGTCCTGATCCCCGCCCCCGACTTCCCGCTCTGGACGGCCGCCACCACCCTCGCGGGCGGCAAGGCCGTGCACTACCTCTGCGACGAGTCGGCCGACTGGTACCCCGACCTCGACGACATGGCGTCGAAGATCACCGACCGGACCCGGGCCGTCGTCATCATCAACCCCAACAACCCCACCGGCGCGGTCTACCCGAAGGAGATCGTCGAGGGGATCCTCGACCTCGCCCGCCGCCACGGCCTGATGGTCCTCGCCGACGAGATCTACGACCGGATCGTCTACGACGACGCCGTTCACCACCCGGCCGCCTCCCTCGCCGACGACCTGGTGATCCTCACCTTCGGCGGCCTCTCCAAGACGTACCGGGTGGCGGGCTTCCGCTCCGGCTGGCTGGTCGTCACCGGCCCGAAGCGGCACGCCGCCAACTACCTGGAGGGCCTCACCATGCTGGCCTCCATGCGCCTGTGCCCCAACGCCCCCGCCCAGTACGCCATCCAGGCCGCGCTCGGCGGCCGCCAGTCGATCCACGAGCTGACCGCTCCGGGCGGCAGGCTGCGCGAACAGCGCGACCGCGCCTGGGAGAAGCTCAACGAGATCCCCGGCGTCTCCTGCGTGAAGCCGAAGGGGGCCCTCTACGCCTTCCCGCGCCTCGACCCGGCCGTGCACAAGATCCACGACGACGAGAAGTTCGTCCTCGACCTGCTGCTCCGGGAGAAGATCCAGGTCGTCCAGGGCACCGGCTTCAACTGGCCGCGCCCGGACCACTTCCGCATCCTCACCCTGCCGTACGCCGACGACCTCGACGCCGCGATCAGCCGCATCGGCCGCTTCCTGAGCGGATACCGGCAGTAGCGGACACGAGCGGTGACGTACGCCCTCCCGGCTGTCATGATCAAGGGGTCCGAGTGGCCGAGGGAAACGGGAGGGCGGCCGGTCATGGACGCCGCACTGATAGCCGTGGCGGGAACCCTGCTGGGTGTCGTCTTCACGCACTGGTTCCAGGCACGGGCCACCGAGCGCACGGCCGCGCTCGCCCGGTCCGAACAGCTCCGGCAGGAGCGGATCGCGACCTACAGCGCCTTCGCCGGCGCGGTCGTCGACTACCGGCACAGCCAGAACGACCGCTGGTTCCGGGCGGCCGAGGAGCCCGGTTCGGAGGAGGCGGAGGAGTCCCGCTACGCCTCCTACCGGCAGCGCACCGCCGCCCGGCAGGCCCTCTTCCGCGTCCAGTTGGTGTGCGACGACCCCGAGACCCGGCGCCTGGCGGAGAGGGCCTTCGAGGAGACCCACTGCATGCACGAGGCGGTGGGGACCGCGGACCGGGCCGGCCGCTCCGAGCGGGCGAAGGAGGCCCTCGCCCTGTTCGTCGCCGCCGCCGCGCCCGGCGTCCGCTGACGGGGGCGGCCGTGGACCTCGTCGCGCCGGTCGTCGTCGAACCGCTCAAGCGCCGCCGCTGCTCGGAGTGCCGCCGGGGGCCGCTGGAGCGGATGATCCTCGAGTTCAACGCGCCGGTCTGCCTGGACTGCGCCGACCTCGGACACCTGGTCTTCCTGCCCCGGGGCGACACGGCCCTCACCCGCCGCGCCCGCGAGGGCAGCACCCTCTGGGCGGTGGTGGTACGGCACAACCGGCGGCGCACCCGGTACGAGCGCCAGGGCCTCCTCGTCGAGGAGGCGGCGCTGGCCTCGGCGGAGCGGACCTGTCTGGCGGACGCGGAGGCGCGCGCCAGGCGGCGGGCCCGGGACGCGGCGCGGCGCGCGGTCCTCGACACCGAGGTGACCGCGGCCCTCCGGGCGGAGATCCTGCGGCTCTTCCCGTCCTGCCCGGTGGACCGGGCCGGCGAGATCGCCGCCCACGCCTCGGCGAAGGGCAGCGGGCGGGTGGGGCGCACGGCCGCGGGCCGCTCGCTCGACCACGGCGCGGTGACCGCCGCGGTACGGGCCGGCGTACGGCACGTCGACACCCCGTACGACACCCTGCTGATGCAGGGGGTGCCCCGTCACCAGGCCCGGACGAGGGTCGCGCCCGCCATCGAGGCGGTGCTCCGGGCCTGGCGCGGTGGCGGCGGGGACGCGCGCGGCTGACGGCTCGGGCGTCGGCGCGCGCCGGTCCCGCCGCACGGGGCGCTTCCTCAGGCCCGGTCTCCGGCGCGGCGCGCGCGGCGGTACAGCAGGGCGCCGCCGAGGAGCAGCGCGGCACTTCCCGAAGCGGCGTAGCCGAGGCCGTCCGACGAACCGGTGTGGGCCAGCGCGGCCTCGCCCGTCTCGCCCTGCGGCGCGGGGGCCGGGACGGGGGCGGGCGGCACGGTCTGCGGGGCCGGGATGTTCCGCACGGGGGTCTGCGGGCGCGGCGTCGGCTTCTCGATCGGCTGGGCCGGCTTCGAGGGGCCGTTGACCGCGGTGTTGCCGAAGGCCGGGTTGCCGATGCCGACCACGTTGACCGAGTTCCCGCTGACGTTCGCGGGGACGTCGACGGGAAGCTGGAGGCCGTTCCCGGAGAGGACGCCGGGCGAACCCTGGGCCTGGCCCTCGGCGGTGGAGCCGCCGCCGTTGGAGGAGCCGCCGCTCTGGGCGCCGCCTCCGGAGCCGCCGGCCTGCTCTCCGCCGCGCGGGGTGCCGGGCTCGTCCTTGTGGGAGTGGGAGCGGCCGTCGTCGTCCGATCCGTAACCCGTCGGCCCGTCCGAGACGTTGGCACAGCTGTTGCCGAAGGCCGGGTTGAGCAGCCCGACGACGTTGACCGTGTTGCCGCAGACGTTGACCGGCACGTGCACCGGCAGCTGAACCGTGTTGCCGGAACCGACTCCCGGCGAACCGACCGCGGCGCCCTGGGCGCCGGCGTCGGCGTGCGCGGCGCCCGCCGAGAGGGCGAGCGCTCCGCCCGTGACCAACAGTGTGGCCAGACCACTTCGGCGAATCTGCCTCATGGCTTCCTGCCTTCCGGAGGTGTGCACGGGCAGTCGCCCGTACCCGAATCAACGCGGCGGACGTGCGCGCCGGATCCGGCCCCCGGAGGGTTTCACCCCAACGAGTGGGACCTGTTCGAGTGTGGACCGTCCTCGGGTTCGTCGGCCGGGCCGGTCGCGGGATCAGCGTCCGAGGAGGCCGTCGAGGGTGTCGACGGGGTCCGGGCCGGGGTCGCCGCGCGGCCACCAGTCCTCGCGGTCGGCGTCCGACTCGTAGCCGTACCAGAGGCCGTCCCGGCCCAGGCGGAGCTGGAGGGACCTGCCGGAGAGGCGGTTGCGCCAGGGGCGGAAGGCGGGGAGTCCGGCGGCGAGCAGCGCGGGTCTGGCCCGGTCGAACGGGCCCGCCGGCGGGTCCCAGGCCTCCTCCAGGACCGCGAGGCCCTCGGCGCCGCCCTGCCGCCAGGCGGCGACGGCGCGGGCCAGGTCGGTGGGGGTGCGGTCGAGGGCGTGGGCCAGGTCGCGGTAGAGCGCGCGGGTGGAGGCGGTGAGGCCGGAACCGGGGTGCGCGGCGGCGAGCCGGACCGCGTCCTGCCAGGGGGTGAGGGCGGCGACCGGGTCGAGGCCGGTGGCGAGGAACGCGTGGGCGCGGGCGGCGGCCTCGGTGGCGAGGAGGTCGAGCGCGAGCGGGTCGGGGGCGGCGGGGTCGGGCGGGAAGACGGCCGGGCGGCCGGGCCGGTCGGGGAGCGGCAGCGGGGCGGGCAGCGGCGGGAGCCCGGCCCCGGCGGCGTCGAGGGCGGCCCGGGCGGGGACGGTGGGCATCGGGGGCGCGGCGGCGTCCGCCTCGGCGGCGGACCGGGCCGCGTTGCGCCGGGTCAGCTCGGCGAGGAGCTCCTGCTCGCCGCGGCCGCGCATCAGGAAGAGGACGAACGGGTCCTCGTCGAGGAGCCGCGCGGCCTGGTAGCAGAGGGCGGCGGCGTGCTTGCAGGGGTAGCCGTCGTCCGGGCAGGAGCAGTCGGGGACGAGGTCGCCCGGCGCGGGAAGCAGCCCGGCGACCGCCTCCAGGGCGTGCGGCACGTCCTTGTCGAGGAGGGCGGCGATGTGGTCGGGGCGCGCGGTGGCCCCGTCGAGGAACTCCTCCCAGCCGTCGTCACCGAGGGTCCGCATCCTGATCTCGGTGCGGTACGGGCGGGGCCGGCTGCCGTGGACGTAGGCGACGACCCGGCCGGGGGTGACCGTGATCGCGTCGACGTGGCCGCGTCCCGCGTAGGCCCTGCCGCGGGCGAGCCGGGCCGGGTCGAGGGCGGTGTCCTCCAGGGCGTCGACCCAGGCGTTCCCCCACCAGGTGGCGGCGAACCGCCCGTCGGGTGCCTCGCGGGGCGCGACCTGCGGGAAGGAGCGGCGGCGGTCGTCGTGGCGGGGGGCGGCCCCGCGCGCGGCCCGGGCGCGGTTCACGAGGGCCTCCTCAGGGACACCAGGTCGGCGAGCTCCCGGTCGGTGAGTTCGGTGAGGGCGGCCTCGCCGGAGCCGAGGACGGCGTCGGCCAGGGCCCGCTTGGCGCGGAGCATGTCGGAGATCCGGTCCTCGACCGTGCCCTCGGCGATCAGCCGGTGGACCTGCACCGGCTGGGTCTGCCCGATGCGGTAGGCGCGGTCGGTGGCCTGCTCCTCCACGGCCGGGTTCCACCAGCGGTCGTAGTGGACGACGTGGCCGGCCCGGGTGAGGTTGAGGCCGGTGCCCGCGGCCTTCAGGGAGAGCAGGAAGACGGGGACCTCGCCGTCCTGGAAGCGGTCGACCATCCGCTCCCGCTCGGCCACCGGGGTCCCGCCGTGCAGGAGTTGGGCGGGGACGCCGCGCGCGGCCAGGTGGTCGGCGAGGAGCCGCGCCATCGACACGTACTGGGTGAAGACGAGCACGGCCCCGTCCTCGGCGAGGATCGTGTCGAGGAGCTCGTCGAGGAGGGCGAGCTTCCCGGAGCGGCCGGCGAGGCGGGCGGTGCCGGGGCCGCGCGGGGCCTCCTCCTTGAGGAACTGGGCGGGGTGGTTGCAGATCTGCTTGAGGGAGGTCAGCAGCTTCATGACGAGGCCGCGCCGTGCCATGCCCTCGGACTCCTCGATCCGCGCCATGGTCTCGCGGACGGTCGCCTCGTAGAGGGAGGCCTGCTCGCGGGTGAGGGGGACGGGGTGGTCGGACTCCGTCTTGGGCGGCAGCTCGGGGACGATGCCGGGGTCGGACTTGCGGCGGCGCAGCAGGAAGGGCCGCACGAGCCGGGCGAGCCGCTCGACGGCCTCGTCGTGCTCGATCTCCTCGTGGTTCTCCACGGCCCGGGCGTGCCGGGAGCGAAAGGCCTTGAGCGGCCCGAGGAGTCCCGGGGTGGTCCAGTCGAGGAGGGCCCACAGCTCGGAGAGGTTGTTCTCGACGGGGGTGCCGGTCAGGGCGACCCTGGCGGGCGCGGGGATCTCGCGCAGCGCCTTGGCCGTCGCGGAGAACGGGTTCTTGACGTGCTGCGCCTCGTCGGCGACGACCATCCCCCACTCGTGCGCGGCCAGCCGGGCGGCGCTGGTGCGCAGGGTGCCGTACGTGGTGAGGACGATGCCGCCCCCGGTGCCGTCCAGGTCCCGGTCGGCGCCGTGGAAGCGCCGCACGGGCACGTCGGGGGCGAACTTCCGCACCTCCCGCTGCCAGTTGCCGAGCAGGGACGCCGGACAGACGACGAGGGTGGGGGCACTGCGGGCGCGGCGCAGGTGGAGGGCGATGAGGGTGACGGTCTTGCCGAGGCCCATGTCGTCGGCGAGGCAGCCGCCGAGGCCGAGCGAGGTCATCAGGTCCAGCCAGGCGAGGCCGCGGAGCTGGTAGTCGCGCAGGGTGGCGGTGAGGCCGGGCGGGGCCTGCACGTCCTCGGGTCCGGCCAGGAGCCGGTCGCGGAGGGCGGCGAGCGCCCCGACGGGGACGGCGGGGACGGTCTCGCCGTCCACCTCGGCGGTGCCGGTGAGGGCGACGCCGAGGGCGTCGACCGGTTCGAGCAGGCCGAGCTCCCGCTTGCGGGCCTTGCGGACCAGGTCGGGATCGACGACGACCCACTGGTCGCGCAG
Source organism: Streptomyces sp. NPDC055632 (assembly GCF_053618675.1). Lineage (NCBI taxonomy): Bacteria > Bacillati > Actinomycetota > Actinomycetes > Kitasatosporales > Streptomycetaceae > Streptomyces > Streptomyces sp. NPDC055632. The sequence goes on along the minus strand of NZ_JBSHHY010000006.1, from coordinate 137,525 downwards.
GCGCACGACGGGCCGGTGGGCCTCGGCCAGGAGGTCCATCTCGCGCTCGGTGAGCGGATCGCCGTCGAGGGCGAGTTGCCAGTCGAACCGCAGCAGCTCCTCGCTGTCGAAGAACGAGGTGCCGTCGGTCGCGGAGCCGGGCGCGGCGAACGCCGGGCGGACGACGGCGGAGGCGCTGAGCGAGCGGGCCAGCTCGCGCGGCCAGTGGACGGCGACCCCGGCGTCGGCGAGCCGGGCGGCGGCGGGGCCGAGCAGCTCGTACAGCTCGTCCTCGGTGACGGCGAGGACGTCGGGCACGTCCCGCTCCAGGAACCGGGCCAGCGGGGGCCAGACCCGGGCGGCGCGACGCAGCGCGAGGACGGCGTCGATCCGGGCGCGGGGGCCGAAGTGCTCGCCCTCCCCCGCCCACAGGGCCGCGGCGTCGATGACGAGGGTGGGGTCGGCGAGGCTGTGGACCTGGAGGAGGGCGGCGGCCGCGTGGCGCTCGCCGCCGTTCGTAGCGGAAAGGGCCGCGTGGCGCTCGCCGCGCTTCTCGCCGGACGCGGCGTCCGTCTCTCCGGACGTGCCGCTCTTCTCCCCGGGGGCGCCGATGTCGAAGAGTTCGTACGCCGACAGGTCGAGGCGGAGCGAGACGCGGACCCCGGCGTCCATCCCGGCCGCCGCCTCGGCGGCCCAGGCACGCGCGCGGGGCAGGTGCTGCGGGGCGCGGGCGGCGAACGGCGCCCCGACCGCGTGGGCGGCGGCCGGGGTGCGGGGCAGGACGTCGGCGATGGCGTCGAGGAAGGCGCGGACGAGGGCCTCGGGCTCGGGCAGCCGCAGCGGCCCTCGGCCGGGGACGGGCACGGCGTACGCCTCGGCCGGCAGGGCGGCGGCGACGGCCCGCAGGTGGGCGATGTCGTCGGCGTCCAGGGGTCCGGCCCGCCAGGCGTCCAGGTCGTCGGCGGTGAGTCCCGGCAGGAGCCTCCCCCGGGCGGCCAGGTGCAGGGCGTGCAGGGCGGCGGCGCCCCAGCCGGCGGTGGCGGGATGGGCGGCCGGGTGGTGGCGGGCCGCGACGAGGTGGGGCAGGGCGGCCTCGACGGGGAGCGTGACGGCGGGGACCCCACGGCTCCGGGCGCCGCCGCCGTGCCGCCGGGCGACGGTCAGCTCGACGCGCTCCGCGCCGGCCGCCGTCTCCGGGTCGGGCAGCGCGCCGCCGTCGGGGGCCCAGAAGGCGACCCGGCCCTCGCGGGGAAGGGCGGCGGGCAGGAAGACGGCCGCGCCGGTGGTCCAGATGTGTGTCACGGTTCCGCTCTCCTCCCCCGGCTCTCCGCCGTGCGACGGAGCCCCGACCTGCTCCGACGCGGTCCTCCCACGTGGATCTCCGACCTTACGGGTGAGGTCTGACAACCGGGTCCGGCCACCGCCGCCGGCCGTGGCCGCCGGGCGGTTCCCCCGGGCGGCCCAGCAGCGGATGACACGGGGCCCGGCGGGCGGGAGGGTGGGCCTGGACCGGGGTCGGGCCCGAGGGGCGCCGCCCGCCGGCCACCGCCCTCCGCGGCCCACCGCCGTCCGCCGTCCTTCGTCCCGCAGAAGCCCGGCGGAAGCCCGACAGAAGAGGAACCGCCATGTCCGTTCGCCGGCGTCTCACGACCGCCACCGGGGCCGTGCTGCTCACCCTCGCCGTCGCCGGCTGCTCGGGCCTCGGCCGCACCGCCGTGGGCACGATCGAGTACGAGACGGAGCGCGAGGTGGGGGTGCAGGTGACGAGCCCCTCGGTGAAGGGCTGCCACCGCCTGGCACCGTCCGGCGCGACCAAGGTCGAGAACAACACCCTGGTGGACATCGTGCTGTACCGGACCCGTGACTGCCGGGGCGAGGACCCCACCTACCTGCCGTCCAGCACCGGGGACCGGATCGTTCCGGACACCCTGCCCTGGCGCAGCTACAGCGTCATCCACTGAGCATCCCCGGCTCCGCCTCCCCTCCGGCCCGTCTTCCGTTCGGCCCGGCTTCCCTCCGGCCCGGTTTTCCGTTCGGTCCGGGGCGGGTCCATGCTGGAAGGGTCCGAGGAGGCCTCACGGGAGGGGTGACCGCCATGCGGACCGGGAACGAGCCGGTGACCGCGCGCAGTCCCCTGCGGATGCGGTTCTGGCTGAGCGTGTGGGGGCTGCTGTGGGCGGCCTTCGGCACGATCGCGTTCGCCCTGGTGGGCCGCCCCGGCTGGGCCGCGGCCTGCGGGGTGCTGTTCCTGGTGGTCCTGGTCGACATGGTCCTCGTGGTGCGCCGCATGCGGCAGGGACCGCACTGGCAGCCGGGCCGGGACGTCCCTCCGTACGACCCCGACCGGAGCGGCGGCGGGAAGCGCTGAGCGCCGCCCTTGCTCCCGTACACCCTCAGCTCGTACGTCCCGCGTCCGTGCGCCCTCAGCTCGTACGTCCCACGTCCGTGCGCCCTCAGTTCGGCGAGTCGAAGCCCGCCGCCTCCAGGTACTCCGGCTTGGGGTCGAGCGCGGCGGCGAGGCGGAAGTGCCGGGTGGCCCGGTCGGTCTGTCCGGAGCGCTCGAAGGTGCGGGCGAGGGCGAAGTGGGCGAACGCGTTGTCCGGCTCGCGCTCCAGGACCAGTTCGAACTCCAGCTGCGCGGGACGCAGCTGGGCGGCGGCGAAGAAGGCACGCGCGCGCAGCAGGCGCGCGGCCGTGTTCTCGGGGTGGGCGGCGATCACCGAGTCCAGCAGCTTCACGGCGCCACGGGGGTCCCGCGCGGCCAGCAGGTGCTCCGCGGCGCGGAAGTCGATGACGTGCGTTTCCGGATTGCTGTCGGCCACGATGGCATCCTTCCCCTCGTCCGGTGGTTGAACACCGGACCCGGCGACCGCATTCCGTCGGCCCGTGGGCAGGCCCCGGGCGGGCCCTAGACGGAGGGCGCGGCCCGCCGGGCCAGCTCGTCCCAGACCTTCCGGACCTGCGGTTCGAGGGCGTCGAGCGGTCCGTCGTTGTCGATCACGAGGTCCGCGACGGCCAGCCGCCGCGCGCGCGTGGCCTGGGCCGCCATCCGGGCCCGGGCCTCCGACTCGTCCATGCCCCGGAGCCGTACGAGCCGGTCGAGCTGGGTCTCGGGGGACGCGTCCACGACCACGACCAGGTCGTAGAGGGGCGCGAGTCCGTTCTCGGTGAGCAGGGGGACGTCGTGGACGACGACGTCCCCGGTCTCCGCCCGGCTCTCCAGCTCCGCGGACCGGGCTCCGACCAGGGGGTGGACGATGGCGTTGAGGGTGGCCAGGCGCTCGGCGTCGGCGAACACGACGGAGCCGAGCTTCGGCCGGTCGAGCGTCCCCTCCGCGGTGAGGACGCCGTCGCCGAAGGCCTCCACGACGGCCGCGAGCCCCGGGGTGCCTGGCTCCACGACCTCGCGGGCGATCCGGTCCGCGTCGATCAGCACGGCCCCGTACGAGACGAGCAGCCGTGACACTTCGCTCTTGCCGGCGCCGATCCCGCCGGTCAGGCCCACCTTCAGCATGAGCGGCAGCTTAGGGCCTGCCCCGGCGGTGCTACGCGTCGCCCTCCCGCTCCGCGAGGAAGCGCTCGAACTCTCGGCCCAGCTCGTCCGCCGACGGCAGGTCGGCGGGCTCCGCGACGAGGTTGCCCCGGGTCTCGGCCCCGGCCACCGCGTCGTACTGGTGCTCCAGGCCCTGCACGAGCGCCACCAGCTCCTCGTCGCCCTCGCCGATCTGGCGGTCGATCTCGGTCTGGGTGCGGCGGGCCTCCGTCCGCAGGGAGTGGGCGATGCCGGGGAGGACGAGGCCCGTGGCGGCGGTGACGGCCTCCAGGGCGGTCAGGGCCGCGTCCGGGTACGGCGAGCGGGCCACGTAGTGCGGGACGTGGGCGGCGACGCCGAGGGTGTCGTGGCCGGCCTCCGTGAGCCGGTACTCGACGAGCGACTCGGCGCTGCCGGGGACCTGGGCCTCGTCGAAGGGGCTGCGGTGGCCGGGCATGAGGTCGGTGCGGCTGCCGTGCGGGGTGAGCCCGACCGGGCGGGTGTGCGGCACGCCCATGGGGATGCCGTGGAAGTTGACGGAGAGGCGCACGCCGAGGCGCTCGACGATCTGCTGGACGGCGGCGGCGAACCGCTCCCACTCCACGTCCGGCTCCGGGCCGGAGAGGACGAGGAAGGGGGCGCCGGTGGCGTCCTGCACGAGGCGGACCTCCAGGGACGGCGTCTCGTACGCGGTCCAGCGGTCGCGCCGGAAGGTCAGCAACGGGCGGCGGGCCCGGTAGTCCACGAGCCGGTCGTGGTCGAAGCGGGCCACCAGCTGGTGCGGAAGGGTGTCGAGCACGCGCTCGACGATCTGCTCGCCGGTCTCGCCCGCGTCGATGTAGCCGTCGAAGTGGTACAGCATGACGAGGCCGGCCGACTCCTGTGCCAGAGCCATGTCGACGACGGCCACGCCCTTCGGGTCCCATTCGTACAAATCCTGCGGATCAAGCACGATTACCGCTCCTCCTCGTGTTCTCTCTGGGAACGCGCCGGGCGGCGCCGCCATTCCCGGGGGTGCGATCTTTCGGCGGCGACGGCCCGAACTCCGGCCATTGGTCCAGACCTTGACACGGTCAGGGCGGCTCCCTACCGTCTCCGGACAGCGTCGCGTCCTGCCCTCTCACCCCCGCGCACCCCGGCGGGGACCGCCCCCGCTCCCGCCCCCGTGCACCCCAACGGGGACACCCCCCACCCCCGCCCCGGAAGGCACCCCCATGCGCCCTCGCACGCTGCTCCTTCCCCTCCTCCCGGCGCTCCTCGCCGTTCCCCTCGCGACCACTCCGGCCACTGCGGCGACCATCGAGGTCACGACCGCCGCCCAGCTCAAGTCGGCGCTCACCGCCGCGCGCCCCGGCGACACGATCCACCTCGCGGACGGCACGTACACCGGGAACTTCAAGGCCACCGTGGCGGGCACCCCGGCCGCCCGGATCACCCTGACCGGCTCCTCTCGCGCGGTGCTGACCGCTCGCGGCGGCTACGGGCTGCACCTGAACGGCGCCTCGTACTGGACGGTGAAGGGGGTCACGGTGACCGGCGGCCAGAAGGGGATCATGGCCGACTCGGCGGACCACGTGGTGATCGACGGGGTGACCGTGCACAACCTGACCATGGAGGGCGTGCACTTCCGCAACTCCAGCAGGAACGGCGTCCTCAAGAACTCGCGGATCCACGACACCGGGAACGACGGCCGGGGCATGGGCGAGGGGGTGTACGTCGGCACCGCCAACGACCTCTCCGACCGGAGCGACGGCGCGCAGATCCTGAACAACGTCATCGGGCCGGACGTGGGCGGCGAGAGCGTCGACATCAAGGAGGGCACGACGGGGGCGCGGATCGTCGGCAACACCTTCGACGGGCGCGGGCTGACCGGCGCCAACTACGACGACTCCTGGGTCGACGTGAAGGGCAACGACGTCCTGGTGGAGGACAACACCGGGGTGAACACGACGAACAACGGCTTCGAGACCCACAGCCAGCAGAGCGGCTGGGGCTGCGGGACGGTCTTCCGCGGCAACCGCGCGAACCTGACGGGCGCGACCGGTCCGCGGCGGCTGGCGATCGACGTCACCAACCAGAGCGGCTCGTGCCGGACCACGGTGTACGCCTCGAACACGGTGACCGGCGGGAACGGCCTGACGAACATCGCCGTCACGCCCTGAGCGGGCCCCTGCGGGAGGAAACGACCGAGGCCCGCTCCCCCGGAGGGGAACGGGCCTCGGTCTCACCAGCGACTAGCGCTCAGCGGAGAGCCTGTTCAGCTCTGGCCGCCGGCCAGCTTCTCGCGCAGGGCGGCGAGCGCCTCGTCCGACGCCAGGGCGCCGGAGTTGTCGTCCGACTCCGAGGAGTACGAACCGCCCGAGATGCCCGCACCGGCGTTGCCACCGGCGGCCGGGGCGGCAGCGCCCTCGGCAGCGGCGGCCTCGTCGGCCTCGCGGGACTTGATGACCTGGGCCTGGTGCTGCTCGAAGCGAGCCTGCGCCTCGGCGTACTGGGTCTCCCAGGCCTCGCGCTGGGTCTCGAAGCCCTCGAGCCAGTCGTTGGTCTCGGGGTCGAAGCCCTCGGGGTAGATGTAGTTGCCCTGGTCGTCGTAGGACGCGGCCATGCCGTACAGGGTCGGGTCGAACTCGACCGAGGCCGGGTCGGCACCGAAGGACTCGTTGGCCTGCTTCAGCGAGAGGCTGATGCGGCGGCGCTCGAGGTCGATGTCGATGACCTTGACGAAGATCTCGTCGTTGACCTGGACGACCTGCTCCGGGATCTCCACGTGGCGCTCGGCCAGCTCGGAGATGTGGACCAGGCCCTCGATGCCCTCGTCCACGCGGACGAACGCACCGAACGGAACCAGCTTGGTGACCTTACCCGGGACGACCTGACCGATCTGGTGGGTCCGGGCGAACTGCTGCCACGGGTCCTCCTGGGTCGCCTTCAGCGACAGGGAGACGCGCTCGCGGTCCATGTCCACGTCGAGAACCTCGACGGTGACCTCCTGGCCGACCTCGACGACCTCGGACGGGTGGTCGATGTGCTTCCAGGACAGCTCGGAGACGTGCACGAGACCGTCGACGCCACCCAGGTCCACGAAGGCACCGAAGTTGACGATCGAGGACACGACGCCGGAGCGGACCTGACCCTTCTGGAGGGTCGTGAGGAAGGTCTGGCGGACCTCGGACTGGGTCTGCTCCAGCCAGGCGCGGCGGGACAGGACCACGTTGTTGCGGTTCTTGTCCAGCTCGATGATCTTCGCCTCGAGCTCCTTGCCCACGTAGGGCTGGAGGTCGCGGACGCGACGCATCTCGACGAGGGAGGCCGGCAGGAAGCCACGGAGGCCGATGTCGAGGATGAGACCACCCTTGACGACCTCGATGACGGTACCGGTGACGATGCCGTCCTCTTCCTTGATCTTCTCGATGGTGCCCCAGGCGCGCTCGTACTGGGCGCGCTTCTTCGAGAGGATCAGGCGGCCTTCCTTGTCCTCCTTCTGGAGGACCAGGGCCTCGATCTCGTCGCCGACCTTGACGACCTCGTTCGGGTCGACGTCGTGCTTGATCGAGAGCTCGCGGCTCGGGATGACACCTTCGGTCTTGTAACCGATGTCGAGCAGGACCTCGTCCCGGTCGACCTTCACGATGACGCCGTCGACGATGTCGCCGTCGTTGAAGTACTTGATCGTCTCGTCGATCGCGGCGAGGAAGGCTTCCTCGTTACCGATGTCGTTGACCGCAACCTGCGGGGTGGTGCTGGTGGCGGTGGTCTCGGTGCTGCTCGTCATGTGGGAAAGGGCTCCGGTTACGGACAGAAAGTCGTAGGTACTGCTACGCCGTGAGCCCGTATCGCACCAAGAAGCCGGACAGCCAATGAGACCCCCTACCCGCGGACGGGAGGAGCCTCGAAAACCGAGGGGACATATACCAGGTACGAGCGCGGCCTGCTCCGTCTGAGGCACGCAGACCCGCAGCGCAACCTTTAGCATACGGAAGCGGCCGGACAGGGTCAATGCGCGAAGCGCGCACCCGGGGCAGAACGGCTCAACTCCGGCACCATTCATGTCCTTCCACGCCGTGTCGGCGTGGTCCGCCGCACGGCGGCACTGAGCGCAAACTACATCGGCGGGCGAGATGAACCAAGAGTACGGACGGGAAGACGCGGACCGGGACGGGGCCGACGGGGCCGAGGCCACCCGGCGTGACGCGGGGGACGCGGAGAGCAGCCGGGCGAGCCGCGGATGGTGGGACCGGAACGCCGACGAGTACCAGAGCGAGCACGGCTCCTTCCTCGGTGACGACCGGTTCGTGTGGGGCCCCGAGGGGCTCGACGAGGCCGAGGCCGGGCTCCTCGGTCCGGCCGCCTCGCTGAAGGGCCTCGACGTCCTGGAGATCGGCGCGGGCGCCGCGCAGTGCTCGCGGTGGCTGGCGGCGCGGGGGGCGCGGCCGGTGGCGCTCGACCTCTCGCACCGGCAGCTCCAGCACGCGCTGCGGATCGGCGGCGAGGTGCCGCTCGTGGAGGCCGACGCGGGGGCGCTGCCGTTCCGGGACGGCTCCTTCGACCTGGCCTGCTCGGCGTACGGGGCGGTGCCGTTCGTCGCCGATCCGGTACGGGTGTTCCGGGAGGTGCGCCGGGTGCTGCGGCCGGGCGGCCGCTGGGTGTTCTCGGTGACGCACCCGATCCGCTGGGCCTTCCCCGACGAGCCGGGGCCCGAGGGGCTCTCGGTCGCGGCCTCCTACTTCGACCGCACGCCGTACGTCGAGCAGGACGAGGAGGGGCGGGCGGTGTACGTGGAGCACCACCGGACGCTCGGGGACCGGGTGCGGGACGTGGTGGCCGGCGGGTTCCGGCTTGTGGACCTGGTCGAGCCGGAGTGGCCCGCCTGGAACGGCCAGGAGTGGGGCGGCTGGTCCCCGCTGCGGGGGAACCTGATCCCGGGGACGGCGATCTTCGTGTGCGAGCGGGCGGAGTAGGGGGAGCAGGTGGAGCGAGGGCGTCGGCTTCGCCGGCGGCCTCGCTTCGTCGGCGGTCTCGTCGTCGGCGGTCTCGCTTCGTCGGTGGTCGTGTTTCACCAACGGCCCCACCGGCGGTCTTATCAGTCGTACTTATAGGTGGGCCCTGTGGACAACGGAGCCCACCTTTTTCTTGCTCGTACGAGACTGAGTGCGTGATCCGAAACGAAGCGCTCGACCGTCTCCCCGTCCGCCATGCCGTCCCCGGGCTGCTCTCCGTGCTCGCGGAGCGCGGCACGGCGGTGCTGTCCGCTCCTCCCGGCACCGGCAAGACGACGCTGGTGCCGCTGGCGCTCGCGGGGCTCATGGGGGACGGGCCGGTGCGCCGGGTGCTGGTGGCCGAGCCGCGCCGGATGGCGGTGCGGGCGGCGGCCCGGCGGATGGCGTGGCTGCTCGGCGAGGAGGTCGGCGGCGCGGTCGGCTTCTCGGTGCGCGGCGAGCGGCGGGCCGGGCCCGCGACCCGGGTCGAGGTGGTGACCACGGGCATCCTGCTCCAGCGGCTCCAGCGCGACCCGGAGCTGGCGGGGGTCGATGTGGTGCTGCTCGACGAGTGCCACGAGCGGCACCTGGACGCCGACACGGCGATGGCGTTCCTGATGGACGTGCGGGCGGCCCTGCGGCCGGAACTGCGGCTGATCGCGGCCTCGGCGACGAGCGACGCCGAGGCCTGGGCGCGGCTGCTGACCTCCCTCGACGGCGCCGGGCCCGCGCCGATCGTGCGGAGCGAGGGCGAGGGGCACGGGTACGAGGTCCGGTTCGCCGCCCCGCCCGCCGGGATCAGGCCCGCGCACGGCACCTGGGTGGATCCGGCGCTGCTGCGGCACGTGGCGGCGACGGTCCGGCTCGCCCTGGAGCGGCACGAGGGAGACGTCCTCTGCTTCCTGCCGGGTACGGGGGAGATCGCGCGGACGGCGGGGCTCCTGTCCGGTCTGGACGCCGAGGTGCTCCAGCTGCACGGGCGGGCTCCGGCGGCGGTGCAGGACGCGGTGCTGCGGGGCGCCGAGCCGGGCGGGCGGCGCCGGGTGGTGCTCTCGACGTCGGTGGCGGAGTCGAGCCTGACGGTTCCGGGGGTGCGGATCGTGGTCGACTCGGGGCTCGCGCGGGAGCCCCGGACGGACCACGCCCGGGGGCTCGGGTCGCTGGCGACGGTGCCGGTGTCGGCGGCCGCGGCGACGCAGCGGGCCGGGCGCTCGGGACGCGAGGCTCCCGGCGTGGTCTACCGCTGCTGGGCGGAGGCGGAGGACGGCAGCCGGGCACTGTTCCCGTCGCCCGAGATCAGGATCGCGGACCTGGCGGACTTCGCCCTGCGGGCCGCCTGCTGGGGCGACCCGACGGCCGGGGGGCTCGCGCTGCTCGACGCGCCGCCGGCCGGGGCGATGGAGGCGGCCCGTGCGGTCCTCGGGTCGATCGGGGCCGTGGACGCGACGGGCCGGGCCACGGAGCGGGGGACGCGGATGTCCCGGCTCGGGCTCCACCCGCGGTTGGGCCGGGCCCTGCTGGACGGAGCGCCGGAGGTCGGGGTCCGGCGGGCCGCCGAGGTGGTGGCGCTGCTCAGCGAGGAGCCGCCGCGCGACTACGGGGACGACCTGGCTGCGGCCTGGCGGGCGGCCCGCCGGGGCGCGGACGGGTACGGAGCGCGGTGGAAGGCGGAGGCGCGCCGCCTGGAGCGAGCGGCCGGCGAGGCGGTGGCCGGCGGAAACGACGGTGCCGCTCCGGCGGTCGGGGAGAGCGAGGACGCCGTGGCCGGTCTGGTGACGGCGCTCGCCTTTCCCGAGCGGGTGGCCAGGGCCCGGGAGCAGGGCGGCCATCTGATGGTGTCGGGGAGCGGGGCACGGCTCGCCGAGGGTTCCGGGCTGCGGTCCGCTCCGTGGCTGGCCGTGGCGGTGGCGGACCGCACGGCCCGGGACGCCACGGCGCGGGTGCGGCTCGCGGCGGCGGTGGACGAGGCGGTGGCGCGTCGGGCGGCCGGGCACCTGCGGTCCACCGGTGAGGAGATCCGCTGGGAGGACGGGGACGTGGTCGCGCGCTCGGTGGACCGGCTGGGCGCGGTCGAGCTGACGGTCCGTCCCCTGGGTGCCGGGGCCGACCGGGCGCTGGTCCGGGAGGCCCTGCTCGACGGTCTGCGGCGCGAGGGGCTCGGGCTGCTGCGGTGGAGCCGTGAGGCCGGGGAGCTGCGCGAGCGGCTGGCCTTCCTCCACCGGGAGGTGGGCGAGCCGTGGCCGGACGTGTCGGAGGAGGCGCTGGTCGACCGGGCCGGGGAGTGGCTGGAGCCGGAGCTGTCCCGGGCCGGGCGCCGCGCCGACCTGGGACGGATAGGCGCCGGTGAGGCCCTGCGGCGGCTGCTGCCGTGGGCGACGGGCGAGGCGGGCCGGCTGGACGAACTGGCGCCGGAGCGGATCGAGGTGCCGAGCGGTTCGCGGATACGGGTGGAGTACGGGGGCGATCGGCCGGTGCTCGCGGTGAAGCTCCAGGAGATGTTCGGTCTGGCCGAGACGCCCCGGGTGGCGGGGGTTCCGGTGCTCGTCCACCTCCTCTCCCCCGCCGGGCGGCCGGCGGCGGTGACCGCCGACCTGGCGTCGTTCTGGCGGGACGGCTACCGCGCGGTGCGGGCGGAGCTGCGGGGGCGGTACCCGAAACACCCGTGGCCGGAGGATCCGTCGGCGGCGGTGGCGACCCGGCACACCAGCGCGCGGCTCAGAGGGGAGCGGTGACGCCGGGCCGGGTCCGCTCGGGTCCGCTCGGGTCCGCTCGGGTCCGCTCGGGTCTGCTGGGGGGGAACGAAGCGCCGCCCCTCGTCCGGTGCGGACGGAGGGGCGGTGCGGAGAAGCGGTGCCGCGGCCGGTCAGGCCTTGGACGCGGAGGGGGACGGAGAACCCGTCGGCGCGGAGGTGGATGCCGAGGGAGAGGCGGACGGCGAGGAGGAGGCTGACGGCGTGGGAGAGGTGGACGGCGAGGGGGAGGCCTCGGGCGTACCGGTCTGGGAGGGGTCCGGCTCCGGGGTCGGGGCGGGCGCGGTGACCGTGAGCTCGACGAAGAGGGCGCCGCCGCCGGGTGCGGTCAGCTTGAGGTAGTACGTGCCCTCCTTGTCGCCCGCGAGGAGGTCGCCCGCCTCGAAGGCGAGGGTGCCGTTCGTGGCGGTCGTGAGGGTGGCGGTGCGGGAGGACGTGCTCTTGAAGGTCGGGCCCTCGGTGACCGGCTTCGGGTCCGTCTTCGAGTCGACGATCTCCGCGGTGACGAGCACGCCGGGGGCGAGGGCTCCCTTGTCGGTGGCCTTCACCTGGACCTGCTGGTCGAAGGCGGTGCCGGCGGTGGCCTTCAGAGGGGTGCCATCGACGCGGACGAGGGTGTCCGCCCGCCGCTCCGTGACGGAGACGGCGAAGTCGGCCGGGGTCAGGGTCCGGCCCACGACGGTGGCCCGGATCTTGAACGGTCCCGTCTGGTCGCCGGCCCGCAGGGCCGGGGAGGAGGCGACGCCGGCCGCGGTGGTGGTGGCGGTGACGCCGGTCTTGCCCCCGGCGAAGCGGGTGTCGGTGGTCCCGACGATCTCGAAGCGGACGGTCACCCCGGAGACCGGCTTGCCCGAGGCGTCGAGCGCCGCGACCCGGGGGACTCCCGTGAAGTCGCTGTCGGTGGTCGCGGTCAGCTGCCCGTTGGCCGCGACCTTGAGCAGCGACACCTTCTCGGCCGGCGAGGTGACCGGCGGCGTCGGGTCGGTGGTGGGGGGCTTGGTCGGGACGGTCGGCGGCTTGCTCGTCCCGGGGTTCGGCTTCGGTTCCTGGGCGCCCGGCTTCGGCGCGGGGGACGTCGGGGAGGGGGACGTCGGCGCGGTGGGGCGGGGGAAGCCGCCCGGGCGGCGGTTGTCGCTGCGGTCGATCGGCAGCACGCCCGTGCCGTCCGGGACCTGGTGGGTGCCGCGCTTGTAGTACTCGAACCAGGACAGGACCGTGTTCAGGTACTCGGTCGAGCGGTTGTAGCTGAGGACCGCGCGGTCGAGGTCGGCCTTGAGCAGGAGGTTGCGGTCGTTGGCGCAGAGGTAGCGACCGGCGGCCTGCGCCGCGTCGTAGATGTTGTTCGGGTCCTTCTTCCCGTCGCCGTTGGCGTCCTGGCCCCAGGTGGCCCAGGTGGACGGGATGAACTGCATCGGGCCGACGGCGCGGTCGTGGACCTTGTCGCCGTCGTAGGCGCCGCCGTCGGTGTCGGAGATGTTGGCGAAACCGACGCCGTTGAGGGCGGGGCCGAGGATCGCCTTGAAGGTCGTGCCGTTGGCGTCGACCCGGCCGCCGCTCGCCTGCCCGGACTCGACCTTGCCTATGCCGGCGAGCAGTTGCCACGGCAGGTTGCAGCCGGGGTCGGTCGAGCGGGACGACTGCTCGGCCCGCTTGTAGGCGGCGAGGACGGTCGCGGGTATGCCGGCTTCCGCGGGGCCGGTGACCACCAGCGGACCGGTGCCCGTCCCGGGCTTGCCCGGCTGGTGGGGCGGCGCGTTCAGCGGCGGCAGCGCCGTGTAGTACGGCGAGTCGCCGGTGGCGGAGCCCTTGTCGGACGGCGGGGCGCTCTCCCCGGCGCCGGTGGCGCGGTCGCCGCCGGCGTTGTCCGTGGTCGGCTGGATCGCCTCCGGTGCCTGCGAGGCGGCGAGCGCGGCGACCGCCGCGGCCACCACCGCACCGCTGGTGGCCCCCCTGCGCAGCCGGCGGCCGATGTCCGGTGCCATATCCGTCGTCCCTCCCCGATCGACTGCGGCCCCGTGCTCCCCGCGCGTGGCCTCCGGCGACTTTATGCCAACTCCGTACCGGCGAGTACCGGCCCTTGACCGTGTTTCACTCTTTCGTCACCTCTTGACCGCCTCCCGATCAAAGGGAGGCGGGAACCGACCGGGGTGTCCGGTGGCTCTTGCACTGCGGCCGATCATGGACCGGCCCGCGCCCGTGCCCGTGCCCGTGAGCCGTCGCCGTCCGAACCCCGGGAGTCCTCCTTGCCGTTCACGCTGAGCCATGCCGCCGCCGTGCTGCCCGGACTGCGCCGGGACGGGACCGCACGGGGGCCGCTGGTCGCGTCCGCCCTCGTCGCGGGTTCCTTCGCGCCCGACATGACGTACTTCGCCGCGACGGCGCTGCCCGGCGCGATGGCCTTCGGCGACGTCACGCACTCCGCCGTCGGGATCGTCACGGCCGACGTCCTGATCGCGGCCGCACTCGTCGCCCTGTGGCTGACCGTGCGCGAGCCGCTGGTGGCGCTGCTGCCCGCCCGCTGGCGGGGCAGGGTGTACGGGCTCGTCGTGGGCCGCCGGTGGCGGGACCGGTCCCCGGTCGCGCTCGCGGGCTGGTTCCTCCTGTCGGCGGTGCTGGGCGCCACGACCCACGTGGTGTGGGACTCCTTCACCCACCTCGACCGCTGGGGCACCCGCGCGCTCCCCTTCCTCGGCGAGATCGTGGCCGGCTTCCCGGTCTACCTCTACGCGCAGTACGGGGGTTCGGCGCTGGCCCTGGGGCTCCTCTGCTGGTTCGCCGCCCGGGCGCTGCGGGCCACCGCGCCCGGTGCGGAGCTGCCCGCCGGCGTGGCGGTCCCCGACCGGCGCGGGCGGCTCGTCGCGGCCGTACTCATCGGCGGCTGCGTCCTCGCCGGGATCGCCCACCGGGTGCTGCGCTGGGCCGCGTACTGGGGCTGGGACCGGATCGAGACGCCCCTGGACGTCATTCCGACGGCGTGCTTCGGGGCCGGCGCCGGGCTCGCCGCCGGGCTCGTGCTGTACGGGACGGGGGCGCGGCTCCTCGGAGCGTCGCCGGCTCGGCGGGCGGGGAGCCCGGCGACGGGCCCGGATCCGGAGCGGAGGGACCGGGAGTCGAAGGGCTCGGAACGGAAGGGCTCGGCGCCGAAGGACCGGGAGCGCCTGTCGGAGCACTCCCGTCCGGGATCTCGCTGACGTTCTCCGAGGGGGTGAAGTCGCGGGCCGCCGCGCTGCCGGAGAGTCTGCGGTGCACGGCCAGGGCGACCCCCTCCAGGGTGCGGATGCCGTACCGCATGGTGGGGTTGCCGTGGCTCAGGAGGGCGAGCCGGTAGTCGGTCGCGGAGGCGCCGGCCGCCCCCGGGACGGCGCCCGCTCCCCCGCTCTTCCCCTTGCCCGTGCCGACGGCCGGGCGCACCACGCCGACGCTGTGGACGCGCCAGGCGTGGGTGGCGCGGGGCAGCCAGCCGTTCTTGAGGTGGACCTTGACCGTGCGGGGCGCGCCCGAGGTGACGCCCCAAGCCTGGTCGCGGACGACCTGGCCCATCAGGGACAGCGCCTCGGCGCGGCGGGACACCGCGGCCAGGAGGGCCAGTTGGTCGCGGGCGGTGGTGCGGGTGAGGCCCCAGTAGCCGCCGTGGCCGAGGACGGTGTCCCGGGCCCCGACGTCGCGCAGCACCCTGTCGAGGCGGGCGCGGGAGAGCCCCTTCCACAGCTCGCCGGCCGCCTTGTTGTCCGAGCGGGTGATCATCGCCCTCATCCGCTGGGACTCCGGGCCGGTGGGCGCGCGGCCCAGCTCGGCCGCCCGTCCGAGGACGGCCTCCAGGATGAGGATTTTGGCGATGCTGGCGGAGTCGTACGCCCGGGTGTCGTCGAGCCGGCAGCGCAGTCCGCGTGCGGGGTCGTGCAGGGCGACGGAGACCGTGCCGTCACGGCCCTTGAGCGCCGTCGCGATGTCCTGGGACAGCCGGGTGGCGAGGGCCGGTTCGCGGGACGAGGTGCAGAGTGCGGGGGCCCGGTGCGCCTCGGCGGGCCAGGCGGTGCCCGATGCCCCGAGTACGGCTCCGAGCAGGGCCCAGGCGCGGAGGCGGGCGCGGCGGCTCGTGATCATGATGCTCAGTTTCATGAGCCCGGCCGCCGGGACGCCCTCCGGAGTGGTCCATCCGGCGCACATCACCCGCTCCTGGGGCTCGTGCCGACGGTCCCCGCCCCGTACCGACGGGCCCGGACGGCACCCCGACCCGTACCGACGAGGCCCGGACGCACCCCCCGACCCGTACCGACGGGCCCGGACGCACCCCCGACCCGCGTACGACAGGGCCCTGAGCGCCCCCGGGCCCGTACGGCGTCCGTACGGGCCCGGGGCGGGTGGTGTCAGTGCGCGGCGGAGTCCCAGTCCCGGCCGACGCCGACGGAGACGTCGAGCGGGGCGCGCAGATGGGCCGCGCCGGACATCTGCTCGCGGACCAGGGCCTCGACCTGCTCGCGCTCGCCGGGGGCGAGTTCGAGCACGATCTCGTCGTGGACCTGGAGGAGCATCCGGGAGGTGAGGCCCGCCTCCGTGAGCGCCCGGTCGACGTTCAGCATGGCGATCTTCACGATGTCGGCGGCGGTGCCCTGGATGGGCGCGTTGAGCGCCATCCGCTCGGCGGCCTCGCGGCGCTGCCGGTTGTCGCTGTTGAGGTCGGGCAGGTAGCGGCGGCGGCCCAGCATCGTCTCGGTGTACCCGGTGGCGCGGGCCTCGTCGACGACCCGGCGCAGGTAGTCCCGCACCCCGCCGAAGCGCTCGAAGTAGGTCTCCATCAGGATCCGGGCCTCGGCCGGGTCGATGGTGAGCTGCTGGGCGAGGCCGAAGGCGGAGAGGCCGTAGGCCAGGCCGTACGACATGGCCTTGATCTTGCGGCGCATCTCGGCGTCGACGGCGGTCCGCTCGACGCCGAAGACCTGGGAGGCGACGGTGGTGTGCAGGTCCTCGCCGGAGGCGAAGGCCTCGATGAGGCCCTCGTCCTCGGAGAGGTGGGCCATGACCCGCAGCTCGATCTGGCTGTAGTCGGCGGTCATCAGGGCCTCGAAGCCCTCGCCGACGACGAAGCCGTGCCGGATGGCCCGGCCCTCGTCGGTGCGCACCGGCACGTTCTGCAGGTTCGGGTCGGTGGAGGAGAGGCGGCCGGTGGCGGCGACGGTCTGGCTGAAGGTGGTGTGGATCCGGCCGTCGGCGGCGACGGTCTTGATCAGGCCCTCGACCGTGGAGCGGAGCCGGGCCTGCTCGCGGTGGCGGAGCATGATCACGGGCAGTTCGTGCTCGGTCTGGCCGGCCAGCCAGGCGAGCGCGTCGGCGTCGGTGGTGTACCCGGTCTTGGTCTTCTTGGTCTTCGGGAGGTTCAGCTCGCCGAAGAAGACCTCCTGGAGCTGCTTGGGCGAGCCGAGGTTGAACTCGTGGCCCACGGAGGCGTGCGCCTCCTTCACGGCCTGCTGGACGGCGCCGGCGAACTGCTGCTCCATGGCCTCCAGGTGCTCGCGGTCGGCGGCGATGCCGTGCCGCTCAAGACGGGCGAGGAGGACGGAGGTGGGCAGCTCGACCTCGTGGAGGAGCTCGCGGGCCCCGACCTCGCCGAGCCGCTCCTCGAAGGCCCCGCCGAGGTCGAGGACGGCGCGGGCCTGGGCCATGAGGGCCTCGGCCTCGGCGGTGTCGTCGGCGCCGAAGGCGAGCTGCCCGTCGGAGGCGGCCGCGGGGGCCAGCTCGCGGCCGAGGTACTCGACGGAGAGCGCGTCCAGGGCGAAGGAGCGGCGGCCGGGCTTGACCAGGTAGGCGGCGAGGGCGGTGTCCATGGCGACGCCCGCGACGCTCCAGCCGTGCTCGGGGAAGACCCGCAGGGCGCCCTTGGCGTTGTGCATCACCTTGGGGCGGTCGGGGTCGGAGATCCACGCGGCCCAGGCCCGCTCGTCGGCCTCGTCGAGCTCGCCGGGGTCGAACCAGGCGGCGGCTCCCCCGGCGGCGGCGAGGGCGACCTCGGCGACGTTTCCGGTGCCGAGGGCCCAGCTGTCGACGGTGGCGACGCCGAGCGGCCCGGTGCCGTGCTCGGCGAGCCAGGGGGCGAGCTCGCCGGCGGAGAGGACGGAGGCGTCGAGCTCGACGCCGGCGGCGGGCGGCGGGACGTCCTCCTCGGCGGAGCCGGGGTCGACGGCGAGGAGCCGCTCGCGCAGGGAGGGGTTGCGGATCTCCAGGGTGTCGAGGACGAGGGCGAGGGCCGCGCGGTCGTAGGGCTCGCGGGCGAGGTCCGCCACCGTCTTCGACAGCTCGACGTCCCGGACCATCTCGGTCAGGCGCCGGTTGAGCTTCACCGCTTCCAGGTGGTCCCGGAAGTTCTGCCCGGCCTTGCCCTTGACCTCATCGGCGCGCTCGACGAGCTGGTCGAAGGAGCCGAACTGGTTGATCCACTTCGCGGCGGTCTTCTCACCGACGCCGGGGATGCCCGGCAGGTTGTCCGACGGGTCGCCGCGCAGGGCCGCGAAGTCGGGGTACTGCGAGGGGCTCAGACCGTACTTCTCCTGGATCTTCTCCGGGGTGAAGCGGGTCAGCTCGGAGACGCCCTTGGTCGGGTAGAGCACGGTGACGTGGTCGGTGACGAGCTGGAAGGAGTCCCGGTCGCCGGTGACGATCAGCACGTCGAAGCCCTCGGCCTCGGCCTGCGTGGCGAGGGTCGCGATGACGTCGTCCGCCTCGAAGCCGTCGACGGCGAAGCGCTGCGCGTGCATCGCGTCGAGCAGCTCGCCGATCAGCTCGACCTGCCCCTTGAACTCGTCGGGGGTCTTCGAGCGGTTCGCCTTGTACTCCGGGAACTCGTCCGACCGCCAGGTCTTGCGGGACACGTCGAACGCGACCGCGAAGTGGGTGGGCGACTCGTCGCGCAGCGTGTTCGCCAGCATCGAGGCGAATCCGTAGATCGCGTTCGTCGGCTGCCCCGTCGCGGTGGTGAAGTTCTCCGCGGGCAGCGCGAAGAACGCCCGGTACGCGAGCGAGTGCCCGTCCATCAGGAGCAGGCGGGGACGGGTGTCTGCGGTGTTCTTCGATGCTGTCTGGGCCACGGGACGATCCTGCCACGGCCCACCGACAATCCCCTCCTCACCGGCCGGGGTGCCGGGCTGTCGGTGCCGCGTGACAGGATCGGAGACGTACGCCGAAGGACGACCGCTCAAGGGAGAGCGCGATGGTCAGCAAGCCGCCGGTCGGTGACCCGGTCCAGGACGCACCGCAGGTCACGCCGCCGCAGCACGCCGCCGCCGGGCTGCACGCCGTCGGACACACCCTGCGGATCGCCCGGGAGCAGATGGGGTCCCTGCGCACCGCGCGGACCCTCCTGAAGGTCAACCAGAAGGACGGCTTCGACTGCCCGGGCTGCGCCTGGCCCGAGGAGGACAAGCGGCACGTCGCGGAGTTCTGCGAGAACGGCGCGAAGGCCGTCGCCGAGGAGGCGACGCTGCGCCGGGTCACCCCGGAGTTCTTCGCCGCGCACCCGGTGGCGGACCTGGCGGAGCGCAGCGGGTACTGGCTGGGCCAGCAGGGCCGCATCACCCAGCCGATGCTCCTGCCCGAGGGCGGCGACCGGTACGAGCCGGTGACCTGGGAGCGGGCCTTCGGGATCCTCGCCGAGGAGCTGCGGGCCCTGGACTCCCCCGACGAGGCGCTCTTCTACACCTCGGGCCGCACCAGCAACGAGGCGGCCTTCCTGCTCCAGCTCTTCGCCCGCGAGTTCGGCACGAACAACCTCCCGGACTGCTCCAACATGTGCCACGAGTCCTCGGGCTCGGCGCTGACGGAGACCATCGGCGTCGGAAAGGGCAGCGTCTCCCTGGAGGACCTGCACAAGGCCGACCTGATCGTCGTGGCCGGGCAGAACCCGGGGACGAACCACCCCCGGATGCTGTCCGCCCTGGAGAAGGCGAAGGCCGCGGGCGCCCGCATCATCTCGGTCAACCCGCTGCCGGAAGCCGGCCTGGAGCGGTTCAAGAACCCGCAGACCCCCCGCGGCATGGTCCGGGGCGCCGCGCTCACCGACCTCTTCCTCCAGATCCGGATCGGCGGCGACCAGGCCCTCTTCCGCCTCCTCAACAGACTGGTCCTGGCGACCCCCGGCGCCGTCGACGAGGAGTTCGTACGCGAACACACCCACGGCTACGAGGAGTTCGCGGCGGCCGCCGAGGAGGCCGACTGGGACGAGACCCTCGCCGCGACCGGCCTGGAGCGCTCCGAGATCGAGCGGGCCCTGGAGATGGTCCTCGCCTCGGAGCGGACGATCGTCTGCTGGGCGATGGGCCTCACCCAGCACAAGCACTCCGTGCCAACCATCCGCGAGGTGGTCAACCTGCTGCTCCTGCGCGGCAACATCGGACGGCCGGGCGCGGGCGTCTGCCCGGTGCGCGGCCACTCGAACGTGCAGGGCGACCGGACCATGGGCATCTTCGAGCGCCCCGCGCCCGCGTTCCTCGACGCCCTGGACAAGGAGTTCGGGATCGTCTCGCCGCGCCACCACGGCTTCGACGTGGTCCGCTCGATCCAGGCGCTGCGCGACGGCGAGGCGAAGGTGTTCTTCGCGATGGGCGGCAACTTCGTGGGGGCGACGCCCGACACGGAGGTGACGGAGGCGGCCATGCGCCGCGCCCGGCTGACCGTCCACGTGTCGACGAAGCTGAACCGCTCGCACGCGGTCACGGGCACGCGCGCGCTGATCCTGCCCACCCTCGGCCGCACCGACAAGGACGTCCAGAAGGGCGGACGGCAGTTCGTGACGGTCGAGGACTCGATGAGCCTGGTGCACGCCTCCCGGGGCAACCTGCCCCCGGCCAGCCCCCACCTGCTGTCCGAGCCGGCGATCGTGGCCCGGATGGCCCGCGCGGTCCTCGGCGGCGGATCGGCCACGCCCTGGGAGGAGTTCGAGGCCGACTACGCCCGGATCCGGGACCGCATCGCGCGCGTGGTGCCCGGCTTCCAGGACTTCAACGCCCGGCTCGCCGCGGACCCGGGCGGCTTCGCGCTGCCGCACGCCCCGCGCGACGAGCGCCGCTTCCCCACCCGGACCGGCAAGGCGAACTTCACGGCCGCGCCCGTCGAGTACCCGAGGGTGCCGCAGGGCCGGCTGCTCCTCCAGACGCTGCGCTCGCACGACCAGTACAACACCACGATCTACGGCCTGGACGACCGCTACCGGGGCATCAAGGGGGGCCGCAGGGTCGTCCTGGTGCACCCGGAGGACGCGACGGCCCTCGGCCTGGCCGACGGGGCGTACGCGGACCTGGTGAGCGAGTGGACGGACGGCGTGGAGCGGCGGGCGCCCGGCTTCCGGGTGGTGCACTACCCGACGGCCCGGGGATGCGCGGCGGCCTACTACCCGGAGACGAACGTCCTGGTGCCGCTGGAGTCGACGGCGGACGTCAGCAACACCCCCGCGAGCAAGTCCGTGATCGTCCGTCTGGAACAATCGCCCTCCGCCTAAGCGTTTGCTCAGGCGGAACCACGCGATCGAACGATCAGCGACCACCGTACGAAGACGAACGGAGCCGGGCCATGGGTGAACAGCAGCACGTGAAGTTCCCGCAGGAGGTCATCGACGAGTACGCGGCGCTCGGCGTCGACCTCCCGGCCCTCTTCTCGGCGGGGCACCTCGGCAACCGGATGGGCGTGCAGATCCTGGAGGCCTCGGCCGAGCGGGTCGTCGGCACCATGCCGGTGGAGGGCAACACGCAGCCGTACGGGCTGCTGCACGGCGGGGCGTCGGCGGTCCTCGCCGAGACGCTGGGCTCCGTGGGCTCGATGCTGCACGGCGGGGTCTCCCGGATCGCCGTCGGCGTCGACCTCAACTGCACCCACCACCGCGGGGCCCGCAGCGGCCTGGTGACCGGCGTGGCGACCCCGGTGCACCGCGGGCGGTCCACCGCCACGTACGAGATCGTGATCACCGACGAGCAGGACCGGCGGGTCTGCTCGGCGCGGCTGACCTGCCTGCTGCGCGAGGTCACCCCCAAGGACGCGGAGAACGTGCCGGGCGCGAGCGCCTGAGACCCGCGCGGGGGTACTGGCCGAACGGCCCCTGAAGGCCCGCGCGGACCGGAGCGGACCGGTCCGGCGTGGACGAGGTCCCGTGCGGACGAGCCCTGCGGGGGCGGTGCGAGAGAGCACCGCCCCCGTCGGCGTTTCCGCGCCAACTCCCTTTCTCCCGGCCCCTCTTGCCCCTCGCGGTCCGAGGCGCTTCACTGGCGGGCCTCCCCACGGGGAGGATCCGGCCCGCCCGTCCGCCCGCGCACCCGCCGAGGGGCCCTCCATGACCGCCGCACACCCCGCCGCACGCTCCGCCTCCGCCCCAACTCCCCCCGGATTCACCGCAGTCACGCCCGACACGGCCTGTCACGCCGCCGATGTCACACACCGGCCGGACGCGGTCTCCGCCCGCCCCCTCCCGAAGCCGTGGGTCCGACTCCCGTGAAGGGCCGGCGATCCGGCACCGCCGGGGCCGCGCTCGCCGCGGTCCTGACCGCCTGCGCGCTGGCCCTGACGGGCGGCTGCGGCACGCCGGGGGAGTCCGGGCCCCCCGCCAGGACCCCCGCGGACATCTGCGCGGACCTCGTGTCGTACTGGGTGGAGGAGGCCCTGAAGGGCAGCTCGTGGGCGGGTCTGGACTGGGAGCAGAAGGGCCTCTCCAACGAGCAGTACGAGATCCACGACGAGGTCCTCGCGGCGGCCCGGGCGGAGGAGCGGCGGGCGGGACGCGCGGCCGCCTCCGCCTTCGCCGGCCGGGAGTCGCGACGGCGCTGCGAGGAGGCGAAGGGCGCGACGGGGAGTTCGGAGAACTGGCGCCCGTGACCGCCGGCGCCGGCCGGACGGCCCGACCCGGCACGCCGACCGAACGATCTCGGCCGACAGCTTCGTGACCCTGCGTGACGGCCGTGCAATGTTCCGGCGGGGCGTCCCGGGCGACTCCTCCGTCCGCTCAAGGAAAGACCACTGTCCGATATCCGGATACCCCTCGAAGGGGCCCGTCAGGAGCATGATCCGCCCAAGCCCCTTAGCGGAACTGGGGATTCTCACTATGTGAACACCGCGCTACAGACCGATACGCCCCGATTTGCCCACCCGATGCACACGGCATCCGCCCGTCGGCATAACAAGACAGTCACATCATGACCTCGGCGCTCCCCGACCCTCCCCACCTGCGCTTAGAGTCACGGCCAGTCACCGCGCCGCCGGGCGCTTCCACTGCACGGCCCCGCTCGAACCAGTACGGCCCGGCATCGAGAACGGCACCTCTAGCTACACAGCTTCACGGCACCGCCTCAGCTCGAGGGGGCCGCGCCAGGGAAAGGATTCTTCGTGCGACACCGTTCACTCCTCATCCTCACCAGTGTGCTCACCACCGGAGCGCTCACCCTCACCGCCTGCGGTTCGCGCGACGACAAGGGCGGCTCCGGCGACGGAAACGGTGGCGGTGGCAGCACCACGACCGTCGTCATCGGCGTCGACGCCCCCCTGACCGGCTCGCTCTCCGCCCTCGGCCAGGGCATCAAGAACTCCGTGGACCTCGCGGTCAAGACCGCGAACAAGAACAACGAGGTTCCCGGCGTCACCTTCAAGATCGAGGCCCTGGACGACCAGGCCGTCCCCGCCTCCGGCCAGGCCAACGCCACCAAGCTGGTCGGCAACAAGGACGTCCTCGGCGTCGTCGGCCCCCTGAACTCCGGCGTCTCCCAGCAGATGCAGGGCGTCTTCGCCGCCGCCAAGCTGGCCCAGGTCTCCCCCGCCAACACCAACCCGGCGCTCAGCCAGGGCGACAACTGGGGCAAGGGCGAGTTCAAGCGCCCCTTCCCCACCTACTTCCGCACCGCCGCCACCGACGTGGTCCAGGGCAAGTTCGCCGCCCAGTACCTCTTCAAGGACGCCGGCAAGAAGAAGGTCTACGTCGTCGACGACAAGCAGACCTACGGCGCCGGCCTCGCCGCGATCTTCAGCGACGAGTTCAAGCGCCTCGGCGGCCAGGTCGTCGGCACCGACCACGTCACCGTCAAGGAGACCGACTTCTCGGCCACCGCCGACAAGGTCAAGACCTCCGGCGCCGACTCCGTCTACTTCGGCGGCCAGTACCCCGAGGGCGGCCTGCTCTCCGACCAGATCAAGAAGACCGGCGCCAAGATCCCCGTCATGGGCGGCGACGGCATCTACGACCCCGCCTTCATCAGCGCCTCCGCCGAGGCCAACGACGGCGACCTCGCCACCTCCATCGGCTACCCGGTCGAGAAGCTCGACACCGCCAAGAAGTTCATCGCCGACTACAACGCCGGCGGCTACAAGGACCCCTACGCGGCCTACGGCGGCTACTCCTACGACGCCGGCTGGGCCGTCATCCAGGCCGTCAAGGCCGTCGTCGCCGCCAACAACGGCAAGCTCCCCTCCGACGCCCGCGCCAAGGTCACCGAGGCCCTGGGCAAGGTCTCCTTCGACGGCGTGACCGGCAAGGTCTCCTTCGACGAGTTCGGCGACACCACCAACAAGCAGCTCACGGTCTACAAGGTCGAGGGCGGCAAGTGGATCGACGTCAAGAGCGACACGTTCAACCAGTAATCCGGTAGTACAGCAGCACCCCCAGTCACCACCCCGGCCCCGGCCGGAACCCCGCACCACCTGACCCAAGCCGCGCGAGGGCGCAAACAGCGCCCTCGCGCGGAGTCTTATCCGACAAGCTCATCGGAGGCCTGCGGTGCACGAACTGCCGCAACAGCTGGCCAACGGCCTGGCCCTCGGTGCCCTCTATGGCCTCATCGCCATCGGGTACACCATGGTCTACGGCATCGTCCAGCTCATCAACTTCGCCCACGGCGAGATCTTCATGATCGGGGGCTTCGGTGCCCTCACCACCTACACCGCTCTCCCGAGCGGAACGTCCCTGCTGGTGGCGATACCGCTCATGATCGTCGGTGGCGCGATAGCCTCCGTGGCCGTCGCCACCGCCGCCGAGCGCTTCGCCTACCGCCCCCTGCGCGGCGCCCCCCGGCTGGCACCCCTCATCACCGCGATCGGCCTGTCCATCGCCCTCCAGCAACTCGTCTGGCAGTTCTACCCCGACGCCAAGAAGGCCGTCAGCTTCCCCGAGTTCAAGGGCGAGGCCTTCCAGATCGCCGGAAACCTGTCGATCCAGCGAGCCGACGCCTTCGTCCTCGCCCTCGCACCCCTGTGCATGCTCGCCCTCGGCGTCTTCGTCTCCAAGAGCCGCAGCGGCCGCGCCATGCAGGCCACCGCACAGGACCCCGACACCGCCAAGCTGATGGGCATCAACACCGACCGCATCATCGTCATGGCCTTCGCCATCGGTGCCGCGTTCGCCGCCGTCGCCGCCGTCGCCTACGGCGTCGACAAGGGCCAGATCAACTTCGAGATGGGCTTCATCCTCGGCCTCAAGGCCTTCACCGCGGCCGTCCTCGGCGGCATCGGCAACATCTACGGCGCCATGGTCGGCGGCGTCGTCCTCGGCATCGCCGAATCCCTCTCGATCGCCTACATCGAGGACGTCCCCGGCATGCAGCAGCTCGGCGGCGGCGCCTGGGCCAACGTGTGGGCCTTCGTCCTCCTCATCCTCGTACTCCTCGTGCGGCCCCAGGGCCTGCTCGGCGAACGCGTCGCGGACAGGGCGTGAGCACCATGACCGAAAACCTGCCCAAGAACCCGGCCACGCCGAAGCCCACCGCACTCCTGTGGGCCGTCGTCGGCGGCAGCCTCGTCACCCTCGCCAGCACCTTCCTCGCCTGGACGTGGACCACCGCCTTCCCCGGCAACCTCACCGTCTACGGCTACCCGGCCGAACTCCAGCTCCTCACCCTCGTCGGAGCCGTCCTCACCGCCGCCCACGCGCTCTCCGCGCTCGGCATCAAGGGCCTCGGCTGGCTCACCCCCACCGGCGCCCGCAAGGCCACCTGGATCCTGGCCCTCGGCACCTTCGCCACCACCCTCTTCACCGCGCTCGCGATCATCGTCGAACTCGGAGCCCTGGTCGACCTGGAGCCCGGAGCCGGCATCGCCGTCCTCGCCTCCGTCATACCCGCGATCGCCGCCTACAAGCTCCCCGACGACACCCGCAAGGCCACCCCGGCCAAGGAACTCCCCTCCTGGGCCGAGATCCTGCTCATCGTCGTCGTCTTCGCCATCGGCCTCTTCGTCGTCACCTTCGGCATCGACACCGACGACTCCGAGCCCCAGCTCTTCATCGCCTTCCTGATCCTCGTCGGCTTCACCGCCACGGCCCTGATCAAGTCCGGACTCATCGCCCGCATCTCGGCGATCACCGCCCGGAACCGCCAGGTCACCGTCACCGCGAGCCTCGTCGCCGCGATCGCCTTCCCCTTCATCCAGCAGAGCGGCGACACCTACACCCTCATCGCGGTCAACATCCTCATCTTCGCGACCGTCGCCCTCGGCCTGAACATCGTCGTCGGCCTCGCCGGCCTCCTCGACCTCGGCTACGTCGCCTTCCTCGGCGTCGGCGCCTACACCGCCGCCCTCGTCTCCGGCGCCACCTCCTCCGCCTTCGGCGTCCAGTTCCCCTTCTGGGCCTCGGCGCTCACCGGCATGGCCGCCTCCCTGGTCTTCGGCGTGGTCATCGGCGCACCCACCCTGCGCCTGCGCGGCGACTACCTCGCCATCGTCACCCTCGGCTTCGGAGAGATCTTCCGCATCGCCATGGGCAACCTCGACGGCACCTCCGGACCGAAGATCACCAACGGCCCCAACGGCATCCCGAACATCCCCCAGCTGGAGTTCTTCGGATACAACTTCGGCGAGTCCCACACCGTCCTCGGTGTCGAACTCGGCGCCTACGCCAACTACTACCTGCTGATGATCCTGGTCATGGCCCTGGTCATCATCGTCTTCTCCCGCGCCGCCAACAGCCGCATCGGCCGCGCATGGGTCGCCATCCGCGAGGACGAGACCGCCGCCACCGCCATGGGCATCAACGGCTTCCGCGTCAAGCTCGTCGCCTTCGCCCTCGGCGCCGCCCTCGCCGGCCTCGCCGGCACCGTCCAGGCCCACGTCAACACCACGGTCGTCCCCGAGAACTACGTCTTCGCCGGCCCCGTACCGCCGAACTCCGCGTTCCTCCTCGCCGCCGTCATCCTCGGCGGCATGGGCACCATCAACGGACCCATCCTGGGCTCCGCGCTCCTCTTCCTGATCCCGGCCAAGCTGCAGTTCCTCCAGGACTACCAGCTCCTCGGCTTCGGCATCGCGCTGATCCTCCTCATGCGCTTCCGCCCCGAGGGCCTGATCGCCAACAAGCGCGCGAAGCTGGAATTCCACGAGAACGACGAGCAGCCCGCCGTACCCGAACCACGACCCTCCGAGGAGTCGGGCATCGGCACGGCGAAGGCGGAGGCGTGACGCCATGACCACCATCACCAAGGACACCGCCACGGCCGCCACCGTCCTCGACGCCAGCGGCGTGACCATGCGCTTCGGCGGCCTCACCGCCGTCCGCGACGTCAACCTCACCGTCCGCGAGGGCGAGATCGTCGGACTCATCGGCCCCAACGGCGCCGGCAAGACGACCTTCTTCAACTGCCTCACCGGCCTCTACGTCCCCACCGAGGGACAGGTCAGCTACAAGGGGACTGTCCTCCCCCCCAAGCCCCACCTGGTCACCCAGGCCGGCATCGCCCGCACCTTCCAGAACATCCGTCTCTTCTCCAACATGACGGTCCTGGAGAACGTCCTCGTCGGCCGACACACCCGGACCAAGGAGGGCCTCTGGTCCGCCCTCCTGCGCGGCCCCGGCTTCAAGAAGGCCGAAACCGCCTCCCGGAACCGGGCCATGGAACTCCTCGAGTTCGTCGGCCTCGCCCACAAGGCCGAACACCTCGCCCGGAACCTCCCCTACGGCGAGCAGCGCAAGCTGGAGATCGCCCGCGCACTCGCCAGCGACCCCGGCCTCCTCCTGCTCGACGAGCCCACCGCCGGCATGAACCAGAGCGAGACCCGCACCACCGAGGAACTCGTCTTCGCCATCCGCGACCTCGGCATCGCCGTCCTGGTCATCGAGCACGACATGAAGTTCATCTTCAAGCTGTGCGACCGGGTCGCCGTCCTCGTCCAGGGCGAGAAGCTCGTCGAGGGCACCTCCGAGGTCGTCCAGAACGACGAGCGCGTCGTCGCCGCCTACCTGGGCACGCCCTACGAAGGCGCGCCCGGCGCGGAGGAGGCCGCCGAGGTCAAGGCCGCCGAGGCCCACGCCCACGGCACCACGGTCCCGGCCCCGGCACCGGTCCCGGCCGTGGAGACGGACGCGGACACGGACGACACCGACGCGGCCGCCGAAGCGGGCACGGACGCGGACGACGCGGGCACGGACGCGGACGACGCGGCCCCGGCCGACACGGACCCGGCGACCGACACGGACGCCGACAACGGTCCCTCCGCCGCACCGGACGACGCGGACACCCCCGCCAAGACCGGCACCGGCGACGCGAACAGCACCACCGAAGGAGACTCCAAGTGACCGCACTCCTGGAGGTCGAGGACCTCAGGGTCGCCTACGGCAAGATCGAGGCCGTCAAGGGCATCTCCTTCTCCGTCGAGGCGGGCCAGGTCGTCGCCCTCATCGGCACCAACGGCGCCGGCAAGACCACGACCCTGCGCACCCTCTCGGGCCTCATCAAGCCCACCGCGGGCAGGATCTCCTTCGACGGCCAGGAGCTCAACGGCATCCCGGCCCACAAGGTCGTCTCGCTCGGCCTCGCCCACTCCCCCGAAGGACGCCACATCTTCCCCCGGCTCTCCATCGAGGAGAACCTGCGGCTCGGCGCCTTCCTCCGCAAGGACAAGGGCGGCATCGAACGGGACATCCAGAAGTCCTACGACCTCTTCCCCATCCTGGGCGAACGTCGCAAGCAGGCCGCGGGAACCCTCTCCGGCGGTGAGCAGCAGATGCTGGCGATGGGCCGGGCCCTCATGTCCGAGCCCAAGCTCCTCATGCTGGACGAGCCCTCCATGGGCCTCTCGCCGATCATGATGCAGAAGATCATGGAGACGATCGCGACCCTGAAGTCCGAGGGCATGACCATCCTGCTCATCGAGCAGAACGCGCAGGCCGCCCTCTCCCTCGCGGACCACGGATACGTCCTGGAGGTCGGCACCATCAAGCTGTCCGGCACCGGACAGGACCTCCTCGTCAACGACGACGTCCGCAAGACGTACCTCGGCGAGGACTGACCCTCCCCGTACGTACGGAAGCCGAAGGCCCGCCCCCACAACGCCGTGGGGACGGGCCTTCTTCCGTACGTACGGAGCCGCTCACTGCTCCTTGTTCCTGGCCGCCTTCTTCTCCTCGGCGTCCTCGATGACCGCCTCGGCGACCTGCTGCATCGACATCCGGCGGTCCATCGACGTCTTCTGGATCCAGCGGAACGCGGCGGGCTCCGTCAGGCCGTACTGCGTCTGCAGGACCGACTTGGCCCGGTCCACGAGCTTCCGGGTCTCCAGACGCTGCGAGAGGTCCGCGACCTCCTTCTCCAGGGCCTTCAGCTCGGCGAACCGGGAGACGGCCATCTCGATGGCCGGCACCACGTCGCTCTTGCTGAACGGCTTCACCAGGTACGCCATGGCACCGGCGTCCCGGGCCCGCTCGACCAGCTCGCGCTGCGAGAAGGCGGTGAGCATGAGGACGGGGGCGATGGACTCGCCGGCGATCTTCTCGGCGGCGGAGATGCCGTCGAGGACGGGCATCTTCACGTCGAGGATGACGAGGTCGGGGCGGTGCTCGCGGGCGAGCTCGACGGCCCTGGCACCGTCCCCGGCCTCGCCGACGACCGTGTAGCCCTCTTCTTCGAGCATCTCTTTGAGGTCGAGGCGGATCAGGGCCTCGTCCTCGGCGATGACGACACGGGTCGTCAGCGGCGGAACGTGCGGCGCCTCGGCGTCGTCGGCGGGCTGGGGCGACTCGGGGGCGGTCACGGGGGCTCCTCGTTCGATGGCCTCGTTCCGAGGCGGATACAGCTCCCCATGAGCCTACCCACCTCCTGTAAGGTAGTGATCCGCAGGGCCCTTCTGGACCTGCGTTTCGAAGGCCCCAGTACTCCAACTGGTCAGAGAGGCCGCTCTCAAACAGCGGACAGTGTGGGTTCGAATCCCACCTGGGGCACTTTTCCTTTGTTTCGAAGGTTGAGCCGCGAGCGCTCCCATTCACTCACACGAGTGGACGCAATTTCGAATTCGGCACGCCTTGGCGCGGTCTCCACAAAGCTCGCATCCATGTACGAGATCGCAACACGTGCGCAGACTCCCACCCTCCCTCGTGCGCGCAGAACATCCGCGCCATGCCCGAGATGCCGTCCGCTCCCCGGGCCGCCGGACGACACTGCTGCGTACGCCTATCTGCTCGGGCTCTACCTGGGCGACGGCTGCATCAGTGATCACCCCCGGGGCGGCCATTACCTCCGCATCGCCTGCGCGGACGCCTGGCCCGGACTGATCGAA
This sequence comes from Streptomyces sp. NPDC055632, assembly GCF_053618675.1. Lineage (NCBI taxonomy): Bacteria > Bacillati > Actinomycetota > Actinomycetes > Kitasatosporales > Streptomycetaceae > Streptomyces > Streptomyces sp. NPDC055632. The sequence continues at coordinate 107,790 of NZ_JBSHHY010000006.1, read as the reverse complement.
GCGTGCCGCTCGGCAGTGCTGGCCGTACAACCCGCGAGAAGTGTCTGCGTGCTGCAAAAACAAGGGTGCGTCATGGTCACGAGCTACGGTCGACACTGGAAGTGCCTCTTCCCCCAGCACGGCCCCGGCAAGAAGCACGAACGCGCGATCGTCCTGGAGCCCTGGCAGCAAGCGATCGTCGACGCGCACCCCTGGGAGTTCGTTCGTGGGCTCGTCCACTCCGACGGGTGCCGGATCACCAACTGGACCACCCGCGTCGTGAACGGGGAGCGCAAGCGGTACGAGTACCCCCGCTACTTCTTCACCAACGTCTCGGACGACATCCGGCAGCTGTACACCGACACGCTCGACCGTCTCGGCGTCGAGTGGACGCGATGCAGTCGCGGCGGGAGGCCCTACAACGTCTCCGTCGCCCGTAGGGCCTCCGTCGCGCTCATGGACCTGCATGTGGGGCCCAAGCGGTGACGAACTAGGGCGCCCAGGGCTTCAGTACGTCCTTCATCGTGTCCGTGAGGGCGAACTGGAGCAGCGGGCCGTAGGTGACGCGGCCGACGCCGAGGCGGCGGAAGCGGGCGAGGTCGTGCTTGACGGGGTGGGCCGTGGAGTTGACGGGGACGGTGACCGCGCCGACGACCGCCGTGAGGAGGTCGTCGTCGTCCTGGATGCCCACCGGGTAGACGCTGTCGGCGCCGGCCCGTTCCATGGCGCGGAGGCGGTCGATCGCCTGGTCGAGGACGGCGGAGGGGTCGTCCGCGTGCATGAAGAGGTCGGTGCGGCCGTTGATCCAGAGGGGGACGCCCGCGGCGTCGGCGGCGGCGCGCAGGTCGGCGATGTAGTTCGCGTGTTCCTGGGTGTCGCGTACGCGTCCGCCGTCCGAGTGGACGGTGTCCTCGAGGTTGAGGCCGGCGCCGCCGGCCTCGACGAGTCCGGCGACGAGGTCGGCGGGCTTCTGTCCGTAGCCGGCTTCGAGGTCGACGGAGACGGGGACGTCGACCGCGGCGATGATCGGTCGGACGGCGGCGAGTACTTCTTCGAAGGTCTGGCCCTCGTTGTCGTCGGCTCCCCGGGAGTCGGCGAGGGGGTGGCTGCCGATGGTCAGGGCGGGGAAGCCGGCGTCGGCCGCCGTCCGTGCGGACCAGACGTCCCAGACGGTCGGCAGCACGAGCGGCTTGTGGTCGGCGTGCAGTTGCTTGAGGCGCTGGGCGCGCTCGACGGTGGTGCGAAGATCCATACCGAGGACGCTACCCCCGAAATGCCGTGAACAACGTGATGTCGGGGTTATGTCAGGGGTTCTCCGATGTGGTGGACCCGGACGAGGTTGGTGGAGCCGGCGACGCCGGGCGGGGAGCCGGCGGTGATGACGACGATGTCGCCCTTGGCGCAGCGGCCGATGCGGAGGAGTTCTTCGTCGACCTGGGCGACCATGGCGTCGGTGGAGTCGACGTGGGGGCCGAGGAAGGTTTCGACGCCCCAGGTGAGGTTGAGTTGGGAGCGGGTGGCGGGGTCGGGGGTGAAGGCGAGGAGGGGGATCGGGGAGCGGTAGCGGGAGAGGCGTTTGACGGTGTCGCCGGACTGGGTGAAGGCGACGAGGAACTTGGCGCCGAGGAAGTCGCCCATTTCGGCGGCGGCGCGGGCGACGGCGCCGCCCTGGGTGCGGGGTTTGTTGCGTTCGGTGAGTGGGGGGAGGCCCTTGGCGAGGACGTCTTCTTCGGCGGCTTCGACGATGCGGCTCATGGTGCGGACGGTTTCGACGGGGAAGCGGCCGACGCTGGTCTCGCCGGAGAGCATGACGGCGTCGGTGCCGTCGATGACGGCGTTGGCGACGTCGGAGGCTTCGGCGCGGGTGGGGCGGGAGTTGTCGATCATGGAGTCGAGCATCTGAGTGGCGACGATGACCGGTTTGGCGTTGCGCTTGGCGAGTTTGACGGCGCGCTTCTGGACGATGGGGACCTGTTCGAGGGGCATTTCGACGCCGAGGTCGCCGCGGGCGACCATGATGCCGTCGAAGGCGGCGACGATCTCGTCGATGTTGTCGACGGCCTGGGGCTTCTCGATCTTGGCGATGACGGGGAGGCGGCGGCCTTCCTCGTCCATGATGCGGTGGACGTCGTCGATGTCGCGGGCGCTGCGGACGAAGGAGAGGGCGATGACGTCGGCGCCGGTGCGGAGGGCCCAGCGGAGGTCTTCGATGTCCTTGTCGGAGAGGGCGGGGACGGAGACGGCGACGCCGGGGAGGTTGAGGCCCTTGTGGTCGGAGACCATGCCGCCCTCGATGACGCGGGTGCGGACGCGGGGGCCGTCGACGGCGGTGACTTCGAGGGTGACGCGGCCGTCGTCGACGAGGATGCGTTCGCCGGTGGTGACGTCGTCGGCGAGGCCGGGGTAGGTGGTGCCGCAGGTGTGGCGGTCGCCTTCGACGTGTTCGACGGTGATGGTGAATTCGTCGCCGCGTTCAAGGAGTACGGGGCCTTCGCGGAAGCGGCCGAGGCGGATCTTCGGGCCTTGAAGGTCGGCGAGGACGCCGACGCTGTGGCCGGTCTCGTCGGAGGCTTTGCGGACGCGCTGGTAGCGCTCCTCGTGTTCGGCGTAGGTGCCGTGGCTGAGGTTGAGGCGGGCGACGTCCATTCCGGCCTCGATCAATGCCTTGATCTGGTCGTATGTTTCGGTGGCGGGCCCAAGGGTACAAACGATTTTCGCTCGGCGCATGGGACGAGCCTAGGGCTTACCCATGAGTAGTGAATCAGCCTGGCATGACTGCTCAACGACCTTTCCGTGAAAGGTCGTTGACAAGACTTGAATCTGTGCGGCGGGGTGCTCCGATGAGCGTTTTCCGGCCCTTTTCGGGGTCTTTTCGGGCGGCTCCGCGACGTGTGTACGTCGAACACTTTTCCACTCCGTAACCCGCGGGGCCTGTTGCGGGCGGTTCTCCTGGGCCAGAATCTACGCGCGTTGTGCAGCTGGGCGACGCCACTGAACCGAGGAGAAGCACATGCCGTTGAACCGCCGGACGTTCCTGGAGGGCTCCGTGGCCGTCGGGGCCGGGGCCGCCCTCACCGCAGGGGCCGTCGCCCACGCCGAGGCCCACGGACCCGGGCACGGGCACCGTCCGAAGCCGGCCGAGCGGTACTCCTTCACCGTCATGGGGACGACCGATCTGCACGGGAACGTCTTCAACTGGGACTACTTCACGGACAAGGAGTTCGACGACAAGGCGCACAACGACGTCGGCCTCGCGAAGATCTCCACGCTCGTCGAGCGGGTGCGGAAGGAGAAGGGGCGGCGCAACACCCTCCTCATCGACGCCGGTGACACCATCCAGGGCACCCAGCTGTCGTACTACTACGCCAAGGTCGACCCGATCACCGCGCGGCGCGGTCCGGTGCACCCGATGGCGCAGGCGATGAACGCCATCGGCTACGACGCCGCCGCGCTCGGCAACCACGAGTTCAACTACGGCATCCCGGTGCTGCGCAAGTTCGAGGAGCAGTGCGACTTCCCGCTGCTGGGTGCCAACGCGCTGGACGCGAAGACGCTGCGGCCGGCGTTCGCGCCGTACAGCATGCACCGGCTGCGGACGCCGTGCGGCCGGGGCGTGAAGGTGGCCGTGCTGGGTCTGACCAACCCGGGGATCGCGATCTGGGACAAGGCGAACGTCGGCGGGAAGATGGTCTTCCCGGGTCTGGAGGAGCAGGCGGCGAAGTGGGTGCCGAAGCTGCGGTCGATGGGTGCGGACGTGGTGGTGGTCTCGGCGCACTCCGGTTCCAGCGGTACGTCGTCGTACGGTGACCAGCTGCCGTACGTGGAGAACGCGGCGGGGCTCGTGGCCGAGCAGGTGCCGGGCATCGACGCGATCCTCGTGGGGCACGCGCACACCGAGATCCCCGAGTACCGGGTGAAGAACAAGGAGACGGGCGAGGAGGTCGTCCTCTCCGAGCCGCTGAAGTGGGGGCAGCGGCTCACGCTCTTCGACTTCGACCTGGTGTGGGAGCGGGGCCGCTGGACGGTCGAGAAGGTCGGTGCGCAGGTCCTGAACTCCAACACGGTGGAGGAGGACCGGAAGATCGTGCGGCTGCTCTCGGACGAGCACCGGAAGGTGGTCGCGTACGTCAACCAGGTCATCGGCACCTCGGTCTCGGCGATGACCACGGCGGACGCGCCGTGGAAGGACGAGCCGATCATCGACCTGATCAACGTGGTGCAGGCGGAGACGGTGAGGGCGGCGCTGGCGGGTGGCGCGTACGCGGGTCTGCCGGTGCTCTCGCAGGCCTCCTGCTTCTCCCGTACGGCCCGGATCCCGGCCGGTCAGGTGACGATCAAGGACGCGGCGGGTCTGTACCCGTTCGAGAACACCCTTGAGGCGCGGCTGCTCACGGGTGCCCAGCTGAAGGACTACCTGGAGTTCTCGGCGCGGTACTACGTGCGGACTCCGGCGGGGGCTGCGGTGGACACGGCGAAGCTGACGAACGCGGACGGCACGCCGGACTACAACTACGACGCGGTGTCGGGTCTGACGTACGAGATCGACATCGCGAAGGAGGTGGGGTCGCGGATCGTGAACCTGGCCTTCGGGGGGAGGCCGCTGGATCCGGCGGCGAAGTTCGTGCTCGCGGTGAACAACTACCGGGCGAGCGGTGGCGGCGCGTTCCCGCACGTGGCGAGCGCGCAGCAGGTGTGGGCGAACTCGGACGAGATCCGGAACACGATCATCCAGTGGGTGCGGGCGAAGGGGACGGTCGACCCGGGGCAGTTCGCGTCGGTGGACTGGAGGCTGACCCGGGACGGCGTGCCGGTGTTCTGATCCGTAGGTCAGTACTGGACGAGAGGCGTCAGCTTCCGGCCCTGGGCCGGGATGCCGGGCGCCTCTCGTGTTTCCAGGCCGAAGCTGGTGAAGGCGGTGCGGCGCGGGAGGGGGTAGGGCTCCTTGCCGGTGATGGCGTTGAGGATGGTGGCGCTGCGCCAGGCGGCGAGGCCGAGGTCGGGGGCGCCGACGCCGTGGGTGTGGCGTTCGGCGTTCTGGACGTGGACGGCGCCGGTGACGGAGGGGTCGAGGACGAGGCGGTGGTGTTCGTCGATCCGGGGGCGTCCGGCGGAGTCGTGGCGCACGTAGGGGTCGAGGCCGGTGAGGATGCGGTCGAGGGGGCGTTCGCGGTAGCCGGTGGCGAGGACGACGGCGTCGGTGGTGAGGCGGGTGCGGGCGGACTGCTGGACGTGTTCGAGGTGGAGTTCGACGCGGGTGGTGGCGACGCGGCCGGCGGTGCGGACGCGGACGCCGGGGGTGAGGACGGCGTCGGGCCAGCCGCCGTGGAGGGTGCGGCGGTAGAGCTCGTCGTGGATGGCGGTGATGGTGGTGTCGTCGATGCCCTTGTGGAGCTGCCACTGGCGGGGGACGAGGTCGTCGCGGACCTGTTCGGGGAGGGCGTGGAAGTAGCGGGTGTAGTCGGGGGTGAAGTGTTCGAGGCCGAGTTTGGAGTACTCCATGGGGGCGAAGGCCTCGGTGCGGGTGAGCCAGTGGATGCCTTCGGCTCCGGCGGGGCGGGCGCGGAGGAGGTCGAGGAAGATCTCGGCGCCTGACTGGCCGGAGCCGATGACGGTGACGTGTGCGGCGGCGAGGAGGGTCTCGCGGTGGGTGAGGTAGTCGGCGGAGTGGACGACGGGGACGCCGGGGGCGTCGGCGAGGGGGCGGAGGGGTTCGGGGACGTACGGTTCGGTGCCGACGCCGAGGACGATGTTGCGGGTGTGGGCGCGGCCGAGGGCTTCCGTTTCGCCGTCGGGGTCGATCTGGGTGTAGTCGACTTCGAAGAGGCGGCGTTCGGGGTTCCAGCGGACGGAGTCGACCTGGTGGCCGAAGTGGAGGCCGGGGAGGCGTTCGCTGGCCCAGCGGCAGTAGGCGTCGTACTCGGCGCGCTGGATGTGGAACTTCTCGGCGAAGTAGAAGGGGAAGAGGCGTTCGCGGCTCTTCAGGTAGTTGAGGAAGGTCCAGGGGCTGGCGGGGTCGGCGAGGGTGACGAGGTCGGCGAGGAAGGGGACCTGGAGGGTGGCGCCGTCGATGAGGAGTCCGGGGTGCCAGTGGAAGGCGGGGCGCTGTTCGTAGAAGGCGGTGGAGAGGCCGCCGGGGACGCCGTGGGCGAGGGCGGCGAGGGAGAGGTTGAAGGGGCCGATGCCGATGCCGACGAGGTCGTGGGGGTGGTCGGGGTCCGGTGTGTGCGGGGGGTTGTGGGGCCGGTCGGTGTCCTGTTCGGGGGTGTTGCCGGTCATGGGTGCGCGCTGCCTTCCACGAGGGTGATGAGGTGGTCCAGGTCGCCGGGGGTGGCGTGGGGGTTGAGGAGGGTGGCTTTGAGCCAGAGGCGGCCGTCGGCGCGGGCCCGGCCGAGGACCGCACGGCCTCCGGTGAGGAGGGAGCGGCGGATCGCGGCGACGGTGGTGTCGTCGGCGTCGTGGGGCCGGAAGAGGACGGTGGTGAGGGTGGGGCGGGCGCGCAGGTGGAGGCCGGGGGTCTTCTCGACGCGGTCGGCGAGGTCCTGGGCGAGGTCCATGCAGGTGTCGACGAGGGCGCCGAGTCCGGTGCGGCCGAGGGCGCGGAGGGTGACGGCGGCCTTGAGGACGTCGGGGCGGCGGGTGGTGCGCGGGGAGCGGCCGAGGAGGTCGGGGAGGCCTGCGTCGGTGTCGTCGTCGGCGTTGAGGTAGTCGGCGGTGTGGGCGAGGGGGGTGAGGTCGGTGGTGTCGCGGACGGCGAGGAGTCCGGCGGCGGCGGGCTGCCAGCCGAGTTTGTGCAGGTCGACGGTGACGGTGCGGGCGCGGTCGAGGCCGTCGAGGAGCCGGCGGTGGGTGCGGCTGAAGAGGAGGGGGCCGCCGTAGGCGGCGTCGACGTGGAGGTCGGCGCCGTGGGTGGCGCAGACGTCGGCGAGTGCGGGCAGCGGGTCGATCAGGCCTTCGTCGGTGGTGCCGGCGGTGGCGGCGACGAGGAGCGGGCCTGGGGTGGCGGTCAGGGCCGCGTCCAGGGCTTCGGGGTCGAGGGTGCCGTGGGGGGTGGGGACGACGAGGGGGGCGGGGAGGCCGAGGAGCCAGGCGGCGCGGCGGAAGGAGTGGTGGGCGTTGGCGCCGACGACGGTGCGGAGGGGGCCTTTCCCGGTGTGGCGTTCTCTGGCGAGAAGGAGGGCGAGTTGGTTGGACTCGGTGCCGCCGGTGGTGACGAGGGCGTCGGGGTGGGGTGCGCGGGGGTGGATCTCGGCGGCGAGGGCGGTGGTGACGAGGGTTTCGAGGGCGGAGGCGGCGGGGGCCTGGTCCCAGGAGTCCATGGAGGGGTTGAGCGCGGAGGCGGCCAGGTCGGCGGCGGCGGCGAGGGCGAGGGGCGGGGTGTGGAGGTGAGCGGCGCAGAGGGGGTGGGCGGGGTCGGCGGCGCCGGCGGCGAGGGCGTGGACGAGGGTGCGGAGGGCTTCGTCGGGGCCGGTTCCGGTCTCGGGGAGTACGGCTCCGAGTGCCGCCGTGCGGTGGGCGACGGCGTCGGGTCCTCCGGCGGGGAGGGGGCCGCCGCGTTCCTCGGCTCCGGTGCGCAGGGCTTCGAGGACGGTGCCCAGGAGGGGCCGCAGGGCGTCGGCGCCGGGGGCGCCTCCGGCGAGGGGTGGGGGTGCGGCACGCATGGACGACAGGGTGCCGGGGGGTGCGGGGGTTTGTCCGGGGAGTGCGGGGGTGTGACCCGAACGGGGGACACGGGGTGGTGTTTCGGGGGCGGTTGGTGGGGGGGCCGGGGGGGCCCCCCCCCCCCCCCCCCCAAACAAACCCCCACCGGCCCGCGGAGGTGGGCGAGGGGGGCGACGGGGGTGGGGCGGGGGGGGGGGGGGGGGGGGGGGGGGGGGGGGGGGGGGGGGGGGGGGGGGGGCGGCGGGGGGGGGGGGGGGGGGGGGGGGGGGGGGGGGGGGGGGGGGGGGCGCGCGCCCCCCCCCCCCCCCCACGCCCGGCTCAGCCTTCCCTGACCCGCAGGGCCCGGCGGAGGTCGTCGAGCTGGTCGACGAGCTTGCGGCGGAGGGCGGGGATCATGGGGGTGTCGGCGAGGTGGCGTTCGCCGAGGGTGAGGGAGTCGGTGTCGACCGCGTACGCCGGGAAGGCGTGGCGGCCGGCGGCTTCGGCCATGGCGGGGCCGCGCCGGTCGCCGAGGGCGGCGGCGGCCTCGTAGAAGCGGGGCACGTACTCCCTTACCAGGTCGGCCTGTTCGGGCTGCCAGAAGCCCTGGGCGGTGGCGGTGAAGAGGTAGTTGGAGAGGTCGTCGGAGTCGAAGAGCGCGGACCAGGCGGTCGCCTTCGCCTCCGGGTGGGGCAGGGCGGCGCGGCAGCGGGCGGCGCCCTCCTGGCCGGTGGCGCTGGGGTCGCGTTCCAGTTCGGCGGCGATGGCGGGCTCGTCGGTGGCGCCGAGGACGGCGAGGCGGGCGAGGATGCGCCAGCGCAGTTCGGGGTCGAGTTCGGGGCCGCCGTGGACGGTGCCCTCGTCGAGCCAGGAGGCGATCTTGTCGGGGGTGGTGGCGCTGTCGACGAGGGTGCGGACGGCGGTGAGGCGCAGTCCGGGTGCTTCGCCGTCCTCGGTGCGGCGCAGCAGGGCGCGGGCGATCCCGTTGATCGTGGCGAGGGCGGCGGGGCGTTCGTCGGCGGTGACGTAGCGGTCGGCGATCTGGTGGCGGGCGAAGGCCAGGACGCCCTGGACGAGGGCGAGTTCGGTCTCCTCGGTGAGGTGGGCTCCGGCGACGGCGAGGTATTCGACGGGGGCGAGGTCTCCGTCGCGGACCATGTCGCGCAGGGCGTTCCAGACGACGGCGCGGGTGAGCGGGTCGGGGATGCGGGAGAGGCCGCGCAGGGCGGATTCCTCGGAGGTCTCGTCGAAGCGGAGCTTGGTGTAGGTGAGGTCGCCGTCGTTGAGGACGACGAGGGCGGGGCGGGGGCCGGTGAGTTCGGCGGGGGTGTCCTGGGGGACGTCGAGTTCGCGGCGTTCGCGCGGGACGAGGTCTCCGGAGGGGTCGCGGTCGTAGAGGCCGGCGGAGATGCGGTGGGGTCGGGTGCCGGCGCGGTCGACGGTGAGGTTCCAGTGGAGGCCTTCGCCGTCGAGGCGGGGGGTGAGGGTGTCGACGCCGGTGGTGCGCAGCCACTGTTCGGCCCAGCCGTGGACGTCGCGGTCGGTGGCGGCGGCGAGGTTGTCGATGAAGTCGGCGAGGGTGGCGTTGCCGAACCTGTGCCGCTTGAAGTGGATGTTGATGCCGGCGAGGAAGTCCTTCTCGCCGAGCCAGGTGACGAGCTGGCGGAGGGCGGAGGCGCCCTTGGCGTAGGAGATGCCGTCGAAGTTGAGGAGGGCGGAGGCGGTGTCGGGGACGGCCTCGGGGTCGGGGGCGACGGGGTGGGTGGAGGGCCGCTGGTCGGCCTCGTACCCCCAGGCCTTGCGGGTGACGCCGAAGTCGATCCAGGTGTCGGGGAAGAGGTCGGAGCAGGCCTCGTTGACGGTCTGGTAGCCCATGTACTCGGCGAAGGACTCGTTCAGCCAGATGTCGTCCCACCAGCGGAGGGTGACGAGGTCGCCGAACCACATGTGGGCCATCTCGTGGGCGATGACCATGGCGCGGGTCTGGCGTTCGGTGACGGTGACGGCGGAGCGGAAGACGAACTCGTCGCGGAAGGTGACGAGGCCGGGGTTCTCCATGGCGCCGGCGTTGAACTCGGGGACGAAGGCCTGGTCGTAGGAGTCGAAGGGGTAGGGCTCGTCGAACTTCTCGTGGTAGCGGTCGTAGCAGGCCTTGGTGACGGCGAGGATCTCGTCGGCGTCGGCGTCGAGGTGGGGGGCGAGGGAGCGGCGGCAGTGGATGCCGAAGGGGAGGCCGGCGTGTTCGGTGCGGACGGAGTGCCAGGGGCCGGCGGCGACGCAGACGAAGTAGGTGGAGAGCAGGGGGGTGGGGGCGGCCTTCCAGGTGCCGTCGGGCTGCCGTTCGGTGATGCCGTTGGCGAGGACGGTCCAGTCGTCGGGGGCGGTGACGGTGACCTCGAAGACGGCCTTGAGGTCGGGCTGGTCGAAGGCGGCGAAGACGCGCTGGACGTCCTCCATGAAGAGCTGGGTGTAGACGTAGGACTCGCCGTCGGTGGGGTCCGTGAAGCGGTGCATGCCCTCGCCGGTGCGGGAGTAGCGCATGGTGGTGGTGACGCGCAGCTCGTGTTCGCCCTCGGTGAGGCTCAGCGGGAGCCGGTTGCCGTCGAGGGCGGCGGGGTCGAGGGGCTCTCCGTCGAGGGTGGCGGAGTGCAGGGTGACGGGCTTGAGCTCGACGAAGGTGTCCCCGGCGGCGCGGGCGGTGAATCGGACGGTGCTGGTGGACTCGAAGGTCTCGGCGCCGGTGGTGAGGTCGATGTCCACCAGGTAGCGGTGGACGTCGAGGAGCTGGGCACGGGTCTGCGCTTCGTCGCGCGTCAGTACGGACATGGGCCCTATGCTGCCCGATGGCCGGGGCGGCGGGCAGGGGGGTGGGAAGAACCTTGCCGGGGCTTGGGACGCCCTGTGGACCGGGGAGGGCCGGGGCGGATCGGCGGGGCCGTCCCCCGGGGCCCGTCCGGTTGAGGGCCGGGGAGGACCGGGGCGGATCGGCGGTGCGTGCCCTGGGTCCCGTCCGGTTGAGGGCCGGGGAGGACCGGGGCGGATCGGCGGGCCGTGCCCCGGGGCCCGTCCGGTGGACGGGCCCTAGACGGCGGTTCGGGTGCCGTTCAGGCGGGCGAAGGCGGCGGTGATGCGGGGGCGGTCGTAGCCGGCCGGGCCGGCGGCGCCGTCGGAGAGCAGGACGTGGAGCAGGATCCGGGCCTTGGCGGGGTCGAGCGGGCCGGCCGGGACGAGTCCGCGGCGCAGCAGGTCGTGTTCGGAGCCAGGGCCCCGGTAGGTGTGCGAGAGGGTCGTTCCGCCGCCGGTGCGGGAGGCGAGGACGACGGGGACGCGGGCGGCGATCCCGGCGAGGGGTTCGACGAGCGGTGCGGGGACGTGTCCGGCGCCGAGGGCGGCGACGACGAGGCCCTGGAAGCGGTGGTCGACGGCTTCGAGGAGTTCGCCGCGGTCGCCCAGGGAGAGGGTCACCAGGGCCACCCGGATCTCGGGGTCGAGGGCCAGCGGGCGGTGCGTGGCGGGTGTGGCGGGGCGGAGCAGGATCCGGGGCTCGCCCTCGACGACGGTGCCGAGGGGGCCGGCGCCGGGCGAGGCGAAGGTGGCGACCGAGGTGGTGTGGGTCTTGCGGGCGTGACGGGCGGCGTGGATCTCGTCGGCGAGGACGACGAGGACGCCGAGGTTCCGGCAGGCGGGGTCGGTGGCGACGGCGAGCGCGGCGGCGAGGTTGGCGGGGCCGTCGGCGCCGGGCAGGTCGGGGCGGCGCATGGCCCCGGTGACGGCGATCGGGCGCTCGGTGGTGCAGAGCAGGTCGAGGAGGAAGGCGGTCTCCTCCAGGGTGTCGGTGCCCTGGACGACGACCACGCCGGAGCCGGCGGCGACGGTGGCGCGGACCTCGGCGGCGAGGTCGGCGAGGTCGGCGTGGGTGAGGGTGGAGCTGGGGACGCGGCGGAAGTCGCGGAGGACGACGTCCTCGGGGGCGCCGAGCGCGGTCAGGACCTCCCGGCCGGTCATGCGGGCCGCGTCGCCGCCGCGCGCGGAGATGGTGCCGCCGAGGGTGAAGACGGTGACGCGGGTCATCGGGGCTCCGTGGGTGTTCGTGTCGTGTCGTGCCGGGGGCGCTTCGTCAGCGCGTTCCGTCCGCGATCGTCTCGTGGTGGCGGATGACCTCGGCGATGATGAAGTTGAGGAGCTTCTCCGCGAAGGCGGGGTCCAGTTTGGCGCTCTCGGCGAGTTCCCGGAGGCGGGCGATCTGGCGGGCCTCGCGGGCGGGGTCGGCGGGCGGGAGCTGGTGCTCGGCCTTGAGGACGCCGACCTGCTGGGTGCACTTGAAGCGTTCGGCGAGCATGTGGACGACCGCCGCGTCGATGTTGTCGATGCTGTCGCGCAGCCGGGTCAGCTCGGCGCGCGCGGCCTCGTCGGTGGCTGCGGAGGGGGCGGGGGCCGGGGTGGAATCGCTCATGACCTGCGAGCTTAGACGGAGCGCGGGAGGATCGTCGGAGGGTGTTCGGGATCCGGGACGCGGTTGCTCCAGCCGCCGGGCACGGACCGGCCCTGCTGTTCGCGGAAGCGGATCGGGGCGGTGCCGACCCGGCGGGTGAAGAGCCGGGAGAAGTAGGCGGGGTCGTCGTAGCCGACGCGGCGGGCGACGGCGGAGACGGGGAGTTCGGTGGCGGCGAGGAGTTCCTTGGCGCGGCCGAGGCGGACGGTGAGCAGGTAGTCCTTGGGGCTGCAGCCGGCGGCGCGGCGGACGGCGGTGCGCAGTTCGGCGGGGGTCATGCCGTGGCGGGTGGCGTGTTCGGCGACGGAGAGCGGCTGGAAGGCGTCGCGGGCGAGGGCGGCGAGGACGGGGTCGCCGTCGGCGTTGGTGTCGGCGCGGGCGCGGCGCAGGGCGACGAGCAGTTCGTGGACGGCGGCGCCGGTCTCGACCTCCAGGAGGGGGTTGCCGGGGCGGGCGGCGCGGGCGATCCGGGCGATGGCGGCGCGGGCGGGGGCGGCGTCGGCGAGGGGGACGACGGGCCGGTCGGGTTCGATGTAGCCGAGTTCGGTGTAGGTGGCGGTGGCGGGTCCGGAGAAGTCGACAAAGGCCTCGTCCCAGCCGGTGCCGGGGTCGGCGCCGTAGTGGTGGGGGGTGCCGGGGGTGAGCCAGATCAGGGCGGGGGCGGTGACGGTGGTGCGCCGTCCGTCGGCGCCCCGGTACCAGCCGCCGCCGGCGGAGACGACGACGGCCACGTGGTGGTCGAGGGTGCGGGGTCCGACGGTGGGCAGGGTGCCGTGCTGGAGTCCGACGCCGAGGCAGACGAGGCCGAGGCGGTGGTGGACGGGGCTGGGCGTGAAGTAGCGCATCCAGGTGTGGTACATGCCGGTGGTGCCCCTTCCCCAGGGCCCCGGGCGGGCGGGCCCTAACGTCCAAACTGCGACGATCTTTGTCCATGGACGGGTTCGCCGCCAGGGGGTGAGGTGGTGCCCATGAGCACGTTCGCTGTGGGTGACGAGGACTTTCTGCTCGACGGGCGGCCGGTGCGGCTGCTCTCGGGGGCGCTGCACTACTTCCGGGTGCACGAGGGCCACTGGGAGCACCGGCTCGGGATGCTGCGGGCGATGGGCCTCGACTGCGTCGAGACGTACGTCCCGTGGAACCTGTACGAGCCGGGGCCGGGCCGGTACGGGGACGTGGCGGCGCTCGGCCGGTTCCTGGACGCGGTGGGGCGGGCGGGGATGCGGGCGATCGTGCGCCCGGGGCCGTACATCTGTGCCGAGTGGGAGAACGGCGGGCTGCCGCACTGGCTGACGGGGCCGCTCGGGCGGCGGGTGCGGACCCGGGACCCGGAGTTCCTGGCGGCGGTGGAGTCCTGGTTCCGGCGGCTGCTGCCGCAGGTGGTGGAGCGGCAGGTCGACCAGGGCGGTCCGGTGGTCCTGGTGCAGGTGGAGAACGAGTACGGGAGTTACGGCAGCGATCCGGTGTATCTGGAGTGGCTGGCGGGGCTGCTGCGGGAGTGCGGGGTGGTGGTGCCGCTGTTCACCTCGGACGGCCCGGAGGACCACATGCTGACGGGCGGGTCGGTGCCGGGGGTGCTGGCGACGGCGAACTTCGGTTCGGGGGCGCGGGAGGGCTTCGCGGCGCTGCGGCGGCACCGGGCGTCGGGGCCGTTGATGTGCATGGAGTTCTGGTGCGGCTGGTTCGACCACTGGGGCACGGAGCACGCGGTGCGGGAGGCGGGGGACGCGGCGGTGGCGCTGCGGGAGGTCCTGGAGTGCGGGGCGTCGGTCAACGTGTACATGGCGCACGGCGGGACGAACTTCGGCGGCTGGGCGGGGGCGAACCGGGACGGGGAGCTGCACGACGGTCCGCTGCGGCCGACGGTGACGTCGTACGACTACGACGCGCCGGTGGACGAGGCGGGGCGGCCGACGGAGAAGTTCTGGCGCTTCCGGGAGGTGCTCGCGGAGTACGCGGAGGGTCCGCTGCCGGAGGTGCCGGAGCCCCCGGCCCGGCTCGCGGTCCCGGTGCGGGCGGGTTTCGAGGGGTGGGCGCCGCTGGACGCGGTTCTGGAGGTGCTCGGCGACGGGGAGGTGGTGGCGGCGGTGCCGCCGACCTTCGAGGAGCTGGGGGTGGACCGGGGTCTGGTGCGCTACCGGGTGGCGGTGCCGGGTCCCCGGCAGCCGTATCCGCTGGGGGTGACGGGGCTGCGGGACCGGGCGGTGGTGTACGTGGACGGGGTCCTCGCGGGGGTCCTGGACACGGGCGGCGGGGAGGACGTGGCGCTCGTGGAGCCGGTGGCCGGTCCGGCGGTGGTGGATCTGTGGGTGGAGTCCCTGGGCCGGGTCAACTACGGGCCGCGGCTTGCGGAGCCGAAGGGGATCACCGGGGGCGTGCGGCACGAGCGGCAGTATCTGCATGGGGTGCGGGCGCGGGGGCTGCGGCTGGACGCGTTCGGGGCGGCGGCGGTCGGGAAGGTGTCCTTCGAGGAGGTCGGCTCCGGGCCGGGGCTCCTGCGGGGGACGCTCGACGTGGCGGGCGCGGGGGACGCGGTGCTGCGGCTGCCGGGGGCGACCCGGGGCTTCGTGTGGGTGAACGGCTTCTGTCTGGGCCGCTACTGGTCGGCCGGTCCGCAGGAGGCGCTGTTCGTGCCGGGTCCGGTGCTGCGGGAGGGGGCGAACGAGGTGTGGGTGCTTGAGCTGGAGGGGGCGGCGGGGGCCGGGGTCGAGCTCGACGTGCTGTGACCGCACACCGAATGACTGCGCACTGAATAAGGGGATCCTGCGGGCCGTGCACACCGGGCCGGCCCACACCGGCCCGGTGTACGGGAGGGGCGCTCCGGGGCCGAGGCCGCCCCGGAGCGCCCGTTCACGGGGTGCCGCTACAGCGTGGCGGCGGCGGACTTGATCGCGGCGGCGAAGGTCGAGACCTCCGTGTAGACGCCGGGGTAGTTGGGCCGGGCGCAGCCCTGGCCCCAGCTCACGATGCCGACCTGGACCCAGGCGCCGGCGTTGTCCTTGCGGAACATCGGGCCGCCGGAGTCGCCCTGGCAGGTGTCGGTGCCGCCCTGGGCGTAGCCGGCGCAGATCTCCTCGGCGGGGACGAGGTCGCTGCCGTAGGAGGCCTTGCAGGAGGTGTCGGAGACGAAGGGGACGTTCGCCTTGAGCAGGTAGCGCTGCTGCGCCCCGCCCTCGCGGGCGGCACCCCAGCCGGCGACCGTGAAGGTGCCGGTGTTGTAGGCGGTGGTCTCGGCGAGCTTGAGGGTGGGCAGGGAGGTGATGGGGCTGGCGAGCTTGATGAGGGCCCAGTCCTTGCCCTGGCCGTTGTAGCCGGGGGCCTGGAGGACCTTGGTCGACTTGACCTTGATGGCGCTGCTGCTCTGGAGGTCCACGACTCCGGCGGTGGCGGTGATGCTGGTGTTGTTGCCGGAGCCGCTCACACAGTGGGCGGCGGTGAGGACGACCTGCGGGCTGATCAGCGAGCCGCCACAGCCCATGGAGAGCCTGACCATCCAGGGGAACTCGCCCTGGGCGGCGCGGGTGCCGCCGACGACGGGGGCCGGGGCGGCGGAGGCCGTGGTCGTGGGCTGGAGGCTGACGGCCGCGAGGACGACGGCGCCGGCGGCGGCCAGCTTCTGGAGCGCGCGGACCATTCTGTTCTTCTTCACGTATCTGCCTTCTCTCGTGGGGGGTCGACCCCGACGGCTCATGACATGCGCCCGTCAAGGTGTGGTCCGCATTATGAACAGCGCTCAACCTCCGTCACAAGGAAGCCTTTTCGGCCAGATGCGATGTGAGGGACCGTACAGTGAACGGAAGGAGGGATCCGGCATGCCGCACCGTCGAGAGGCCGACCGTGTCGTCCACGGCTTTCCGCACCGGGCCGTGGTCGGGGCCTCGCTCACCGCGCTCCACCGCCGCCTCTCCCCCGACGGGATACGGCGTTATCCGGTCAGCGTGCCCGCCTCCGAGACGGCGATCGGCGACGACGAGGACCTGCGACTGGCCACCCGCCGGGTGGCCCGCGCCCTCGTCCGGCACCTGGGGCTCCCCGACGCCCGGATGGTGGTCGACTTCCGGCCGATGGAGCACGCGGGCGCCGTCGAGCTCACGCCCGGACCCGAGTACTCCGTGGAGGTGCACGAGCGCTTCCGGACCCGCCGCCGGGACATCGGCGCGGTCCTCGCGCACGAGATCGCCCACGTGCTGCTGCACCGCCTCGGCCTGAGCTTCCCGCGCACCGCCGAGAACGAGATCCTCACCGACGTGACCGCCGCCTACCTGGGCGCCGGCTGGCTGCTGCTCGACGCGTACCGCGAGGACGGCGTCGAGCGCCAGCGGCTCGGCTACCTGACCCCGGAGGAGTTCGGCTACGTCCTCGCCAAGCGGGCCGAGGTGTTCGGCGAGGACCCGTCGCCGTGGTTCACCAGCCCGGTCGCGTACGACGCGTGGGTACGGGGCCGGGCGGAGGCCCGCCGGGAGCGGACGGCGCCGCCGCTCGCCGGGGCCGGGCCGGTCGAGCGCCGCCGGTACGCCTGGGAGCGGCGCCGGGGCCGGGCCGGCGGGGACGCCCCGTACGCCTTCGACGGCGGGGCCCCCGCGACCGGCGTCTCCTTCCCCTGCCCGGTCTGCCGCCAGCGGCTGCGGATCCCGGCGGGGCGGACGCTGCGGGCCCGGTGCGGGGTGTGCGGCACCGTCCTGGAGTGCGCCTCCTGACCCTCCTCCCCCGCGCCCGACCGCAATCGATTTGCGCCATGTGCCGACGGCGGGTCAGGGTCGGTGCATGAGCACGTTGTTCGACGCGATCCGGGCCGGGGACGAGGACGGGGCCGTACGGGCCCTGAGGGGCGGGGCCGACCCCGAGGGGCGGGAGGACGGGGAGACCGCCCTGTACCGGGCGGCCGTCGGCGGCGAGGCCGGAATCGTACGGGTGCTGCTCGCCGCCGGGGCGGACCCCGGCCGGGGCAGCGGCGAGGAGGACGGCGACCTGCCGCTGTGCGGGGCGGCCTGTGCCGGACACACCGGGACGGTGCGGGCGCTGCTCGCGGCGGGCGCGGACGCGGACCAGGAGGAGGCGTACGGCTTCACGGCCCTCGCCTGGGCCCTGCGGCTCGGACACGCCGACGTCGCGCGGCTGCTCCTGGAGCACGGCGCCGACCCCGGCCGGCGCGGCCCCGACGGGCTCGCCCCGCTCCTCGCCGCCGCCCGGCGCGGCTCCACCGGCTGCGTGCGGGCGCTCCTCGACCACGGGGCCGGGGGCGCGGAGGCCGCGCTGCGGGAGGCGCGGCGGTGGATCGGCGCCGACGTCGCGGCCGAGCTGCGGCGCGGGCTCGTCGCGGGGAACGAGGGCGGGCAGACGTACGAGGCGGTGGTCCGCCGGGTCCGGGAGGACGGCGGGATCACGGTCGTCGTGGAGCTGCTGCGGGAGGACGGCGCTCCCGGGCGCGGCGACGACCGCCAGACCGGGCACGCGGCGATCGCCACGCTCCTGGAGGCCTCGCTCGGACTGCGCACCCCCGCCGAGGAGCTGGCGGCGCGGGCGCTGCGCTGCGGCGACCCCGGACTCGACGACTGGACGACGGCGGTGGCCGAACTCGCGGGCCGGGCCGACGAGGAGACCTTCGTGGCGGCGGCCGGCTGGTGCGCCTACCGGGACCCGCTGCGGCGGGCGCTCGGCGCGCGGGTCCTGGGCGCGCTGCCGGGCTTCGCGCAGAGCGCCCTGCCGGTCCTGCGGCGGCTGGCGGCGGAACCGGCGGGCACGGCGGGCCCGGCGCGGGAGCCCGCCCTGTCGGTGGTGACGGCGCTCGGGGCGTGCGCGGACCCGGCGGCCGTGCCCGAACTGCTCGCGGCCGCCGGGCATCCCGACGCGGTGGTGCGCGGGGCCGTCGCGGGCGCCCTGGCCGGAATCGTCCCGGCCGGGCACGTCGAGGCCCTCGGGGTGCTGCTCGCGCTGAGCCGGGACGGCGACGCCCGGGTGCGGGACTGGGCGACGCTCGCGCTCGCCGAACTGCCCGACGACACCCCGCTCGTACGGGAGGGGCTCGCCGAGCGGCTCGACGACGCGGACCCGGAGACGGCGGCGGAGGCGGCGCGCGGGCTCGCGATCCGCCAGGACCCGCGCGCCGTCGACGCGCTCGCGTCGGTCCTCGCGGACGGCGAGGCGGACGGCGCGGCGCGCGAGACGGCGCTCGCCGCCCTCGAACACGTCCGGGACCCCCGGGTCAGGACCCGCCTGGAGTGGACGGCACCGCGCCGGTCCTGAGGACCGGCGGACGCTCAGCAGCCGTGGTCGATCCGGTCGAACGAGGCGTAGTGGTCGGCGGTGTAGTAGTCCTCCTGCGTCGCGTTCCCGGTGACGATCCGGCGGGCACCCCGGGTCGTGGAGCCCGGGGTCTTCACCGTGTACTCGTGGTAGTACCCGGAGGTGCGGGCGGGCAGGATCCCCTCCCTGTTCCGGAAGACGGACCCGTCCTGGCTGTAGGGGAAGGGGCCGCCCGCGTCGATCAGGCCGAGGGTGGTGTGGGCCTGGGAGGGCAGGGCGGAGGAGCAGATCTCCCCGACGGCCGCGACGGCGGCGCGGGCGGAGACGGGGGCGGGCGCGGGGGCTTGGGCGGCGGTGGCCGGGGCGCCGAGTAGGAGGGAGGAGAGGAGGGCGGTGGCGACACCGCCGGCGAGGGTGAATCGAGGGGGGATTCGCATGCCTGTGATGATGATGCGCGTAGATCCCGGCCGGGAACCCCGACGGCCTTCAATTCCCCGGATGTTGACCGCTCGTTCCCGTACGTACGGGACCTGTGAAGACGGGGCGCGTGCGGTGACGGACGCGGGCGGCGCCGTTGTCACGACACCGCCCGCGTCCGGACCCCGTAGGGGGTTACGTGTTGTCGGCCGGCCGCTGCCGGGGGCCGCGGGGGCGGCCCGTGCCCGCCGTCCGGCGCCCGCCGCGACCGGACCCGGCGGAGGCGGAGGCGGACGTGGAGGCGGAGGCGCGACCGGCGCCGGTGCCCCGGCCCGTGCCGGAGCCGCGGCCGCCGCCCGTAGCGGAAGCACGGCCCCCGGCCGTACCGGAACCGCGACCCCCGGCCGCGGCCGCACCGGAGGCGGTGCCGCGTGCCGAGCCGGTGGACGTGCCGGTGCCGGAGGCGCCGGAGGCGGCCGGGCGGCGACGGCGGCGACCGCCGCCGTTCCCGGCGCCGGCACCGGAGGCGGCCGGCTTGCGGGGCGGGGTGGGCTGCGGGGTCTCGATGACGACCGGGACGCCGGAGGGCTCCCGGGCGCCGGTGAGCTCGGCGAGCTCCTCGTCGCTGGACTTGATCTGCGCCGTGCGGGGGCTGATGCCCGCGTTGGACATCAGTCGGCCCATGTCGCGCTTCTGGTCGGGCAGGACCAGGGTGAAGACGCTGCCGGACTCGCCGGCGCGGGCGGTGCGGCCGCCGCGGTGCAGGTAGTCCTTGTGGTCCATCGGCGGGTCGACGTTCACGACCATGTCGAGGTCGTCGACGTGGATGCCGCGGGCCGCCACGTTCGTCGCGACGAGCGTGGTGACCTGCCCGTTCTTGAACTGGTCCAGGGTGCGGTTGCGCTGCGGCTGCGAGCGGCCGCCGTGCAGGCCGGAGGCCCGTACGCCGTTGGCGAGGAGCCGCTTGACCAGCCGGTCCACGGACCGCTTGGTGTCGAGGAAGAGGATCGTGCGCCCGTCGCGGGCCGCGATCCGCAGCGTGACGGCCTTCTTGTCGGTCTCGTCGGCCACGTACAGGACGTGGTGCTCCATGGTGGTGACCGCGCCGGCCGACGGGTCGACGGAGTGCACGACCGGGTCGTCGAGGAACATCTTGACCAGGCGGTCGATGTTCCGGTCGAGGGTGGCCGAGAACAGCAGGCGCTGGCCGCCCGGCTCGACCTGCTTCAGGAGCTTGGTGACCTGCGGCAGGAAGCCCATGTCGGCCATCTGGTCGGCCTCGTCGAGGACGGTGACGGCGACCTGGTCGAGCCGGCAGTCGCCCCGGTCGATGAGGTCGTGGAGGCGGCCGGGCGTGGCGATGAGCACCTCGGCGCCGCGCCGCAGCGCGGAGGACTGCCGGCTGATCGACATGCCGCCGACGACGGTGGTGATCCGCAGCCGCAGGGCGCCCGCGTACGGGGTGAGGGCGTCGGTCACCTGCTGGGCGAGCTCGCGCGTGGGCACCAGGACGAGCGCGAGCGGCGCGCCCGGCTCGGCGCGGCGGCCCGCGGTGCGGGCGAGCAGGGCGAGGCCGAAGGCGAGGGTCTTGCCGGATCCGGTGCGGCCGCGGCCGAGCACGTCGCGGCCCGCGAGCGAGTTCGGCAGGGTCGCGGCCTGGATCGGGAACGGCTCCGTGACGCCCTGCTCACCGAGGGTCCGCAGCAGGCCCTCGGGCATGTCGAGGTCGGCGAAGGAGGCCACCGAGGGCAGCGCGGGCGTCACCGACACCGGCGGCGTGAACTCGCTCGGCGGCGGGGGCGCGGCGGGACGGCGGCCGCCGCGGGAGGCCTTCGGCTGGGACGTGGACTTCGCCTGCGCGGTGCGGGGGCCGCGCTTGTGGGGGCGCTCGGAGCGGGTCATTCGTGCCTTTCTGGCCGGTGCGCCGCCGAGCCCTGCTGGCCGGGTGCGCGGCGCAGCCGGGGCCCGC
Organism: Streptomyces sp. NPDC055632; assembly: GCF_053618675.1. Lineage (NCBI taxonomy): Bacteria > Bacillati > Actinomycetota > Actinomycetes > Kitasatosporales > Streptomycetaceae > Streptomyces > Streptomyces sp. NPDC055632. Next base: position 87,055 of record NZ_JBSHHY010000006.1, on the reverse strand, counting down.
ACCTGCGCGATGCGGGCCCCGGCTGCTCTGTCCGGAGCGCGCGGTGCGGGCTCCGGCTGTCTCTGCTGTCGCCGGAACACGCGATACGGGTTCCGGTCGTCTGCGCCGGCCCGCGCGGTGCGCGCCCCGGCTCGTTCCCACCGGAACACGTGCGTACGGGCTCCGGTCGTCTCTACCGGAACAATAGTGCGCCCCGGGACCTTCCCGCCCCGCCCGCCCGATGCCCGGACGGATCGGCCCAGCCCAGGCGGCCCCGACGTGGGCGACCTCACAGTCGCCGGGCCCGGGGGCCGGTGTTCACGCGTCCCTGCGCGGCGGGGCGTCGCCGTTGCCGCGCCGGGTCGTCCACGCGGGCCGCCCCGGCACCCAGCTGCGCAGGACGAGCTCCTCGCCGTCCACCCGGGTCCGTACGACCTCGGTCGGCTCCGTACGGAAGAGGTGGAAGGGCGGTGGCGCGCTCGCCTCGGCCGCGTACCGCTCCAGGATCCCGGGATCGGTGATCTCGACCGCCCGCCCGGAGACGCGGACGTCCCCGCCGCCCATGTCGGTGCCGGGGCCGGGGTTGGCGAGCAGCGTGAAGCGGGGGTCGCGGCGCAGGTCGAGCGCCTTGCGCGAGTTCGGCATCATGCCGAGCCACAGCTCGCCGTCGCGAAAATCCGCCTCGATGCCGCTGAGGCGGGGCGAGCCGTCCTTCCGCAGGGTGGCGAGGACGTGGTGGGTGTACTGCCCGAAGCGCTCCCGCACGGCGGCGGCGAGCTCGGGTTCGGCGGCCCCGAAGGCCGACCAGGTGGTTCCGGTGTCTTCCATGGTTCCAGGGAACACGGAATACCCGACACCCTTTGTCGGGTTCGCCTCCGCCCGGTCGCGCCGGGGTCAGGCGGCCTCGCGCTCCGCCCGGCTGCGCTCGACGCAGAACTCGTTGCCCTCGGGATCCGCCAGGGTGGCCCAGCCGGTGCCGTCCGGGTTCCGGCGGTCGTCGAGCAGTACGGCGCCGATGCCGATCAGCCGCTCGACCTCCTCGTCGCGGGTGCGGTCCTGCGGCTGGAGGTCGAGGTGGACGCGGTTCTTCGCCGCCTTCGGCTCGGGCACCTGGATGAAGAGGAGGGAGGCTCCGGGCGACTCGACGAGCGCCTCCTCGTCCCCCGGCCTGTCGTCGTCGGAGAGCCGGGCGTCGAAGACCCGCGCCCAGAAGGAGGCGAGGGCGTAGGCGTCGGCGCAGTCGATGGTCACGTGGCGTACGAGAGAGGTCATGGCGTCATGATCCACGCCGGGGCCGGAGGGCGGCCACCGCTTTCCGGCTGCCTCACCCCCGGACGATGCCCCGGGCCCGGGCGGCGGTGAGCCACATCGGGAACTCGGAGAGAAGCCGGTCGTACAGTTCGGCGTCCGGGACCCGGTCGGGGTCCTGTCCCGCGTGGAAGAACCCGGCGTTGTCGACGGGCCGTTTTCCCGGGACGTCCAGCTCGTCCAGCCTGCGCAGGAAGTCGAACTGCCGGCTGTCGGGGTCGCCGAAGCCGATGAACTGCCAGAAGAGCGGCAGCCGGGCCGCCTTGCACACGTACCGCTCGGCCGCCGGCTTGCTGGTCGGCCCGCCGTCGGTCTGGAAGACGACGAACGCGGGATCGGTCGCCCCGCTGTCCAGGTAGTGGTCGACGACCGCGTCCATGGCCAAGTGGTAGTTCGTCTGCCCCATGTGCCCGAGCTCGGCGGCGATCCGGTGGATCCGTCCCTTGTGGTCGTCGAGCCGTATCTCGGTCTCCGCGTCGACGTCGGTGGAGAAGAACACCACGGGCACCCGTCCGTCGTCGTCGAGGTGCGCGGAGAGCCCGAGCACCCGGTCGGCGAGCGCCTGCACGGCGCCGCTCCTGTAGTACGGCCGCATCGACCCCGAGTAATCGACGACCAGGTAGACGGCGGCCCGCTGCCCGTCGATCCCGTGCCGCCGCAGCGACTCCCCCGCCGACTTGTAGAGACTCACGAGCGCGGGCGCGGTCTCCTCGACCTTCCGCAGGTTCAGTGCCATGGGCGCTCCCCCTCGTACGTCGCCGTGCCCGGCGTGCCGTCGAGCGTACGACAGCTCCCGCATGACGATCCGTCAGTACGGCTCCGCTACCGGTGGGAGGTCTGGAATCATGGCCGCCCGGGACGGGGCGGCGGAAGCGGGGGCGCGTGGGCACGACGGTGGAAAGCAACGCGGAGACGGGCGCGGAGGCGGAGGACGCGGGCGTCCGCAGGGCCTTGCTGATCGGTGTCCGCGACACCCCGAACCTGGCCCGCAACCCCCGCTTCACCGACCGGTACCCGCCCCTGGAGTGTGTCGACGGGGACGTCCGGCGCATCGCGGAGGTCCTGGACGCCTCGGCCTACCAGGTGGAGTGCTACCACCCGGACCACGAGGACGAGGAACATCACGACACGTCCCGGGACATGATCAAGCAGGCCATCATGGACCTGTTCGACTCCTGTTCCCCTGGAGACACCGCCCTCGTCTACGTCTCCAGCCACGGCGTCATGATCGGAGACAGCGACTACATACTCCCCTCCAGCGTCCGGTCCAGTGCCGCGGGTGAGCTGATCACCGGGACGCTGATAGAGGCGACCGTCTCCGACCTCCTCGGCGAAGTCCCGGAAGGCGTGGCCGTCGTCGTCTGCCTGGACACCTGCCGTACGGACACGCCCGGCCGCGCTCCGAAGGGGAACAACCCCTACGTGGGCAACGCCCACGACAACGTGGTCTGGCTGCGTGCCGGCGGCCGCGGCCAGCCGACGTTCGCGGACCCCGAACGGGGCAGCTACTTCGGCCTCGCCCTGTCCGAGGCACTGTCGCCGATCAATTCCCCGCAGACCCTCGGAGAGATCAAGGACTTCGTCCGGGCCCGCGTCCGGGTCCTGACGCGGACACTCGACGGACCGGCGCCGACGGTCGAGCTCAAGGCCGCTGCGGGACGCGAGGACTGGGCGCGGGAACTGAGCCTGTGCAAGGGCTCCCGGGAGACCACCCACTGGAAGGAGGTCATCGGCGGCTCCGTCCTGTGGCAGCACACGTCGGGAACGGCCGCGACCCACGAGCGGGTGAAGGAGGGCCTGGTGGAGCTGGCGGCCGAGGTCGCCAGGGGTCGCGTCCTCACGAAGTCGGCGCTCGACACGCCTTGGCACGACCCCGACTACCCCGAACGGGTCGTCCGCCTGCTCGGGCAGCTCGTGGAGCGTGCCGGGCTGCGCGACGTCAATCGGCTCTCTCCCGCCGAAACCGCGGTCCTGCTCGCCGCACCGCTGCTGCACGAGGGCGTCGTCGCCATCGCCCTGGGCGAGCTCGCGGCCCTCCGGCCCGACCGGCTCGACCGCCTGGAGAATGACGGCCGGGGCAGGAAGCCGGCCACCCGTCACGAGGAGCTGGTGTGCGAGGCGGCAGCCGACACCTGCTGGGCCCATCCGCAGGTGCTCCGGACCGCCGGGACGCTGTGGCGGCGCAAGCCCGCCGACGCCGCGATAGCCGCCGACCACTGGCTGCGTCACCGCTTCATCGCCGACTGGGACCGGCTGTGGGACCGCACCGACAGCTACGAGTCCGTGAACAAACTCCTTGACATGGTGGTCAAGGCGGTCTCGGCGGCCGCCGAGGGAATGCCGGCCCCCCAGCCCTCCGAGGTGGACCAGCAGGTCCGCCGGATCCTCCCGCACATGACGGTGGCTCCCGGCTCCACCCCGCGCATCGACGCCTCCAGGAGCCCCGGCTGGAACCGCAAACACCTTCCCGTCCCCGGCAACGGATGGCGCGCCAAGGAACTCGCCCGCCTGCTGTGGCTGGCCGCGCTGCTGGCGGCCGACCCGCGCCGCATGTCCGGCGTGCTCGTGGACCACCTGGGCGCGCGCCGTCCCCTCGTCCCGGCCGACGTGGTGACGGCGCTGGCCGGCCTGGGCTGGGAGGTCATCGACCGGGACGGCACGACGAGCTACGCGCTCCGCCTCGCCTGCCCGCACCCCGCACTGCACGCCGCCCTGGAGGAGCTGGCAGCGACCGCCGACGCCTCGGTGCGGGACCTCCACCAGGAGTGGCACGACAGCGGGCAGCCCGCGCCGTACCTGCTCCGGGGCGTGCCCCAGCAGGTGACCACACAGCACCTCGAACCGGCCGACCCGAGCTACACCGCGCCCCTGGAGCGGTTCCGCCTCGCCGAGGACGAGATTCGTCCGCTGCTCATGGGAACCCAGCTCTACGGCGACCGGATGCTCGCGGTGCGGGAGCTGTACCAGAACGCCCTGGACGCCTGCCGCCACCGGAAGCAGCGCGCCGAGTACGGTGTCAGGCGAGGCCTGTTCGACGGCCCCGCGCCCGATCCTGAGATCCACTTCGTCCAGGCGTACGACGGGGACCGCCCGTACATCGAGTGCCGCGACGAGGGCTCCGGCATGAGCCGCTCCAAGCTCACCTCCATGTTCGCCCGTGCGGGCAGGCGGTACGCGCAGGACCCCGACCACGTCCAGGAACGGCGCAACTGGCGTCGGGCCGGCATGGAGCCGATCCCCTTCAACAGCCGCTTCGGCATCGGGGTGTTCAGCTACTTCATGCTGGCCGACGAGGTCACGGTCCACAGCGGGGCGATCGACCAGTACGGCAACCCCTCCCGTCTGGCCGCCCCACTCCGGGCCACGGTCCAGTCGGGCTCCGGGCTGCTCCAGATCCGCGAGGCCGAGAGCGGACCGGCGGGCGGAGGGACGGTGGTGCGGCTCTACCTGAGTCCCGAGGAAGACACGGACGACCTTCCGTCGGTGGTGAAGACCCTGCGGCGGCTGCTGTGGGTGAGCGACTTCCCGGTGACGGCGGTCGAGCTGGACCGGGACGGGGAGGTGATCCGCTCGGATGCCTGGAAGCCACGAGAACTCAAGGCTCCCTCGGCGCGCGCCGAGGGATGGCACGGCAAAAAACCGGCGCGGGCCAGCGAGAACAGCTGGATCGTGCAGGGGGATGGGCAACTACTCCTCGACGGCGTCGCCGTGGAGGACGCCACCAAAGTACAGGGCTATGTCTTCAATCTCAGGGAGAAGCACCGGCCGCAGCCGAGCGTGAGCCGGAACTCACTGCTTTCCTACGACGAGGGAGGCGTGCGAGAAGAGCTTCTCGCGGCGGTTCCGGCCGCGGCGTCCGCCATCACAGAGGTGCTGCTGCCGTGGCTGTGGCGCTTGGCGGGCGACGAACCCCGTCTCGCCGTCCCGATCTTCGATCACCTGTCGCCCGAGGCGATCGGTGTCATGGAGGCGGATTTCGACGAGTTCCCGCTGCCCTCGGATCCTGTGCCGCTGCGCCGGGTCGGCGTCTTCGAAATGGACCGCACCCATGCCGAGCTACAGGGCACCGAGAACACCAGACTGGCGCTCTCACAGGGCGAAGACAGGATCCTCAGAAAATGGCGGCTGACCGCGCTGGGAATGAGGCCGCCCGGAGGGAGTCCATTCACACCCGAGGGCTACCCCGAACCGACGGGCCTTGACCTCCTGCTCGTCTCCCCCGATTTGTTCAAAGGACCGTGGCTGGCCCCCCTCAAGGTCGCGGCACTCGCCGGCGTCCCGTTCTCCGAGAGCGTCCGGAAGGCACGTCGGTACGCGATCGCCGGCGCCCGTGTACCGGCCGCCCAGCTCGTCCGGGGCAGATCCACGGCAGGTACGCCCCTTACCCTGATGGTGGAGCTCTGCGAAGTCTACGAGGGCGGCACCGCCGCGGCGTCGTTCGCGGAGCACCCGGCCCCCTCCTTCCCCCTGTTGTATGTGGCGGCCCGGCACGAGGTGCCGCCGTCTCATCTGCTCCCCGCGTTCGAAGCGCTTCTCAGTCTCGGGGTGGAGCTCCCGGATGTGAGCGCCCTGTCTTCCGTCGGCATGCGGACCGAGCTCCTGGAAGCCGAGGTCGAATTCCTCCACTCTCAGCGCCCCCACTCGCCCGGGTGGGACGGGAAGGTCCATCCCATCGATCTACTGCTGCACGCGCCCCAACCCGCCCAGCGACGTCGACTGGCCGATTGGATCACGGCTTTGGAACCGCTCGGCATCTCCCACAGCGGCACCGTGCGCGAAGAGACCCTCGACCGCCCCGCGCTCACTCCTTTCGAGGAGAAGCTGATGTCGCGCGACTTCGACGGCCTGTACCCGTGGCTTCAGGCCGGTCGTCTGACCGTGCTGGAGCTCATCGCACACAGTGCTGGCCTGCTGCACCCATTGGGCGATATGACAGAGGAGATCACACGGCTCGCACCGGCCACCGGCGTCATAGCACCAGACGTGCCCCCGGAATGCCACGACTGGGTCCCAGCAGCATGGACCGGACAGGCAGCGATTCCCCGCAGCCACCCGACGCCGAAGAGCACGATCTCCATCTGGTACCTACTTTCCCACGCGTACCGTCACAAACCCCGCCCGTCGCCGGAGGAACTGCGGCGGGAACTCACTTTCCTGGACTCCTGCGGCTGCCTGACGGATCCCGTCGACAGGATCGTGGAGCAGTTCGAACAGCTTCCCCCCGCCCTCGGCAGGCTGTTGGGAAGTGAATGGCTCTGGAGAGTAGGATCGATTCGTTGGGACCTCGACGACGGGAACGTCGGAATCCCGCTGCTGTTGAGGTTCGCGTCCGAACGCCATTCCTCCCTCGGCGACATCGACGACATGGCGCGGATGAAGACTCTGTTCCCGCTACATATCCCCGAACTCCCGGCGCAGGTAAGCGACCTGATGACCGAGTTCGCCGATCTGTCCGCACTGTTGCACACTACCGAACGCGGAGATGCCTTTCGGGACCGACTGGAGATCAAGAATCTCCTCGACCTCGCCCGGAACCGTCACACCACCCTCGGCCGAGCCGTCTCCGTCCTCGACTCCTACCGCTGCCTCGGCGCACCCCCCGTTCCCGGAACCGTCACCGAAACCCTCGCGCAACTCCGCCCCACCGACTTCGACCTCGCCGCCTTCGAGCCGGGCCTGCTCGGTCCCGGCATCCTCGGTCCCCTTGAACTGGTGCTGGTGGCGGGCCGGTTCGGGCACACGCTCGGTGAGACCCACGACCGCTACGCGCCCTTCGAGGACCTCGGCCTCAAGGTCACTGTTCCCGCGCCCGAGGGCGCGGAGCGCGAGATCGTCCCCGACTGGCGTGACGTCATCGTCCTCACCGAGCAGCTGACCGGTCGCACCCCCGCCGTCTCGGGAACCATCACCGCCGAGCACATCGTTCTCTGTGCCGAGGAGACGGAGGAGTCCGAGGACGACGTCCGCGGCCGCCTCCGCCGCTACTCCCGACTGTTCTCGCTCGTCGTTCCCATCCCTGGAGGAGCACGCTCGTGAGCGCCACCGTCCCGTACGAGGACATGAGGTTCCCCGTCACCCAGCCCCTCACAACCTTCCTCTGGGAGGTGCGGGGCCCCGACCGCGTGGAGGCCAGGGGCGAGTGCCCCCGGTGCCGGTGCGTGACCGTGAAGGTCTGGCAGGAGGTCCAGTACGTCACCAAGGGCCCGTCCAAGCCCTTGCGGGGCCTCTTCGACGACGGCGAGCCGAGGCTTGCCATGTGCGAGTGCGAGACCTGGCACGTGAACCGACCGGCTCAGGTCCCGGACGGCTGCGGCGCCTCTTTCTGGCTCGCACCCCCGCCCCAGGGGCTCTCCCTTTGAGGGAGTTCAGCGAGCACGAGCTGCGGGAAGCCGACCTGCGGATACGGGCGATGGCGGCCCCGCCCGAGCAACTCAGGGCAGCGCTCCAGCAGGCGGAGGGGTACCGGAACTTCCTCACCACCCTCACCGGGCTGCTCACTGTCGTCTTCGTGCTTAAGGGGCAGGAGAACCTGAGCAAGATGACCACCGGCCCGAGGTGGTGGGTGATCGGATTGCTCGCCGGGGCCTTCCTGCTGCTCCTCGCGGCCTCCTGGATGATGGTCTCCGCCGTTCACGAGCGCCCCGGCCGGAAGCTGGAGACCGACGCGAAACGCCTCTTGGAGTACGAGGTGAAACGGGCGAAGTCGGTGGTGCGGATGACCGCCTGGGCCCGCTGGATGGGTCTCGTCGGCGTCCTCGCCGTCTCCGCCGCCTCGCTGGTCACCTGGATCTGGCCCGGAAAGAGCTGAGCCGACAAGAGCTGAGAACGCGCCGCGGCGCCCTCCCAGTCGTCCGGTCGGGGACATTCGGGGGGCGCCGCGCTCAGTTCCGTACGTCGTTGTACGGGACGTTCGGGGGGGGGTGATCCGGCGGGATCAGACCATCAGGGAGCGGTCCGTCGGGCGGATCGGGGCCGGCAGGGAGCTGGCGCCGGTCAGGTGGCGGTCGACGCCGCGGGCGGCGGAGCGGCCCTCGGCGATGGCCCAGACGATGAGCGACTGGCCGCGGCCCGCGTCGCCGGCGACGAAGACGCCGTCGACGTTGGTGGCGAAGTCCGCGTCGCGGGCGACGTTGCCGCGCTCGTCGAGCTCCAGGCCGAACTGGGCGACCAGGCCGTTCTCGACGTCCGTGCCGGTGAAGCCCATGGCGAGGGTGACGAGCTGGGCGGGGATCTTGCGCTCCGTGCCCGGCTTCTGGGTCAGCCTGCCGTCGACGAACTCGACCTCGACGAGGTGGAGGGACTGGACGTTGCCGTCCTCGTCGCCCTCGAAGTGGGTGGTGGAGACGGAGTAGACCCGCTCGCCGCCCTCCTCGTGCGCCGAGGTGACCTTGTACAGCATGGGGAAGGTCGGCCAGGGCTGGCCCGGGTTCCGCTCCTCGCCGGGGCGGGGCATGATCTCCAGCTGCGTGACCGAGGCCGCGCCCTGGCGGTGGGCGGTGCCGACGCAGTCGGCGCCGGTGTCGCCGCCGCCGATGACGACGACGTGCTTGCCCTCGGCGGTGATCGGCGGGGTGACGAAGTCGCCCTCGACGACCTTGTTGGCGAGCGGCAGGTACTCCATCGCCTGGTGGATGCCGTTCAGCTCGCGGCCCGGGACGGGCAGGTCGCGGGCGGTGGTGGCGCCGGCGGCGATGACGACCGCGTCGAACCGCTTGCGCAGGTCCGTCGCCGTCAGGTCGCGGCCGATCTCGATGCCGGTGCGGAACTTGGTGCCCTCCGCGCGCATCTGCTCGATGCGGCGGTTGATGTGCCGCTTCTCCATCTTGAACTCGGGGATGCCGTAGCGCAGCAGGCCGCCGATGCGGTCGGCGCGCTCGTACACGACCACGGTGTGGCCGGCCCGGGTGAGCTGCTGGGCGGCGGCGAGGCCGGCCGGGCCCGAGCCGATGACGGCGGCGGTCTTGCCGGAGAGGCGCTCGGGCACCTGCGGCTTGACGTCGTTCGCGTCCCAGGCCTTGTCGATGATGGAGACTTCGACGTTCTTGATGGTGACGGCCGGCTGGTTGATGCCGAGCACGCACGCGGACTCGCAGGGCGCCGGGCAGAGGCGGCCGGTGAACTCCGGGAAGTTGTTGGTGGCGTGCAGGCGCTCCTGCGCCGCCGACCAGTCCTCGCGGTAGGCGTAGTCGTTCCACTCGGGGATCAGGTTCCCGAGGGGGCAGCCGTTGTGGCAGAACGGGATGCCGCAGTCCATGCAGCGGCCGGCCTGCTTGCTGATGATCGGCAGCAGGGAGCCGGAGACGTAGACCTCGTTCCAGTCGCGGACGCGCTCGGCGACGGGACGGGTCTCGGCGACCTCGCGGCCGGTGGTGAGGAAGCCCTTCGGATCAGCCATGGGTCGCCGCCTCCATCATCTTCTCGGTGGTCTCGGCCTCGGAGAGACCGGCGAGCTCAGCGGCGTCCTTGGCGGCGAGCACTGCCTTGTACGTGGTGGGGATGATCTTGCTGAACCGGGTCGCGGCGGCGTCCCAGTCGGCGAGGAGCTTCTCGGCGACCGTGGAGCCGGTCTCCTCGTGGTGGCGGCGCACGACGTCGTGCAGCCAGGCCGCGTCGGTCTCCGACGGGGCCTCGATCGCCCCCAGGTTGCCGGAGTTGACGTTGTCCCGGTCGAGGTCGATCACGTAGGCGACGCCGCCCGACATGCCGGCCGCGAAGTTGCGTCCGGTCTCGCCGAGGACGACGGCCGTGCCGCCGGTCATGTACTCGCAGCCGTGGTCGCCCACGCCCTCGGAGACGACGAGGGCGCCGGAGTTGCGGACGCAGAAGCGCTCTCCGGTGCGGCCGCGGAGGAACAGCTCGCCGCCGGTCGCGCCGTACGCGATGGTGTTGCCCGCGATGGTGGAGTACTCGGCCAGGTGGTCGGCGCTCCGGTCGGGGCGGACGATCACGCGGCCGCCGGAGAGGCCCTTGCCGACGTAGTCGTTCGCGTCGCCCTCCAGGCGGAGGGTGACGCCGCTCGGCAGGAAGGCGCCGAAGGACTGGCCGGCGGAGCCGGTGAAGGTGATGTCGACGGTGTCGGCCGGGAGGCCGGCGCCGCCGAACTTCTTGGTGACCTGGTGGCCGAGCATGGTGCCGACCGTGCGGTTGATGTTGCGGATCGCGACCTGGGCGCGGACCGGCTGGGCCTCCTCGGCGGAGGCGGCGTTCAGGGCCTCGGCGGCGAGCTGGATCAGCTGGTTGTCGAGGGCCTTCTCCAGGCCGTGGTCCTGCTCGACCAGGGCGTGGCGGACCGCGCCCTCCGGGAGGTCCGGCACGTGGAAGAGGGGCTCCAGGTCGAGGCCCTGGGCCTTCCAGTGGGTGACGGCGCGGCTGGTGTCGAGCAGTTCGGCGTGGCCGACGGCCTCTTCGAGGGTGCGGAAGCCCAGCTCGGCGAGGATCTCGCGGACCTCCTCGGCGATGAACTCGAAGAAGTTGACGACGTACTCGGCCTTGCCGGAGAAGCGGTCGCGCAGGACCGGGTTCTGGGTGGCGATGCCGACCGGGCAGGTGTCGAGGTGGCAGACGCGCATCATGATGCAGCCGGAGACGACGAGCGGCGCGGTGGCGAAGCCGAACTCCTCGGCGCCGAGCAGCGCGGCGATGACGACGTCGCGGCCGGTCTTGAGCTGGCCGTCGGTCTGGACGACGATCCGGTCGCGCAGGCCGTTGAGCAGCAGGGTCTGCTGGGTCTCGGCGAGGCCGAGCTCCCAGGGACCGCCGGCGTGCTTGAGCGAGGTGAGCGGCGAGGCGCCCGTGCCGCCGTCGTGGCCGGAGATGAGGACGACGTCCGCGTGGGCCTTGGAGACGCCCGCGGCGACCGTGCCGACGCCGACCTCGGAGACCAGCTTCACGTGGATGCGGGCGACCGGGTTGGCGTTCTTGAGGTCGTGGATCAGCTGGGCGAGGTCCTCGATGGAGTAGATGTCGTGGTGCGGCGGCGGGGAGATCAGGCCGACGCCGGGCGTCGAGTGACGCGTCCTGGCGACCCACGGGTAGACCTTGTGGCCGGGCAGCTGGCCGCCCTCGCCGGGCTTGGCGCCCTGGGCCATCTTGATCTGGATGTCGTCGGCGTTGACCAGGTACTCGCTGGTGACGCCGAAGCGGCCGGAGGCGACCTGCTTGATGGAGGAGCGGCGCGCCGGGTCGTACAGGCGGTCCGGGTCCTCGCCGCCCTCGCCGGTGTTGGACTTGCCGCCCAGCTGGTTCATGGCGATGGCGAGGGTCTCGTGCGCCTCCTGGGAGATGGAGCCGTACGACATGGCGCCGGTGGAGAAGCGCTTGACGATCTCGGAGGCGGGCTCGACCTCGTCGAGGGAGATCGGGGCACGGCCCTCGGCGAAGCCGAAGAGGCCGCGGAGGGTCATGAGCCGCTCGGACTGCTCGTTCACCCGCTCGGTGTACTTCTTGAAGATGTCGTACCGCTTGTTGCGCGTGGCGTGCTGGAGGCGGAAGACGGTCTCCGGGTCGAACAGGTGCGGCTCGCCCTCGCGGCGCCACTGGTACTCGCCGCCGATGTCGAGGGCGCGGTGCGCCGAGGGGACGCCGGAGGCGGGGTACGCCTTGGCGTGGCGGGCGGCGACCTCCTTGGCGACGACGTCGAGGCCGGCGCCGCCGATCTTGGTGGCCGTGCCGTTGAAGTACGTGGCGACGAAGGTCTCGTCGAGGCCGACGGCCTCGAAGACCTGGGCACCGCGGTAGGAGGCGACGGTGGAGATGCCCATCTTGGACATGACCTTGAGGACGCCCTTGCCGAGGGCGTAGATCAGGTTCCGGATGGCCTGCTCGGGCTCCAGGCCCTCGATGAAGGTGCCGGCGCGGACCAGGTCCTCGACGGACTCCATGGCGAGGTACGGGTTGACGGCGGCGGCGCCGTAGCCGATGAGCAGGGCGACGTGGTGGACCTCGCGGACGTCGCCGGCCTCGATGAGCAGGCCCACCTTGGTGCGCTGCTTGGTGCGGATGAGGTGGTGGTGGACGGCCGCGGTGAGCAGCAGCGAGGGGATCGGGGCGTGCTCGGCGTCGGAGTGCCGGTCGGAGAGGACGATGAGGCGGGCGCCGCCCTCGATGGCGGTGTCGGCCTCGGCGCAGATGTCCTCGATGCGGGCGGCGAGGGCGTCGCCGCCGCCGGAGACCCGGTAGAGGCCGGAGAGGGTCGCGGCCTTCATGCCGGGCATGTCGCCGTCGGCGTTGATGTGGACGAGCTTGGCCAGCTCGTCGTTGTCGATCACCGGGAAGGGCAGGGTGACGCTGCGACACGACACGGAGGTCGGTTCGAGCAGGTTGCCCTGGGGGCCGAGCGAGGAGCGCAGCGAGGTGACGAGCTCCTCGCGGATGGCGTCCAGCGGCGGGTTGGTGACCTGCGCGAAGAGCTGGGTGAAGTAGTCGAAGAGCAGCCGGGGGCGGGCGGACAGGGCCGCGATCGGGGAGTCCGTGCCCATGGAGCCGAGGGGCTCGCCGGCGGTGCGGGCCATCGGGGCGAGGATGACGCGGAGCTCTTCCTCGGTGTAGCCGAAGGTCTGCTGGCGGCGGGTGACCGAGGCGTGGGTGTGGACGACGTGCTCGCGCTCGGGGAGGTCGGAGAGCTCGATCTCGCCGGTCTCCAGCCACTCCTCGTAGGGGTTCTCGGCGGCGAGGGCGGCCTTGATCTCGTCGTCCTCGACGATGCGGTGCTCGGCGGTGTCGACGAGGAACATCCGGCCGGGCTGGAGGCGGCCCTTGCGGACGACCTTGGCGGGGTCGATGTCGAGGACGCCGACCTCGGAGGAGAGGACGACGAGGCCCTCGTCGGTGACCCAGTAGCGGCCGGGGCGCAGACCGTTGCGGTCGAGGACCGCGCCGACCTGGACGCCGTCGGTGAAGGTGACGCAGGCCGGGCCGTCCCAGGGCTCCATCATCGTGGAGTGGTACTGGTAGAAGGCGCGGCGGGCCGGGTCCATGGTCTCGTGGTTCTCCCACGCCTCCGGGACCATCATGAGGACCGCGTGGGGCAGGGAGCGGCCGCCGAGGTGGAGCAGCTCCAGGACCTCGTCGAAGGAGGCCGAGTCGGAGGCGTCCGGGGTGCAGATCGGGAAGATCCGGTCCAGCGGTCCCTCGCCGAAGACCCGGGAGTCGAGCTGGGCCTCGCGGGCGGTCATCCAGTTCCGGTTGCCCTTGACGGTGTTGATCTCACCGTTGTGGGCGACGAAGCGGTACGGGTGGGCCAGCGGCCAGCTCGGGAAGGTGTTGGTGGAGAACCGGGAGTGGACCAGGGCCACGGCGGTGGCGCAGCGGCGGTCCGACAGGTCCGGGAAGAAGGGCTCCAGCTGGCCGGTGGTCAGCATGCCCTTGTAGACGAGGGTGCGGGCGGAGAGCGACGGGAAGTAGGTCGCGGCCTCGCGCTCGGCGCGCTTGCGCAGGACGAAGGCCTTGCGGTCGAGCGCGATGCCCGTGTTCTCGCCGTCGGCGACGAAGAGCTGGCGGAAGACCGGCATGGTGGACCGGGCGGAGGCGCCGAGCAGCTCGGGGGCGACGGGGACCTCGCGCCAGCCGAGGACGTTCAGGCCCTCCTCGGCGGCGACGGCCTCGATCTTCGCGACGGTGGCGTCGATGCCGTCCTCGGGGAGGAAGGCGATGCCGACGGCGTACGCGCCGGCCTCGGGGAGCTCGAACCCGGCGACCTCGCGGAGGAAGGCGTCCGGGACCTGGAGCAGGATGCCCGCGCCGTCACCGGAGTCGGCCTCGGCGCCGGTGGCGCCGCGGTGCTCGAGGTTGCGCAGTACGGTCAGCGCCTGCTCCACCAGCGCGTGGCTGGCTACACCGGTGAGGGTGGCCACGAACCCGACACCGCAGGCGTCGTGTTCGTTACGGGGGTCGTACATCCCCTGCGGAGCGGGGCGACCGTCCATGGGCGACCAGGCGTCGGAACGCATCGGCTCTCCCGTCGTCGTCGTGGCATATGCAGCTGCCGAGGGACGACGTTGGCCCTCCGCGAAATTTCGTGCAGGTTACATGATGGCTGGCTTCTCGCGAAGCGGATAGCTCGTTCCAACATGCGGACACCGCAGACACGCAGCGGTGGTACTGGTTCACCTGTGGGGTGCGGCGACAGGCACTGTCCCGCGGGGACGGATCGAGGGGGTCCGCACGATCTCCGGATCTCCGGCGAGCCGTCGCTGGGTGGGCTTCGTTGCCCACTGGCGCTCATGCCTCTTTCCCGTTGGTCACGGGTTCGAAACCGCCGAGTAACCGGCTATGTATGTGGCGCTCCGCATAGTGTCTCATCGCGGCGGCGGATCGGGCCAGGGAGATACGTCACAGGCGATATGCGGCTTGGGTCCGGAAAAGAGGGGCGCTCCGGGGGCCCCGGGGCTACAGCGCGGCGCCGAAGAGCATGCCGAGCCCGTACGTGACGGCCGCGGCGGCACCGCCGAGGACGAGCTGGCGCATGCCGCTGAAGAACCAGCCGCGGGCGGTCACCCGGGCCACCAGGGCACCGCAGGCGAAGAGCCCGAGGAGGGCGAGCAGCACGGCCGGCCAGAGGGCGGTCGCCCCGAGCAGGTACGGCAGGACGGGCAGCAGCGCGCCGAGCGCGAACGAGCCGAACGACGAGACCGCGGCGACCGCCGGCGACGGCAGGTCGTCGGGGTCGATGCCGAGCTCCTCGCGGGCGTGGATCTCCAGGGCCTGGTCGGGGTCCTTCGAGAGCTGCATCGCCACCTCGCGGGCGAGGGCGGGCTCGACGCCCCGGGAGACGTAGAGCGCGGCGAGCTCCTCCATCTCGTCGACGGGGTGCTTGCGCAACTGGCGTCGCTCGACCTCCAGTTCGGCCTGGACGAGTTCGCGCTGCGAGGCGACGGAGGTGTACTCGCCCGCGGCCATGGAGAAGGCGCCGGCGGCCAGGCCCGCGAGGCCGGTGACGGCGACGGTGCCGGAGGAGACCGCGCCGCCGGCGACGCCGGTCATCAGGGCGAGGTTGGAGACGAGTCCGTCCATCGCGCCGAAGACCGCCGGACGCAGCCAACCGCCGTTCACGTCGCGGTGCGTGTGGTTGTCGCGGTGGGCCTCGTGCAGCGGTGCCTGGGCTTCGACGATGGACATCGTGCTCCCCTCTTCACGGCGGGCCGGGACGTGCCCGCCTCCCCCTCGACTACCCTCGAAAATACGCTCGATGTAAGGGGCGCGCTAGCAAGGCAGGCCGTACTTACCAAGGCTCGCCTCACCGACGGTCCGGCCTCTGGCGGGGTGTCAGGCGGGTGACAGAGACGTTTCCGCGGCGAGTTCCCGGGCGGTGGTGGCACAGATCCAGGCAACGGGGCGCCGCCGGTGCGCCTCCCCGAGGAAGGAGCCGCCGCACATGGGCACCACCACGGCATGCGACACCCGCGAACGGGCGAGGGGGGCGCTCCTCGGCCTCGCCGTCGGCGACGCGCTCGGCGCGCCCGCCGAGAACATGCGGCCCTCCGAGATCCGGCGCCGCTGGGGCCGGATCGAGGGCTTCGTGACGGAGAGCCCGGCGGGCACGGACGACACCGAGTACGCCGTCTTCTCGGGGCTGCTGCTCGCCCGGCACGGCTCGGCCCTCACAGTCCGGCACGTCGAGCGGGCCTGGCACCGCTGGATCGCCGACCTCGACGAGGGCCCCTTCCGGGGCGCGGGCTTCTCGGAGCGGGGCACCCTGGAGAACCTCCGGCGCGGGCTCGCGGCGCCGATCTCCGCGCAGCACCGGCACGCCTGGAGCGACGGCCTCGCGATGCGCGCGGCGCCGTTCGGGGTGTTCGCCGCCGGGCGCCCGGCGGAGGCGGCCCGGCTCGTCGCGATCGACGGCAGCGTCAGCCACGAGGGCGAGGGCATCTACGGCGGCCAGGCGGTCGCGGCGGGGGTCGCGGCGGCGATGGCGGGGGCGAGCGTGACGTCGGTGATCGCGGCGGCGCTCTCCGCCGTCCCGATGGACTCGTGGACGGCCCGCTCGCTGCGCCGCGCGGTCGTGGCGGCCCAGCGGGTCCAGCCGGACCCGCTCGTCCGCGAGCGCCAGGTCCGCTCGGCGGTCGTCGTCGGCGGCTACCCGTGGACGGACCTGGCGCCGGAGGCGGTGGGCCTGGCGTTCGGCGCCTTCGCGGCGGCGCGCGGGGACTTCCGCACGGCCGTCCTGACCGCCGTCAACATGGGCCGCGACGCCGACACCACGGCGGCGGTCGCGGGCGCCCTGGCGGGCGCGATGTCGGGCGTCCGGTCGATCCCGGCGGAGTGGGCCACCGCCATCGCCCCGGTCACCGGAAGCTGCCTCCCCTCCATGCGCGGCTACCACGTCCTGGACATCGCGGACCTGCTGACCCCGGAGGAGGCGGCGTGAACGGGGAGAGGACGGATCCGCCGGGGACGGGGACGCTTGCGGACAGCGGTACGGCCACCGGTACGACCACGGGTACGGCCACCGGTACGACCATCGGTACGGCCACGGGGGCGGGGCCGCTCGCACCGGCCCCCACGGCGAACAGCACCCCGGGGCCGGACACCGCCCCTGCGGGCGGCACCGCGTCGGGGGCGGGCATCGCCGGGACCCTCGGGGACGGGACGGCGCCGAGTGCGGGCGGCACGGTGCTGGGTGCAGGCAGTACGACATCGGGTACGGGCGGCACGACACCGGGTACGGGCAGTACGACATCGGGTGCGGGCGGCACGACACCGGGTACGGTCACCGCTACCGCCCCCACCGGCAGCACCGCCCTGGGTGCGGGCATCGCCGCCACCCCCGTGGGCGGCACCGCGCCAGGAGGCGGCACCGGCACCGTCACCACCCCCGCGGGCAGTCGTCCCGTCGGGTACGGGGGTCCCTTCTCCGGAGGAGGCTGGGCACAGACCCCGGTGCGGGGCACCGGCCTGCTGAACGGGGCCCCCGTGGAGCCTGCGGCGCCCCCGGTGCGGGACGCGCACGACCGGACCCCGGTGCCGACCGACCGGACCGAGACGCGGACCGAGACGCCGACCGCCAAGGCCCAGCCGCCGAGCACCCAGGCCCAGCCACCGACCGCCCAGGTCCCCGCACACCGCGACGCGATCGAAGGACTGCTCCTCGGGCTCGCCGCGGGCGACGCCGCCGGGTGGCCCGCCGCCCGGCACCGGGCCGCCCGGATGCCCGAGTGGACCCGCCGCCTCACCCGGGAGCTCGACACCTTCGCGGAGCAGAACGCGACGACCACCCTCCCCGTGCCCCTCGCCCTCAACCAGCCGCCCGAGCCCCTCCTGCTCGGCCCCTCCGACGACGCCGAGTGGGCGGTCTTCACCGCCGAGGCGATCCTCGCCTCCGCCTCCCCCGCCCTCGCCGGGCTGCCCCCGGAGCGCCGGCTCCGCGCCGCCGTCGACCTCGCCTGGAACGCGCTCGCCGGCCAGGTCGCGGCCGCCGCCGACCGCGCCCCCGAGGTCGAGTCCGCCGTCCTGCCCCTCCGCGCCCGGATCTCCGTCCGCGCCGGCCTCGGCAACCTCGCCACCGGTCTGCGCCCGCCCGCGACCGGGCACGACAACCCGCACTACTTCGACGACGCCGCCTGCGTGCGGGCCGCCGTCCTGGCCCTCGTCCACCCGGGCGATCCGCGCGCCGCCGCCGAACTCGCGGAGTTCGACGCCCGGTACACCCAGGACGGCGACGGCGTCCACGGCGCCCGCGCGACGGCGGCGGCGGTCGCCGCGGCCCTCGGCGGGGCGACCGCCGAGGAGGCCGTCGGGGCGGCGCTCGCCGAACTCCCGCCCGCCACCGAGATCGGCCGCAACGCCCGGCACGCCGTGGAGCTCGCCCGGACCGCCGGCTCGGCCTTCGAGCTGGTCCCGCTCCTGGAGCACCGGATCGTGGACCACGTCTACAGCTACGGCGTCGCCGCCGCCGAGACCGTTCCGGTCGCCCTGGCGCTCGTGCTCGCCGCCCGGGGCGAGATGACGGCCGCGGTGCCGGCCGCCGCCTGCCTCTCCCGGGTCGCCGACTCGGCCCCGGCGCTCGCGGGCGCCCTCACCGGGGCGCTCGGCGGCGGCCGTTCGGTCCCGGCGACCTGGCGCGAGGCCTGCCGGACCCTCGCGGGCTGCGCGCTGCCCCGGCTCGCGGGGACGGACCTGGTGGAACTCGCCGGGCTGCTCGGAGCCACGGAACCGGCCGCCCCAGGTGGACAATTCCGACATGGACCCCACTCTGGACGTGCCCACCCCGGCTGTACGCACACCGAACACACCGAGCGCGCCGACCGCACCGGGCCTTCCCACCCTGGATGACCGGATCACCGGCAGTCTCGTCGGGGCCGCCGTCGGCGACGCGCTCGGCGGCCCCGTCGAGGGCTACACCCCCGAGCAGATCCTGGAGCGCCACGGCGGCCGCGTCACCGGGATCGTCGGCCCCTGGAACGGCGACGCCTGGCGCACCGCCCGCCCCATCGCCCCGTACCACAAGGGCGACGGGCACGTCACCGACGACACCCTGATGACCCACACCCTGATCCGGGTGTACGAGAAGGTCCGCGGCCACCTCGACGCGTACGCCGTCGCGGACCACCTCGTCCCCGAGCTCATGAACTCCCCCGTCTGGATCCCGGAGCTGGAGGCGGAGGCGCTGCCGCTCCAGCGGATCTTCCTCGCCGAGAAGTGGATCGTGACCCGGCTCCACTACGGCCACGTGGACCCCCGCGAGGCCGGCAGCGGCAACATCGTCAACTGCGGCGCCGCGATGTACATGGCGCCGGTCGGGCTCGTCAACGCCGCCAACCCCCGGGCCGCCTACGCCGAGGCCCTCGACCTGGCGGGCGCGCACCAGTCCTCGTACGGGCGGGAGGCGGCCGGCGTGTTCGCGGCGGCGGTGGCGGCGGCCTGCGTGCCGGGCGCGACGCCGGCCTCGGTCGTGGACGCGGCCCTGTCCCTGGCGAAGGACGGCACGGAGGCGGCGATCGAGGCGGTGGCCGAGGCCGCCGCCCGCCACACGGACTTCGAGACCGCCCTCGCTCCCCTGCGCGGGGCGGTCGCCCCCTTCGACACGGTCGGCCCCGACTACCGCGCGCCGTCCCTCGGCGCCCGGCGGCCCTCCCGGCTCCACGCGATCGAGGAGCTGCCGATCGCCCTGGGGATGCTGCTCGTCGGCGGGGGCGACTTCCGGCGCACGGTCCTGGGGGCGGTCAACTACGGCCGGGACTGCGACTCGATCGCCACGATGGCGGGGGCGATCGTGGGCGCGCTGCACGGCGAGGCGGCCGTTCCCGCCGACTGGGCGAAGCGGGTGGCGGAGGCGAGCCGCCTCGACCTGCACGCCCCGGCGCGGGCCCTGGCCGGGGTCGCCCGCGAGGTCTTCGCGCGGGACGCGGAGGCGCGCCGGGCCCACGAGTCGGCGTTCGCGGCGCTGACGGGCGAGGACCGGTGAACCTCCGTGTGACCTGGGTGCAGCCGGAGGACCTGGTGGGCCACGAGCTCCGGCAGGCGGCGGAGGACGGCCGCGACGCCCGCGTCCCGGCGGCCCGCTGGGCGGCGGCGGGCGGCCCGCCCGCCCCGGAGGCGGCCGGCGCCTCCGAGACCCCCCGCCCGGACCTCCGCCCCCTGGCGGAAGAACTCCTCGACGCCCTGGCCACGCTGCCCTCCCCTCTCGCGGAACACGAGCCGACCGCGCTCCCCGCGATCCAGGCCCTGACGACCGCATCCGCAGGAGGGCCCCACGGTGAGGCCGGGGACGGACAGACTCCGGCCCCGGTACCGGGCTCCCCGTACGACGGCCACGAGGCCCTGGCGCCGGGCGTCTCGCCGCACCCGCCCGAAGCGCCGGGACCCCGGGGATCCGGGGGCACGACCCGCCGGAACGCCCCGTCCGAAGGGACGGGACCCCGGGAGCACGGAAGTCTCGGGGGCCACGGGGGCGCGCCCCCCGGGCCCGGCAGGCTTCCGGAAAGCGGAGGTCCCCTCTTCCCGGGCGCGGGAAGGGGAACGGCGCACGACCCCGCGCTCCTCCCCCGTCTGCACGCCGCCTGGCTCGGGCGGGCCGTCGGCTGCCTGCTCGGCAAGCCCGTCGAGAAGCTGCCCCTCCCCGCGATCCGCGCCCTCGCCCGCGCCGCCGGCAACTGGCCCCTCACCACCTGGTTCACCGCCCGGGGCGTGCCTCCCGGACTGCTCGCCGCGCACCCCTGGAACCGGCGCTCCGCCGCCACCTCCCTCGCCGAGAACATCGACGGCATGCCCGAGGACGACGACCTCAACTACCCCCTCCTGAACCTCCTCCTGCTCCAGCGGTACGGCCGCGGCTTCACCACCTCCGACGTCGCCCGCCTCTGGCTCGACGAACTCCCCGCCGGCCGCACCTTCACGGCCGAGCGCGTCGCCTACCGCAACCTCCTCGACGGGGTCGAACCCCCGCTGACCGCCGTCCGCCGCAACCCCTTCCGCGAGTGGATCGGCGCCCAGATCCGGGCCGACGTGCACGGCTGGACCCACCCGGGCGACCCGGTCGCCGCAGCCGCGCAGGCGCACCGGGACGCGGTGCTCACCCACACCGCCAACGGCGTGTACGGCGCCATGTTCGTCGCCGCCACCGTCGCCGCCGCCGCGTCCGGCACCGCCGACGTCCACCGGGCGCTCGCCGCCGGACTCTCCGTGGTCCCGCCCCGCTCCCGCCTGGCGCGGGCGGTCCGCCGGGGCGTCGCGCACGCCCGCGCCCACGCCGGCTTCGACGCCGTCGTGGACCGGCTGCACGCCGAACTCGGCGGGTACCACTGGGTGCATGCCGTCCCCAACGCCGCCCTGCTCGCCGCCGCCCTCACCCACGCCGACGGCGACTTCTCCCGCTCCGTCTGCGCGGCGGTCTCGGGCGGCTGGGACACCGACTCCAACGGCGCCACCGCCGGTTCGGTCGCCGGGCTGCTCGCCGGACACCCCGACCGGCTGCCCGAACGCTGGACCTCCCCCCTCAAGAACCGCCTCGCGACCTCGGTCCCGTCCTTCGACGGCATCGGGTTCGACACCCTGGCCGAACTGACACACCTGGAGGCAGTACGCCCATGACCAGCATCGTCGTGCTCGGCAGCACGAACATGGACCTCGTCGCCTACGTGCCGAGGGCCCCGGCCCTCGGCGAGACCGTCACCGGCCGCTCCTTCCGCACGATCCCCGGCGGCAAGGGCGCCAACCAGGCCGTCGCCGCCGCCCGCGCCGGCGCCGAGGTCGCCATGATCGGGGCGGTCGGCACGGACGGCTTCGGCACGCAGCTCCGGGCGACCCTGGAGCACTGCGCGGTGGAGACCGATCTGCTGCGCACCGTCGAGGGCCCCTCGGGGACCGCCCACATCGTCGTGGACGACGAGGGCGGCAACGCGATCGTTGTCGTCCCCGGCGCCAACGGCACCGTCACCTCCCTCACCCACGGCGACGAGGCCCTCATCGGCACCGCCGACACCCTGCTCCTCCAGCTCGAACTCCCCCTCCCCGTCGTCGTCGAGGGCGCCACGGCCGCCCGCCGGCGCGGCGTCCGCACCCTCCTCACCCCCTCCCCCGCACGGCCGCTCCCGCCCGAACTCCTCGCCGTCACCGACCTGCTGGTGCCGAACGAGCACGAGGCCGCCGCGCTCACCGGTCTCACCGATCCGCGCGCCGCCGCCGAGGCCCTGCTCCAGGACGTCCCCGAGGTGGTCGTCACCCTGGGCGCGGCCGGCAGCCTGTACGCGGCGCGCGGCGCCGAGCCGGTCACCGTGCCCGCCCGCCGGGTGCGGGCCGTGGACACCACCGGCGCCGGCGACACCTTCGTCGGCGCCCTCGCGGTCGCCCTCGGCGAGGGCCGTCCCGCCCCGGAGGCGATCCTCTGGGCGCAGACCGCCGCCGCGCTCTCCGTCCGGCGGGAGGGCGCGTCGACCTCGATGCCGTACCGCGTCGACATCGAAGCGGCCTTCCGCTCCCCCGAGACCCTGGAGGCCGATCCCGTATGACAACCCTTCCCGCGCCGGACGGCACACCGGCCGACGCCGCCGCCGCACCCGCAGGCCCCGTCCCTCCCCTCCACGGACTGCGCGTCCTGGACCTCGCGACCCTCTTCGCCGGGCCGCTCGCCGCCATGATGCTGGGCGACTTCGGCGCCGACGTCGTCAAGGTCGAGCACCCCCGCAAGCCCGACCCGTCCCGCGGCCACGGCCCCGCCAAGGACGGCATCGGCCTGTGGTGGAAGGTCCTCGGCCGCAACAAGCGGACGATCACCCTCGACCTGTCCGCGCCGGGCGGCCGCGACACCCTCCTCGCGCTCGCCGCCGACGCCGACGTGATCGTGGAGAACTTCCGGCCCGGCACCCTGGAGCGCTGGGGCCTGGGCTGGGAGGAGCTCTCCGCCGCCAACCCGCGTCTGGTCCTGGCCCGGGTCACCGGCTTCGGCCAGTTCGGCCCGTACTCCCACCGTCCCGGCTTCGGGACTCTCGCCGAGGCGATGAGCGGCTTCGCCGCCATCACCGGCGAGCCCGACGGCCCGCCGACCCTGCCCCCCTTCGGCCTGGCCGACTCGATCGCCGCCCTGGCCACCGCGTACGCCGTGATGACCGCGCTCACCGCCAGGACGACGACCGGCCGCGGCCAGGTCGTCGACATGGCGATCATCGAACCGATGCTCTCCGTCATCGGACCCCACCCCCTCTGGTACGACCAGCTCGGATACGTCCAGCCCCGCACCGGCAACCGCTCCCGCAACAACGCCCCGCGCAACACCTACCGGACCGCCGACGGCTCCTGGGTCGCCGTCTCCACCTCCGCGCAGTCGATCGCGGAACGGGTCCTGAACCTCGTCGGCCGCCCGGAGCTGATCGACGAGCCGTGGTTCGCCGACGGCGCGGGCCGGGCCGCGCACGCGGACGTCCTGGACGAGGCGGTCGGCTCGTGGATCGCCCGCCACACCCGCGACGAGGCCATGGCGGCCTTCGAGAAGGCGGAGGCGGCCATCGCCCCCGTCTACGACGTCCGGGACGTCCTCGACGACCCGCAGTACCAGGCGCTCGGCACCGTCACCGAGGTGGCGGACCCCGAGCTGGGGCCGATCCGGATGCAGAACGTCCTCTTCCGGCTCTCCGAGACGCCCGGCGCCATCCGCTGGCCCGGCCGCCCGCACGGCGCCGACACCGCCGCCGTCCTCTCCGAGCTGGGCCTCAGCCCCGCCGAGATCGGCGCCCTCCGCGAGCAGGGGGCGGTATGAGCGGACCGCACGGCGTCCGGAACCTGGGCCGGGTCAGCGGCCCCCGCGAGCGGACCGGCGCGCCCGTCGCGAGCGGCACCGCCGGACCGCACACCCCGCTCACCTGGCTGTACGCGCCCGGCGACCGGCCCGAGGTCGTCCGCAAGGCCCTGGCCTCCGGCGCCGACGTCGTCATCGTCGACCTGGAGGACGCGGTCGCCCCCGACCGCAAGGCGTACGCCCTGGACGCCACGGCCGATCTCCTCGCGGACGTCCACCCCGTCCCGGTCCACGTCCGCGTCCACACCCCGCTCGACATCCCCGTCCTGACCCCCCTCCCCGGCCTCTGCGGTCTCCGTGTGCCCAAGGTGACACACGCCACTGACATCCACCGGATCGCCGGCCTCGCCCCGGGCCTCCCGCTCTACCCGCTCCTGGAGAGCGCCCTCGCCGTGGAGAACGCGTACGCCGTCGCCTCCGCCCACCCCGCCGTGCGCGGCATCGCGCTCGGCGAGGCCGACCTCCGCTCCGACCTGGGGGTGCGGGAGGACTGCGGGCTCGACTGGTCGCGCGGCCGGCTGGTGGTCGCGGCCCGCGCGGCCGCCCTGCCGCCCCCGGCCCAGTCGGTCCACCCCCACGTCCGCGACCTGGAGGGGCTGGCCGCCGACTGCGCCCGGGGCCGGGCGATGGGCTTCCTGGGCCGGGCGGCCATCCATCCCCGCCAGCTCCCGGTCATCGAGCGCGCCTACCTCCCCACCCCGGAGGAGGTCGACGCGGCCCGGGAGATCGTCGCCGCGACCGGGCAGGGCGCGCTGGCCCTCCCGGACGGGCGGTTCGTGGACGCGGCGGTGGTGGAGGGCGCCCACCGGGTCCTCGCCCTCGCCGCCCGGGCCGGGTGACCCGTACCCCCGTACGCGGAAGGGCCGCCGTAACCTTTCGGCTCCGGCGGCCCTTCCGATCTCCGCGGGCGGGGAGGTCAGCTCTTCCCGGCTCCGTGCTCCACGTCCTTGCCGAGGTCGACGGCGTCGGAGGAGGCGTCCGGCTTCGCGTCGCCGTCCGCGTCCGTCTCCGTGTCCTTGTCGGACTCCTCGGCCTTCTCGGACCCTTCCGGCGTCTTCTCCGCCTTCGGCTCCACGATCTCCTCTCGTCCCGGGCGGACCCGCGACGAGACGACGATGTAGACCACCGCGAGCACGAAGACGACGATCGCCGTCCACACGTTCAGGCGCAGGCCGAGCACGTGGTGCGCCTCGTCGACGCGCATGTACTCGATCCAGCCCCGGCCCGCGCAGTACGCGGCGACGTAGAGCGCGAAGGCGCGTCCGTGGCCGAGCTTGAAGCGGCGGTCGGCCCAGACGACGAGGAGGGCGACGCCGACGCACCAGAGCGACTCGTACAGGAAGGTCGGGTGGTAGGTCCCGGCCTCGCGGTTCGCGCCCTCGCTGATCTTCAGGGCCCAGGGCAGGTCGGTCGCCCGGCCGTACAGCTCCTGGTTGAACCAGTTGCCCCAGCGGCCGATGGCCTGGGCGAGGGCGATGCCGGGCGCGATGGCGTCGGCGTACGCGGGGAGCGGGATGCCCCGGCGGCGGCAGCCGATCCAGGCGCCCACCGCGCCGAGCGCGATGGCGCCCCAGATGCCGAGGCCGCCCTCCCAGATCTTGAAGGCGTCGACCCAGTTCTCACCCTCGCTGAAGTACAGCTGGTAGTCGGTGATCACGTGGTAGAGGCGTCCGCCGACGAGGCCGAAGGGCACCGCCCAGACGGCGATGTCGGCCACGGTGCCGGCGGTGCCGCCCCGGGCGATCCAGCGCTTGTTGCCGTACCAGACGGCGACGAAGACACCGATGATGATGCAGAAGGCATAGCCGCGCAGCGGGATCGGTCCGAGGTGGATCACGCCGGTCGACGGGCTGGGAATGTAGGCAAGGTCCATGGCAGGTCCGACGCTACCCTGCCGGGCGGGCGGGACGGCAGCCCGCCCGGCAACGTCTGGGTAACTAACCCCGGCGGACGGACCCGTCCGGAGGGCCGTTCAGCCGGCCGACGGGGAGGTCGTGCCGGGCTTCTTGCCCTTGTTGGCCTCGGCGACCCACTTCTTCAGGTTCTCCGGGGAGAGCTGCTCGTTCCCCTTGGTCGGGAAGATCGACTCGCCGTTGAGCAGGACGGTCGGGGTGCCGCGGAAGCCGCCCTTCTGGAAGGCCTCGTTGGACTTCACGACCCAGCTGTCGTGCGTGCCGTCCTCCACGCAGCTCCGGAACTCCGGCGTGTCGAGGCCGGGCACCTTCGCCGCCAGCTCGATCAGCTTCTTGTCGTCGCCGAAGGCGTCGTCCGTCTCCTGCGGCTGGTTGATGTAGAGCGTGTCGTGGTACGGGGTGAACTTCCCCGCGTCCTGGGCGCACGCGGCGGCGTTCGCCGCGCGCAGCGAGCCGCTGCCGCCCATGTTCCCGTCGATGAGGGTGGCGAGGTGGTACTCGGTCCTGAGCTGCCCCGAGGCCTCCAGCTCGTGGATGGAGTTCCGCATCACGTTCTCGAACTGGGCGCACGCCGGGCAGCGGAAGTCCTCCCAGATCTGGAGGGTGGCGGGGGCGTCCGGCCGGCCGGTGGGGATGGCGGGCTTGTCGCCCTCGACCGAGGTCGACGGCGCGACCACGGGCCCCGCCTTGTCGGATCCGCCGCCCTTGTCGGCGTTCGCGGCGATCACGCCGACGACCGCGGCCAGGGCGAGGACGCCGACCACCGCCGACGACACGATCAGCACGCGTCGCTGCCTGTCGCGGGCCTTGTCGCGCTCGCGCTGCTGCTGAAGGCGCTCCCGCGCGTTCCGGTTGCCGTCACCACGGCTGTTCTGGCTCACGCCCCGGACAACGAACCGGGGAGGCACGTGCGCGCCTCCCCGGTCCCAGATCCACCCGGACGGGTTACGGATCCCGGCGGACGCCCTCGGCGAGTTCGGCCGCCAGTTCCCTTACGGCGGCGAGTCCGGCGGCCTCGTCGCCCTCGGCGTCGAGGATCCGCTTCACGAAGGCGGAGCCGACGATGACGCCGTCGGCGAAGGCGGCGACCTCCTTGGCCTGGACGGCGTTGGAGACGCCGAGCCCGACGCAGACGGGGAGGGTGCGGCCGGGCTCGACGGCGGCGCGGGTGCGGCGGACGAGGTCGGCCGCCTGCTCGCCGACGGACGCGCGGGTGCCGGTGACGCCCATGAGGGAGGCGGCGTAGACGAAGCCGGAACCGGCGGCCGTGATGGTGGCGAGGCGCTCGTCCCTGCTGCTGGGCGCGACGACGAAGACGGTCGCGAGACCGTGCTTGTCGGCGTGCTCGCGCCAGAGCGCGGACTCCTGGACCGGCAGGTCGGGCAGGATGCAGCCCGCGCCGCCGGCCGCGGCGAGCTCCTCGGTGAAGCGCTCGACGCCGTACCGGTCGATCGGGTTCCAGTACGTCATGACGAGGACCGGCTTGCCGGTGGCCTCGTGGGCCTCGCGGACCGTGCGCATGACGTCGGCGATCCTGACGCCGCCGCGCAGGGCGATGTCGTCGGCGGTCTGGATGACCGGGCCGTCGAGGACGGGGTCGCTGTGCGGGAGGCCGACCTCGACGACGTCGGCGCCGCCGTCGAAGACGGCCTTGATCGCCGCGATGCCGCCGTCGACGGTCGGGAAGCCGGCCGGCAGGTAGGCGATGAGCGCGGCCCGGTTCTCCGCCTTCGCGGCGGCGAGGGTGTCGCTCAGCAGGTCGATGTTGCCGCTCACTTGGCGTCCCCCTCGATCTCGGCGGTGTCGTCGGCGCCGGCGTCCGCGGCGACCTCGGCGTCGGTGTCGTACAGGCCGAAGTAGCGGGCGGCGGTGTCCATGTCCTTGTCGCCGCGCCCGGAGAGGTTGACCACGAGGAGGCCCTCGGGGCCCAGCTCCCTGCCGACCTCGATCGCCCCGGCGAGGGCGTGCGCCGACTCGATGGCCGGGATGATGCCCTCGGTGCGGGAGAGCAGGCGCAGGGCCTGCATGGCGGCGTCGTCGGTGACGGCCCGGTACTCGCCGCGGCCGCTGTCCTTGAGGTGGGCGTGCTCGGGGCCGATGCCGGGATAGTCGAGACCGGCCGAGATCGAGTACGGCTCGGTGATCTGGCCCTCGTCGTCCTGGAGGACGTAACTGCGCGAGCCGTGCAGGATGCCGGGCTCGCCGGCGGTGAGGGTGGCCGCGTGCTCGCCGGTCTCGACGCCGTGGCCGGCCGGCTCGCAGCCGATCAGGCGCACGCCGGCGTCGGGGACGAAGGCGTGGAAGAGGCCGATGGCGTTGGATCCGCCGCCGACGCAGGCGATCGCCGCGTCGGGGAGGCGCCCGGCGCACTCCAGGATCTGGCGGCGGGCCTCGACGCCGATGACGCGGTGGAAGTCGCGGACCATGGCGGGGAAGGGGTGCGGGCCCGCGACGGTACCGAAGAGGTAGTGCGTGCGGTCGACGTTGGCGACCCAGTCGCGGAAGGCCTCGTTGATGGCGTCCTTGAGGGTGCGGCTGCCGGACTTCACGGCGACGACCTCGGCGCCGAGCATCCGCATCCGGGCGACGTTCAGCGCCTGGCGCTGGGTGTCGACCTCGCCCATGTAGACGGTGCAGTCGAGGCCGAAGAGGGCGCAGGCGGTGGCGGTGGCGACGCCGTGCTGCCCGGCGCCGGTCTCCGCGATGACCCGGGTCTTGCCCATGCGCTTGGTCAGGAGGGCCTGGCCGAGCACGTTGTTGATCTTGTGCGAGCCGGTGTGGTTGAGGTCCTCGCGCTTGAGGAAGATCCGGGCGCCGCCGGCGTGCTCGGCGAACCGGGGCACTTCGGTGAGGGCGCTCGGGCGGCCCGTGTAGTTGACCATCAGGTCGTTGAGCTCGCGGGCGAACTCGGGGTCGCCCTTGGCCTTGTCGTACTCGACGGCGACCTCGTCCACGGCGGCGACGAGGGCCTCCGGGATGAACTTGCCGCCGTAGGCGCCGAAGTAGCCCTCGGCGGTGGGGACCTGACCGTCCGGGTCGGGAATGAAGAACTCGCTGGACATGCGGTTGCTCCTCGCGGGGCGGTGCCCCGGGGTTACGTGTGGGTGATGGTCACGGTATGCGCGCGCCGCTCGCGTACGGCGTTGCCGCCGCCGGTGCGGTTGCGGTTGCCGTCGCCGGTGCGGTTGCCGTCGCCGTTGCCGGGCACCGGTTACGGGCCTCCGCTCCGGCGACACCCGCAGCTCGGCCTCAGGCCTCGCCCCTGCCCGTTGCGGGGCCTCCGCCCCACCGTTGTGGGCAGTCGTTCCGCTGGGGCGTGGGGGTGCCCCCTCTGGGGGAGGGTGGGCACAACCGGACGGCGCCCTTTGCCGGACCCAGGCTTCCGCGCCCTGACCCGCACCGCGCTGTGCGCCGCGCCGGTGGTGCGGGCGGGAACAGGTGCGGAGGCGCCCGCGATGGGCGCCGTCCCGTGTGCCCACCTGTCCCGCCCTGCGGGACGATTGCCCACACGGGGGGGGTGGAGGCCGGCAGCAGGGGCGGGGCGAAGGGCCGCGCCGAAGCGGGGTCGACCCACGAGGCGGGGGCCGCGCGGCACGGAGGTGCCCCGCACCGGCAAGGCGCTGGAAACCAGAAGCCGCTAGGCGTTGACGTCGCGCGCGAGGCGCGGGCGCCATCGCATGCCGTTGACCTGGCCGGGCTCGTCGCCGATCACGTACCGCACCCGGCGGCCGAGGACCCGCCGGGCGGGCGCGCGGCAGCCGCGCGGGCGGCAGCCCCGGGCCAGGGGGGCGTGCGCGGGGACGGGGGCCGCGGCGGTACGGAGCCGGCCGCGGCGCCCGGGTGCCGACGGCACGGCGACGTTCCCCCGGGCGGGGCCCGGAGGGGTCGGCGTGTCGCGGCGGGGGGTCATGGTCCGGTCAGCTCCGCCCGTGGCGGAGGGCCGGGTGGGCGCCGGCGGCGACCAGGTCGGCGACGGCGGCCTTCGGGTCGCGGCCGGTCACCAGGGACTCGCCCACGAGGACCGCGTCGGCGCCCGCGTTGGCGTACGCGATGAGGTCGTGCGGGCCGCGGACGCCGGACTCGGCGACCTTGACGATGTGCGCCGGGATCTCGGGGGCGACGCGCTCGAAGGTGGAGCGGTCGACCTTGAGGGTCTTGAGGTTGCGGGCGTTGACGCCGATGATCCGGGCGCCCGCGTCGACGGCGCGCTCGACCTCCTCCTCGTCGTGCACCTCGACCAGCGGGGTGAGCCCGATGGACTCGGCCCGCTCGATGAGGGAGACGAGTGCCTCCTGCTCCAGGGCGGCGACGATGAGGAGCGCGAGGTCCGCCCCGTACGCCCTGGCCTCCCAGAGCTGGTACGCGGTGACGATGAAGTCCTTGCGCAGGACCGGGATGTCGACCTTGGCGCGGACGGCCTCCAGGTCCGCGAGGGAGCCGCCGAAGCGGCGCTCCTCGGTGAGGACCGAGATGACGGCCGCGCCGCCCGCCTCGTAGTCCGCGGCGAGTCCGGCCGGGTCGGCGATCACGGCGAGCGCGCCCTTGGACGGGCTGGAGCGCTTGACCTCGCAGATCACCTTGACGCCGTCGCCGCGCAGTGCGGCGACGCCGTCCTTGGCCTGCGGCGCCTTGGCGGCGCGCTCCTTGAGCTCGTCGAGGGTGACCCGCGCCTGCCGCTCTGCGAGGTCGGCGCGCACGCCTTCGATGATCTCGTCGAGCACACTCACGCGAGGGGCCCCCTTCCGGGACGGTGATGATGAACCAGGTTCAGCCATATCGATCCTATCCGCAGGACGGCCCGGGAATCGCATCGGCCGGAGCGACGTCCCACCTGCTGGGACGTCCCGACGAGGTCGCGGCGGGTCCTCACGGGGCCAGCGCGGAGCCGAAGGGAAGGTTCCTGACCAGGGTGAAGAGGGCGAGGACGGCCCCGATCCCCCACCACCAGTTCGGCGGGATCGCGAGGCGCAGCGGCACGCCCCGACAGGCGCGAACCAGCCACAGGACGGCGACGACGGCGAACACGCCGTAGCCGACGACGGCGAGGGCGTTGGCGCCGAGGGCGGCCGGGAGGTCGCCGTGGGCGAAGGCGTGGGCGCTGCGGAGCCCGCCGCAGCCGGGGCAGTACACGCCGGTGAAGCGGAGCAGCGGGCAGACGGGGTAGTGCCCGGGTTCGTTGGGGTCGACGGTCCCGACGTACGCGAACGCCGCGACGACCCCGGCGACCGCGCCCACGGGCGCGAGCAGGCGCCGGGCGCGCGACCGGGGCGGGGCCGGGGGCGCGGGGGGCCCGGGCCAAGGGGTGCCGGGTGGGGGCGGCGGTACGACCGCCTGCGGGCGGGGGCCCGCAGCGTCCACGGCGGACGGGGCCGGGCCCGGGGCCGCCGGCGACGGGGCCGGGGCGGGCGGGGGTTCCCACGACGGGTCCGGGACGGACGGGGCCGGGTCCGGGGCGAGCGGGCCCCCGGCCGACGGGGCCGGGACATTCGTGTCCGTCCGTTCCGCCGACCGGGTGCGGTGGGCGGTGTCGGTCGCGGGTTCGGGCGTCGGGTGCGGGTCCACGCGGTGATTCTCGCCCCTCGCGCGCGAGGGCGCAGCCCGACCCCTCGCGCACGAGCCCGGCCGGTCCTCTCCACGCGCGAGCCCGGCCCGGCCCTCATCAACCCACGAGCCCGGCCCGGGCCCCTCCACGCGCGAGGGCGCGGTCCGGCGTCGCCGGGCCGCGCCCTCGGGTGCGTGGGGTCGCGTCAGGAGCGGGCCCGCGCGGTCGTGGTCGCGGCCTCGCGGGCGGCGACGACGTCGGCCGACTGCTTCGGCATGCCGAGGCCCGCCACCTTCATCGCCCCGCCGACGACGCCGCCGAGGAGGACCACGGCGATGCCCGCCCAGAAACCGGGCACGTTGGCGGCCACCATGAAGACTCCGGCGATGCAGAAGCCGATGAAGGAGATGATGACACCGGTCCAGGCGGCCGGGGTGTGTCCGTGGGCGCTGCCCGCCATGAGTTGCTCCTCGTTGCTGTTGCTCGATGGTGAGGTCACGCGTGCGCGGACGCTCGGCGCTCATTGTCCCGCACGCGGGCACGCGAGGATGAATCGGGGGTACCGGGACGATCACGCGTCGCGGTCGGCGCCCCGGCTCCGTCAGCCCCGGGTGGGGTCCTCACCGCGGTCGAGGGCCTTCCACAGGTCCTCGGGCCGGTCCGGGTCGGCGGCGGGCGCCCTGCGTCCGGCGCGCGGGGCGCCGGTGCGCTCGTAGCGGCCGCCCATGGCCGGCCAGTTCTTGCCGAAGCGGAGCGCGAAGAGGCCGGCGAGCAGGATGAGGACGGCGCCGACTGCGGTCACGTACGGCCAGACGGTGTGGGTCAGGCCGGCGACGGCGGCGGCCGTGTCGCCGCTGATCCGGGCGGCCTCGGCGTCCAGGGCGGTGCGGTCGGAGGCGCCGAGGACCGCGGCGAGCGCGGCGCCCGCGCCGCTGAGCGCGAGGACCGCGGCGACGAGGGCGCGGCCGGTGCGGCGGACGGCGAAGACGGCGAAGAGCGCGGCGAGGCCGACGATCGCGAGGGCGGTCGGCACGCCGGTGACGGTGCCGCCGTCGGCCTCGACGGGGACGCTGCCGCCGCCGACGGCCGCGGTGCCCTCCGCCCAGATCTGACCGGCGGAGAGCAGGACGACGGTGGCGCCGAGGGCGCCGAGGAAGAGGGCCGCGGCCAGGCTGCGACGGCCACCGGCGGGGGCGGCCGCGCGGGCGGCCCGGGGCTGGGGTACGGGTACGGCACTCACGTACCCCACTATCCCCTACGTCCTCAGGAGGCGTTCATCCGGTTGGCGGTGTGGACGGCGCGGAGCACGGCCGCCGCCTTGTTGCGGCACTCGTCGTCCTCGGCCACCGGATCGGAGTCGGCGACGACACCCGCTCCGGCCTGCACGTACGCGGTGCCGTCGCGGAGCAGGGCCGTACGGATGGCGATGGCGGTGTCCGCGTCGCCGGCGAAATCGAGATAACCGACACATCCGCCGTACAGGCCGCGCCGGGAGGGTTCGAGCTCCTCGATGATCTGCATGGCGCGGGGCTTGGGGGCGCCGGAGAGGGTGCCGGCGGGGAAGCAGGCGGTGAGGACGTCGAAGGCGGTGCGGCCCTCCGCGACCCGGCCGGTCACGGTGGAGACGATGTGCATGACGTGGGAGTACCGCTCGATCGACATGAAGTCGACGACCTCCACGGAGCCGGGCGCGCAGACCCGGCCGAGGTCGTTGCGGCCGAGGTCGACGAGCATGAGGTGCTCGGCGCGCTCCTTGGGGTCGGCGAGCAGCTCCTCGGCGAGGTCGTGGTCCTCCTGCGGGGTGGCGCCGCGGTGCCGGGTGCCGGCGATGGGGTGCAGGAGCGCCTGCCCGTCCTCGACCTTGACGAGGGCCTCGGGGCTGGATCCGACGACGTCGAAGCCGTTCTCGAAGCGGAAGAGGTACATGTACGGGGACGGGTTGGTGGCCCGCAGGACCCGGTAGACGTCGAGCGCGGAGGCGGTGCAGGGGGTCTCGAACCGCTGCGAGGGCACGACCTGGAAGGCCTCGCCGGCCCGGATGCGCTCCTTCACGTCCTCGACGGCCTCCTGGTACGCCCGGCCGCCCCAGAGGGCCGAGTACGCGGGGAGCTCGGAGGCGGGCAGGGCGGTGGGGGCGGTGGCGACCGGGCGGGCCAGGTCGGCCTCCATCGCGTCGAGGCGGGCGACGGCGTGCGCGTACGCCTCGTCGACGCCGGTCTCCAGGTCGTTGTGGTTGATCGCGTTGGCGATCAGGAGGACCGAGCCGTCCCAGTGGTCCAGGACCGCGAGGTCGCTGGTGAGGAGCATGGTGAGCTCGGGGAGCTCCAGGTCGTCCCGGCCGTGCTCGCCGATCCGCTCCAGGCGGCGGACGATGTCGTAGCCCAGGTAGCCGACCATGCCGCCGGTGAAGGGCGGCATGCCGGACGCCAGGTCGCGGGGGGTGTGGAGGGTCTCGACGGTAGCGCGCAGGGCCTGGAGGGGGTCGCCGTCGACGGGGACGCCGACGGGCGGGGTGCCGAGCCAGTGGGCCTCGCCGTCCCGGACCGTCAGCGTGGCGTCGCTGCGGACCCCGATGAAGGAGTAGCGGGACCAGCTGCGGCCGTTCTCCGCGGATTCGAGGAGGAAGGTGCCGGGGCGTTCGGCGGCGAGCTTGCGGTAGAGCCCGACCGGGGTGTCGCCGTCCGCGAGGAGCCTGCGGCTGACGGGGATGACGCGGCGGTCGGCCGCCAGCTTGCGGAAGGTCTCGAGATCCATGGCACCGGACCTTACTGGGAGACGGGGAGCACGTCGGCGTCGAAGCAGGTGCGGGCGCCGGTGTGGCAGGCGGCCCCGACCTGGTCGACCTTGACGAGGAGGGTGTCGGCGTCGCAGTCGAGGGCGACGGACTTGACGTGCTGGACGTGGCCGGAGGTGTCGCCCTTGACCCAGTACTCGTTCCGGCTGCGGGACCAGTAGGTGCAGCGGCCGGTGGTGAGGGTGCGGTGCAGGGCCTCGTCGTCCATCCAGCCGAGCATCAGCACCTCACCGGTGTCGTACTGCTGGGCGATGGCGGGGACGAGCCCGTCCGGGCTGCGCTTGAGCCGGGCGGAGACGGCCGGGTCGAGATTGCTGCTCATGGCGCCATTGTGCCGCGCCCGGGGAGGGTGTCCGGCGGGGCGTCCACTGGGCGGACCGCCGGCGTCCGCCGTACGCTGGCGGACATGTCGACCCATGCCAAACGTGAACGGCTTCTGCTGGCTGACCTGTTGGAAGCGGCCGGTCCGGACGCGCCGACGCTCTGCGAGGGCTGGCGGACGCGGGACCTCGCGGCCCATGTGGTGGTCCGGGAGCGGCGCCCGGACGCGGCGGCCGGTTCGCTCGTGCCGGCGCTGAAGAACCGGCAGGACCGGGTGCAGGCGGAGTTCGCCGACAGGCCGTACGACGAGCTGATCCGGCTGATCCGCACGGGCCCGCCGAAGTTCTCGCCCTTCACGATCAAGCAGGTGGACGAGGGGGCGAACGTCGTCGAGTTCTACGTGCACGCGGAGGACGTGCGGCGGGCCCAGCCCCACTGGTCGGCCCGCGAGCTGGACCCGGTCTTCGCGGACGCCCTCTGGTCGCGCCTGGAGCGCTCGGCCCGGCTCCTGGGCCGCAAGGTCCCGGTGGGCCTGGTGCTGCGCCGGCCGGACGGGCAGACGGTGGTCGCCCACAAGGGCACCCCGGTGGTGACGGCCTCCGGGGAGCCGGGCGAGCTGACGATGTACCTGTACGGGCGGCAGGACGCGGCGAAGGTGGCGCTCGACGGGGAGCCGCAGGCGATCGAGCGGCTGCGGGAGACGAAGCAGCTGGGGTTCTAGGGCCTGTCCGGGGGCTCGGTGCCTGTCCGGAGGGCCCGGTGCCTGTCCGGAGGGCCCGGTGCCTGTCCGGAGGGCCCGGTGCCGCTCCGGGGGCTCGGCGGCCTGCGTCGCTTCGCCGGTCCGGTGCCGCTCCGGCGGCCCGGCGGCCTGCGTCGCTTCGCCGGTCCGGTGCCGCTCCGGCGGCCCGGCGGCCTGCGTCGCTTCGCCGGCCCGGTGCCGCTCCGGCGCCCCGGCGGCCTGCGTCACTTCGGCAGTTCGGCGTGGCGCAGGGCCGGGACCAGGAGGCCGTACACGCCCGCCAGGGCGCAGACGGCGGCGCTGGCGACGAAGACCGGGCCGGTGCCCCACAGGCCGATCGCGGCGCCCGTGAGCGGGAAGCTCAGCGGGGCGAGGCCCAGGCTGCACAGGCTCGCGACCGCGGAGACGCGGCCGAGGTACGCGGGGTCGCACTCGGTCTGGAGGAGGGCGCCGGCCAGGGCTCCGGAGAGCCCGGCGAGCAGGCCGACGGAGAGCGCGAGGAGCACGGCGAGGGGCAGCAGCGGGGCGTGGGCGAGCGCGCCGACCGAGACGGCGCCGAGGGCCATGGTCCAGCCGAGGACGGCTCCGGCGCGCGGGACCCGGCCCTTGACGCCGAGCAGCAGCGAGGAGGCCGCCGCGCCCGTGCCGAAGCCGGCGAGGATCCAGCCGATGCCGGAGGCGCCCCAGCCGCGCTGGTCGGAGAGGAGCGCGAGGCCGACGTTGAGGGGGCCGACGAAGCCGAGGTCGCTGAGGGCGATGACGATCATGAGGGGGCCGAGGACCCGGTGGCCGCGCAGGTAGCGCAGTCCGTCGGCGAGGTCGCCGAGGGCGGTGTTCTTCCGGGCCGCCTCCGTCCCGGCCCCGGTGGGCAGCGGGCTCAGGCGCAGGCCGAGCAGCAGGGGCAGGGAGAGCGCGAAGAGCAGTCCGGCGACCGCGAACGCGATGCCCGGTCCGCCGAGGGCGACCGCGAGGCCGCCGAGCGGGGCGCCGAGGACGGCTCCGGCGCGCTGGCCGAGGCCGCGCATGCCCTGGACGCGGGCGAGCTGGTCGCGGGCGGCTATCCGGGGCGGCAGGGCGCCGACGGCGGGCATGAAGAGGGCGTCGAGGACGCCGAAGACCAGGGCGACGGCGGCGAGCACCCAGAGGGTGGGCGCGGTGGCCAGGACGAGCGCGGCCAGGGCGAGGACGACGAGGCAGCGGACGGCGTCGGAGGCGATGACGACCCGGCGGGGGCCGAAGCGGTCGGCGATCACTCCCCCGCCGAGCATGAGGAGGGCACGGGGCACGGCGGAGACGGCCAGGACGAGTCCGGCCTCCGCCGGGGTGCCGCCGCGGACGGCGGCCCAGGAGAGGGCGAGGTGGTAGACGCTGTCACCGAGGGTGGAGGCGGTGTAGGCGCCGAGCCAGCGCAGGACCCGGGGGTCGCGGTGGGCGGGCCGCCGGGGGGCGGCGGTGAGGACGGCGGCGCTCATGCGCGGTAGGGGAAGGCGTGGATGTGGACGGCGGTGTTCTCGCGTCCCTCGGTGTCGCCGGCCTCTTCGGCGGCGCGGGCCCGCTGGTCGTACTTCTGGACGACGGCGTCCAGTTCGGCGGTGAGCGCGGCGAGTTCGGGGGCGGTGAGGCGGGGCAGCCACTCGGAGGCGGTGGAGGCGGCGCGCCACTCGGCGGACCAGGTGGGCCGCTCGTCGAGGAAGCGGGCGTACATCCCGTTGCGCTGCTCCTCGACCGCACGGCTGAAGGCGGTGTTGGCGGCGACGAGTTCGGGGGCGTCGCGCATGTCCTCGTCGTGGATGCTGAAGCCGTACGAGCTGGGCTGCCACCAGCGTTCGCGGCCGTCCGTGGACCGGGCCCCGGCCTCCTCGATGAGGCCGTGCTCGGCGAGCTTGCGCAGGTGGTAGCTGACGAGGGAGACGGCCTCGTCGACCTGGTCGGCGAGCTGGGAGGCGGTGGCGGTGCGGGCCGTGAAGAGGGCGCGGTAGAGGCGCATCCGCAGCGGGTGCGAGATGGCCTTGAGGGTGCCGAGGTCGGTGATCCGGCGGTTCTCGGACGAGGTCATGTCCACGACCCTAGATACGAAAGAAAAGTTGCGCAACTAAAATTGCGAAATAAATGTTGCACGTCCGGGCGTGAAGAAGGGCCCCCGAGGGGGCCCTTCCGGAGAGCGGAACCGGGTCTCAGCGGACCTCGTGGCCCGCTTCCCGCAGCGTCTCCTTGACCTGGCCGATCCGCAGGTCGCCGAAGTGGAAGACGGAGGCCGCGAGCACCGCGTCCGCGCCCGCCGCGACGGCCGGCGGGAAGTCGGAGAGCTTCCCCGCGCCGCCGGAGGCGATCACCGGCACGGTCACGTGCTTGCGCACCGCCGCGATCATCTCGGTGTCGTAGCCGTCCTTCGTGCCGTCCGCGTCCATCGAGTTGAGCAGGATCTCGCCCGCGCCGAGCTCGGCGGCGCGGTGCGCCCACTCGACGGCGTCGATGCCGGTGCCCTTGCGGCCGCCGTGCGTGGTGACCTCGAAGGAGCCCGTCTCCGTGCGGCGCGCGTCCACGGACAGGACGAGCACCTGGCGGCCGAAGCGCTCCGCGATCTCCCGGATCAGCTCCGGGCGCGCGATGGCCGCGGTGTTCACGCCGACCTTGTCGGCGCCGGCCCGCAGCAGCCTGTCGACGTCCTCGGCCGACCGCACGCCGCCGCCGACCGTGAGCGGGATGAAGACCTGCTCGGCGGTGCGGCGCACCACGTCGTAGGTGGTCTCCCGGTTGCCGGAGGAGGCGGTGATGTCGAGGAAGGTCAGCTCGTCGGCACCCTCGGCGTCGTACAGCTTCGCCATCTCGACGGGGTCGCCCGCGTCCCGCAGGTTCTGGAAGTTGACGCCCTTGACGACCCGGCCGTTGTCGACGTCCAGGCAGGGGATCACGCGTACGGCGAGGCTCACGCGTCCTCACCCCGGTAGGCCTCGACCTCGACCTCGACGACCAGGCTGGGGTCGACGAAGCCGGAGACGATGATCATCGAGGCGGCCGGGCGGATGCCGTCGAACAGCTCCTTGTGGGCGCGGCCGACCTCCTCCACGTCCCGGGCGTGCGTGATGTACATCCGGGTGCGGACGACGTGCTCCGGACCCAGGCCCAGCTGCTTCAGCGCCTCGAAGGCGACGTTGAAGGAGTTGACCGTCTGCTCGTGCGGGCCGCCGCCGGCGATCTGGCCGCCGACCACCGACGTGCAGCCGGAGACCAGGACCGTGCCGTTCGGCAGCTCGACCGCGCGGGAGTAGCCGAACTGCTCCTCCCAGGGGGCACCGGTGACGACCTTGCGGACCGCGGAGGTCACGACGCCACCGCCGCGAGCGCCTCTTCGAGGGTGAAGGCCTCGGCGTAGAGCGCCTTGCCCACGATCGCGCCCTCGACGCCCAGCGGGACCAGGCCGGACAGGGCCCGCAGGTCGTCCAGGGAGGAGACGCCGCCGGAGGCGACGACGGGCTTGTCGGTGGCCGCGCAGACGTTCTTCAGGAGCTCCAGGTTGGGGCCCTGGAGGGTGCCGTCCTTGGCGATGTCGGTGACGACGTAGCGGGCGCAGCCCTCGGAGTCGAGGCGGGCCAGCGTCTCGTACAGGTCGCCGCCGTCGCGGGTCCAGCCCCGGCCGCGCAGGGTCGTGCCGCGCACGTCGAGGCCGACGGCGATCTTGTCGCCGTACTCGGCGATGACCTTGGCGACCCATTCGGGGGTCTCCAGGGCGGCGGTGCCGAGGTTGACGCGGGTGCAGCCGGTGGCGAGGGCGGCGGCGAGCGAGGCGTCGTCGCGGATGCCGCCGGAGAGCTCGACCTTGATGTCCATGGCCTTCGCGACCTCGGCGATCAGCTCGCGGTTGTCGCCGGTGCCGAAGGCGGCGTCCAGGTCGACCAGGTGCAGCCACTCGGCGCCGGAGTTCTGCCAGGCGAGGGCCGCTTCGAGCGGGGAGCCGTAGGAGGTCTCGGTGCCGGACTCGCCGTGGACGAGGCGGACGGCCTGGCCGTCGCGGACGTCGACGGCGGGGAGGAGTTCAAGCGTGCTGCTCACAGGGTTCCGATCCAGTTGGTGAGGAGCTGGGCTCCGGCGTCGCCGGACTTCTCGGGGTGGAACTGGGTGGCCCACAGGGCGCCGTTCTCGACGGCCGCGACGAAGGGCTCGCCGTGGGTGGTCCAGCTGACCTTGGGGGCGCGCATGTTGGGGTTGCCGACCTCCAGCGTCCACTCGCGCACGCCGTAGGAGTGCACGAAGTAGTACCGGGCGTCGGCGTCGAGTCCGGCGAACAGCTCGCTGTCGGCGGGGGCGTCGACGGTGTTCCAGCCCATGTGGGGGACGACGGGGGCGTTCAGCGGCTCGACCGTGCCGGGCCACTCGTCGAGGCCCTCGGTCTCCACGCCGTGCTCGATGCCCTGGGCGAAGAGGATCTGCATGCCGACGCAGATGCCCATGACGGGCCGGCCGCCGGCGAGGCGGCGGCCGACGATCCAGTCGCCGCGGGCCTCCTTGAGCCCCTGCATGCAGGCGGAGAAGGCGCCGACGCCGGGGACGAGGAGTCCGTCGGCGTTCATGGCGCGCTCGTAGTCGCGGGTGATCTCGACGTCGGCGCCGACCCGGGCGAGGGCGCGCTCGGCGGAGCGCACGTTGCCGAAGCCGTAGTCGAAGACGACGACCTTCTTGGGGCTCCCCTTCGCGGGGCTCGCGGACGCGCTCATGACCACACGTCCAGACGGAGCACGCCGGCGGCGAGGCACATCGCGGCGCCGATGGAGAGCAGCACGATGACGCCCTTGGGCATCTGCTGCTTGGAGAAGGAGTAGATGCCGCCGAGCAGGAACAGCCCGACGACGATCAGGATGGTGGAGAGGCCGTTCACGGCTAGAGCGCGCCCTTCGTGGAGGGGAGGATGCCGGCGGCGCGGGGGTCGCGCTCGGAGGCGTAGCGCAGGGCGCGGGCGAGGGCCTTGAACTGGCACTCCACGATGTGGTGGGCGTTGCGCCCGTACGGGACGTGGATGTGCAGCGCGATCTGGGCCTGGGCCACGAAGGACTCGAAGATGTGCCGGGTCATCGTGGTGTCGTACGAGCCGATCATCGGCGCCATGTTCTCGGGCTCGGTGTGCACGAGGTACGGGCGGCCGGAGAGGTCGACGGTGACCTGGGCGAGCGACTCGTCCAGCGGGACGGTGCAGTTGCCGAAGCGGTAGATGCCGACCTTGTCGCCGAGGGCCTGCTTGAAGGCGGCGCCGAGCGCGAGGGCGCTGTCCTCGATGGTGTGGTGCGAGTCGATGTGCAGGTCGCCCTCGGTCTTGACCGTGAGGTCGAAGAGCCCGTGGCGGCCGAGCTGGTCGAGCATGTGGTCGTAGAAGCCGACCCCGGTCGACACGTCGACCTTTCCGGTGCCGTCGAGGTCGATCTCGACGACGACGGAGGTCTCCTTGGTGGTGCGCTCAACGCGGCCTACGCGGCTCATCGTTCCTGCTCCTTCATCAATTCACGGACCGCGTCGAGGAACGCGTCGTTCTCTTCGGGTGTGCCGGCGGTGACGCGCAGCCATCCCGGTACGCCGTTGTCCCGGACCAGGACGCCCCGGTCGAGGATCGCCCGCCAGGCGGCGTGGGTGTCGGGGAACTTCCCGAACTGCACGAAGTTGGCGTCGGACTCGGTGACCTCGTAGCCGATCGCCCGCAGTTCGGCGACGAGCCGGTCGCGCTCGGCCTTGAGCTGCTCGACGTACCCGAGGAGGGTGTCGGTGTGCTCCAGGGCGGCGAGCGCGGTGGCCTGGGTGACGGCGGAGAGGTGGTACGGCAGCCGGACGAGCTGGACGGCGTCGACCACGGCGGGGTGGGCGGCGAGGTAGCCGAGGCGGAGTCCGGCGGCGCCGAAGGCCTTGGACATGGTCCGCGAGACCACCAGGTTCGGGCGGCCCTCGATGAGCGGCAGCAGCGAGTCGCGGTGGCTGAACTCGACGTACGCCTCGTC
Source organism: Streptomyces sp. NPDC055632 (assembly GCF_053618675.1). Lineage (NCBI taxonomy): Bacteria > Bacillati > Actinomycetota > Actinomycetes > Kitasatosporales > Streptomycetaceae > Streptomyces > Streptomyces sp. NPDC055632. Next base: position 46,253 of record NZ_JBSHHY010000006.1, on the reverse strand, counting down.
CACGACGACCATCGACGGCCTGGCCGCCTGGGCCGCCTCGTACAGGGCGAGGACGGTGTCGGCCTCGACGGCGGTGCCGGTGGGGTTGTTGGGCGAGGTGACGAAGACGACGTCCGGGCGGTGCTCGGCGATCGCCTTCCGGGCGGCCTCCACGTCGATGGTGAAGTCGTCGTTGCGGGGGCCCGAGATCCAGCCGGTGCCGGTGCCGCGGGCGATCAGGGCGTGCATCGAGTACGAGGGCTCGAAGCCGATCGCGGTGCGGCCGGGGCCGCCGAAGGTCTGGAGGAGCTGCTGGAGGACCTCGTTGGAGCCGTTGGCCGCCCAGACGTTCTCGGTGGCGACCGGGTGCCCGCCGGTGCGGGTGAGGTAGCGGGCGAGCTCGGTGCGCAGCTCGACCGCGTCCCGGTCGGGGTAGCGGTTGAGGCCGCGGGCGGCCTCGGCGACCCGCTCCGCGATCCGGGCCACGAGCGGCTCGGGCAGCGGGTAGGGGTTCTCGTTGGTGTTGAGCTGGACGGGGACGTCGAGCTGGGGCGCGCCGTAGGGGGACTTGCCGCGCAGCTCGTCCCGGACGGGCAGGTCGTCGATTCCGGTCACGCCGGTTCCGGTCACTCGGTCTGCGGTCACTTGGTGTCCGGCACCTTCCACCCGAAGCGGGCCTTGATCGCGGCGCCGTGGGCCGGCAGGTCCTCGGCCTCCGCGAGGGTCACCACGTGGTGGGCGACGTCCGCGAGGGCGTCGCGGGTGTAGTCCACGATGTGCACCCCGCGCAGGAAGGACTGCACGGAGAGGCCCGAGGAGTGGCAGGCGCAGCCGCCGGTGGGCAGGACGTGGTTGGAGCCGGCGCAGTAGTCGCCGAGCGAGACGGGGGCCCAGGGTCCGACGAAGATCGCGCCGGCGTTGCGGACGCGGTCCGCGACGGCGGCGGCGTCGGCGGTCTGGATCTCCAGGTGCTCGGCGCCGTACGCGTCGACGACCCGGAGGCCGTCGGCGAGGTCGCGGACGAGGACGATCGCGGACTGGCGGCCGGCCAGGGCGGGCGCGATCCGGTCGTCGACGTGCTTGGAGGCGGCGACCTGCGTCTTCAGCTCGGCCTCGGTGGCCCCGGCCAGCTCCTCGGAGTCGGTGACGAGGACGGAGGCGGCCATCGGGTCGTGCTCGGCCTGGCTGATGAGGTCGGCGGCGACGTGCACGGGGTCGGCGGTGGAGTCCGCGAGGATCGCGATCTCGGTGGGTCCGGCCTCGGCGTCGATGCCGATGCGGCCCTTGAGGAGGCGCTTGGCGGCGGCCACGTAGATGTTGCCGGGGCCGGTGACCAGGTCGACGGGGGCGCAGCCGGACTCGCCGTCCGTCCCGGTGCCGTCGAGGGTTCCGTACGCGAACATGGCGATCGCCTGGGCGCCGCCGGCCGCGTAGACCTCGTCCACGCCGAGCAGGGCGCAGGCGGCCAGGATCGTCGGGTGCGGGAGGCCGCCGAAGTCCTTCTGCGGGGGCGAGGCGACGGCCACGCCCTCGACGCCTGCCTCCTGGGCCGGGACGACGTTCATCACGACGGAGGACGGGTAGACGGAGCGGCCGCCCGGCACGTACAGGCCGACGCGGCCGACGGGGATCCACTTCTCGGTGACGGTGCCGCCGGGGACGACCTGGGTGGTGTGGGTGGTGCGGCGCTGCTCGCGGTGGACGAGCCGGGCGCGGCGGACGGACTCCTCCAGGGCGGCGCGGACGGCCGGGTCGAGCTCGTCGAGGGCGCGGGCGAGCTCCTCGGCGGGGACGCGCAGGCTCCGGACGCGGACGCCGTCGAACCTCTCTCCGTAGTCGATCACCGCGGCCGCGCCGTGATGCCGTACGTCCTCGCAGATCGGCCGCACCTTCTCCAGGGCGGCTTCCACGTCGAACTCGGCACGGGGCAGCAGGTCGCGCAGGGCGGAACCCTCGGGGAGGGCCTCGCCGCGCAGATCGATTCGAGAGATCACGGGTCAATTCTCTCAGACGCCCCACGGGGCCGGACGCCCGTATCACTGGCTGATACACACCACACTGGCGTCTTGTCGCCACTCCTGACCGTTAGCGTTCAGCCCGTCACACAGCGGGAAGAACGGCTGTACGAATCCACGGATCCCGGGAAGCGGAATCGTGGGTGCGGATCGTGGAAAGCGAGGGGGCGGCAGTGACCGAGCCGCGCGAGGACGGGGTGCCGGACGGCCTCACGGCTCCGGAGCGGGCGCTGTGGCGGGCGTTCCGGGTGGGCAGGACGTGCGATCTGACGGAAGGGATCGCGGAGCGGGACGACCCGTTCGGGGCGTGGGAGTGGGGGGAGGAGCGGAGCGTCCGCGCCGAGGTGATGGCGCTGCTGCTGCTCTCCGGGCCGGAGGCCCGGTCCGGCCGGGTGGCCGCGCTGAAGCTGCGCGGGGCGAGGATCACGGGCGTCCTGGACCTGGCGGGCGGGACGATAGGGCCGTACGTGGAGCTGCAGGGCTGCCGGTTCGACGGCGAGGTGGCGGTGCCCGAGGCCCGGTTCGGCACCCTGCGGATGGTCGAGTGCGCGCTGCCGCGCCTGGAGGCGGCCCGGCTGCACACGGAGGGGGACCTGCACCTGCCGCGCTGCCGGGTGCGCTGGGGCATCCGGCTGACGGACGCGCAGATCGGCACGGACCTGCTGATCAACCAGATCCAGGTGTGGCCGGACCGGCGGGGCCGGGCGATCGCGGCGGACGGGATGGTGGTGGCGCAGGACCTCCAGGCCGAGCTGATCGAGACCTACGGCGAGCTGAGCCTGCGCGGGGCCCAGGTCGGGGTCTCGCTCAGCCTGCGGGGCAGCGTGCTGCGCGGCGCGCAGGGCCGCCGCGCGCTCAACGCGCCGCAGCTCACGGTGGAGCGCTCCCTCTATCTGAACGCGGCCTGGGTGTACGAGGGGGCGGGGACCGCGGGGACGGTGGTCGGTTCGACGGCCACCCCGCCGTACGGGCTCACGCCCGCCCGGGGCACGCGGCGCAAGCCGGTCGAGTTCCACGGCGGGGTGCGGCTCGACGACGGGCGGTTCGGGGACGCGGTGGACCTGAAGCACGCCCGGTTCCTCCTCGACGGCGCGCGCCGGGAGGAGGTGTCGCTGCGCCGGATCGTCACCCCGGAGCTGCGGTTCAACGGCGAGCGCCCGGAGGAGGGGCGGGTGGTGCTCAACGGCGCCAAGATCGTCACGCTCATCGACCTGTGGAGCAGCTGGCCGGGGCCCGGCGGCCTGGCGATGGGCGGCTTCGTCTACGAGAACCTCGTGCCGTACGAGCGCTTCCCGCTGTCCCGGCGCCTGGAGTGGGTGGCGGCGGCGACCCCGGAGTACGCCCCCGAGCCGTACGAGCGCCTCGCGACGGTGCTGCGCAACAGCGGGGAGGACGCGGACGCCCGTGAGGTGCTGCTCGCCAAGCAGCGGCGCCGCCGGGAGACGCTGCCGCTGGCCGGGAAGCTCTGGGGGTACCTCCAGGACTGGACGGTGGCGTACGGCTACCGGCCGGGCCGGGCGGCGCTCTGGATGGCGGTGCTGTGGGCGGCGGGCACGGTGGCCTTCTCCCACTACCGGCCGGTGCCGCTGAAGGAGGACGAGGCGCCCGCGTGGAACGGCACGCTGTACGCGCTCGACCTGCTGCTGCCGGTGATCAACCTCGGGCAGGACGGCTACTGGCGCCTCGAAGGCGCGTGGCAGTGGGTGGCTGCGGTGCTGGTCCTGCTGGGCTGGATCCTCGCGACGACGGTGGCGGCGGGCGCGACCCGCCTGCTGAGCAGGGGGTGAGCGGGTCGCGGAGGGATTTTCGCGAGAGGACGCGGGGGCGGGCGCGGCAGGCGTGTGGAAGCTGTCACGGCGGGGTGAGGGAGCTGTCACGACCTGCCGGGACGGCTGCGGCGGCGTGGGCCGCCGGGGGACAATACGTCACGCCATGTCCTTGTTCCGCGCCCTGGTCGGCGCCGCCCGCTCGGCCCGGCACGCGCCGCGGCTCGCCGCCGGGCTCGTGCCGGACGACGACGTGCTGCTCGACGCCCCGGACGAGCGGCTCGCGCCCGCCCTGGTCGCCGCCGCCCTCGGCGACCCGGAGCCCGCGGCGAAGCTGCTCGCCACCGCCCGGGACGCCGCCGAGTGGGAGGACCGCGACCGGTACGTCACCCGGCTCGCCGCCTTCGCCCACCTCAGGGACGACTGGCTGCTCCAGTGGCTCTCCACCGCGCCCGAGGACTCGGACGCCCTCCTCGTCACGACGCAGCTCGCCGTCCGCAGGGCGTGGGGGTCTCCGGCGCGGGCCGAACTCCTGCGCGATCTCGAACCGCTGGTCCGGGGGGTCGCCGAGACGGCCCCGCACGACCCGGTGCCGTGGCGGCTCGCCCTGGACCACGCGCGCGGGGCGCAGGCCGGGCCCGCCGTCTTCGAGACGCTCTGGGAGCAGGCCGTGCGCCGCTCCCCGCACCACTACGGCTGCCACGTCGCGGCCCTGAAGTACCTGTCCGCCCAGGGGCAGGGCTCGCGCCGCGCCGCCTTCGACTTCGCCGAGCGGGCGGCCGACGACGCCGCCCCGGACTCGCTCGTGCGGGCGCTGCCGGTCCGCGCCGCCCACGAGGCGCTGCGGGTGCCGCCCGGGCAGGACGGTTCCGAGCCGCCGGCCCGCCTCGACCGGGCGGCGGACCGGGCCCTGGCCCTGTCGGCGGTGTTCCCGGCGGGCGACCCGTGGCCGGCCGGGGTCCGCAACCTGCTCGCGCACGTGCTGATGGAGCGGGGCCGGTGGGCGGAGGCGCTGGAGGAGTTCGGCCGGATCGGCCCCTCCGCGACCTCGTTCCCCTGGGAGTCGGCGCGGGACGCCGTGCCGGAGTACCCCCCTCCGGGCTCCCGGCCCCGCCCGAGCGGGGAGGACCCCCTCCTCCGCTTCCTGGCCGCGCGGGACCGGACGCGGTTCGAAGTGGCCCGCCGGACGCCCCTGTGGACGCCGGGTCGTGGACGGGCCGGACGGGGCGGGCCCGGCGGCCATTAGGCTTGGCGGCTGTGACCACCGCCCGTCTGCCCCTCTTCCCGCTCAACACGGTGCTGTTCCCGGGCCTCGTGCTGCCGCTGAACGTCTTCGAGGAGCGTTATCGCGCCATGATGCGCGAGCTGCTCACCCTCGACGAGTCGGAGCCGCGCCGCTTCGCCGTCGTCGCGATCCGCGACGGCCGCGAGGTCGCGCCGACCGCGCCCGGCATGCCGGACCCGACGGCGCTGCCCGAGAAGGGTCCGGCGGCGGGTTTCGGCCCCGACCCGATCCAGTCCTTCCACCGGGTCGGCTGCGTCGCCGACGCGGCGAGCATCCGGGAGCGCGCCGACGGCAGCTTCGAGGTGATGTCCACCGGCACGACCCGGGTGAAGCTGCTCTCGGTCGACGCGAGCGGCCCGTTCCTGACGGCCGAGGTCGAGGAGGTCCCGGAGGAGCGGGGCGAGGGGGCGGGCACGCTCGCCGAGGGGGTGCTGCGGGCCTTCCGGAGCTACCAGAAGCGGCTGGCGGGGGCCCGGGAGCGCTCGCTGACCACGACCGAGCTGCCGGACGACCCGTCGGTGGTGTCGTACCTGGTCGCGTCGGCCGCGGTCCTCGACACGCCGTCGAAGCAGCGGCTGCTCCAGGCCCCGGACACGGCGACGCGGCTGCGCGAGGAGCTGACCCTGCTGCGCGCGGAGACGGCGGTGCTGCGGCACCTGCCGTCGCTGCCGGCGGTGGATCTGACGCAGGCCCCGACGTACCCGAACTGAGCCGGTCCGGTCCCGGCCGGCCGGGACCTGGGGAGAACGAGGAAGAGCGCGTGGCGAAGAAGCAGAAGAAGAACGGCGGGGGCACGCCGGCGACGGCGGCCCTGACGGCGGCCGGCACGCCGTTCACCGTGCACGCGTACGAGCACGACCCGGCCTCCCCGTCGTACGGCGAGGAGGCGGCGGAGGCCCTGGGCGTCTCCCCCGACCGGGTGTTCAAGACGCTGGTGGCGGACGTCGACGGCGAGCTGACGGTCGCGGTGGTCCCGGTGGCGGGCCGGCTCGACCTGAAGGCGCTGGCCTCGGCGGTCGGCGGCAAGCGCGCGGTGATGGCCGACCCGGTGGCGGCGGAGCGCACCACGGGCTACGTGCGGGGCGGCATCTCCCCGCTGGGGCAGCGCAAGCGGCTCCGTACGGTCCTCGACGCCTCGGCCTCGGACCACGCGACGGTCTGCGTGTCGGCGGGGCGGCGCGGCCTGGAGGTGGAGCTCTCCCCCGCGGACCTCGCCGCCCTCACCTCGGCGGTGGTGGCTCCGATCGGCCGCGACTGACGCCTCCGGTCCGCAGGGCCGCGGGGCCTCGGAGCGCCTTCGGCTGCTCCCGCGGGGCCGTGGGTTCTCAGAGCGCCTTCGGCTGCTCCCAGGGGTCCGGGTCGCGCGGGCCGAAGGCGGCCGTCAGGGCCAGGTGGACGACCATCGCCCCGAGCGGCCAGGCGAGGAGCGCGGCGATCCCCAGGTTCAGCTCCAGCGGGGCCTCGAAGGGGACGTTCGGCCCGACGGCCTTGGCGCGGGCGACCACGTCCGAGGTCGGGCCGAAGTGCGTGCCGACGCCCCACGCGAGCAGGGAGCCCAGGACGCCGCCGACGGCCAGGCCGAGCACCAGCGGGACCCCGCCCCGCCGGCGCAGCAGGAAGACGACGAGCCCGGCGACCGCGCCGAAGGCCAGGGCGAGCACGACGAACGTGCCGTCGGCGCCGATCGCGTACTCCCCCTCGGAGTTCCGCAGGTAGACCCCCTTGCCGTCCGAGACGAGCAGGACGCGGGGGGCCAGGTTCAGCCACAGCACTCCGAGCAGCGCTCCCGCGACCGCCGAGACGGCGGTCACCAGAACGCCCTGGATGACCTCGGCCGCCGTGATCGGGTCCCCGGCCGGGCCGGGCGTCGGCGGGGCGGGCGGCGGCCGGTCGGGGTCGTGCGGCTGCGGCTGGTGAGGCGGAGTCAGAGGTGCGGTCACCCCGCCATCGTGCCAGGTGTGCCTGTGACCCGCCTCAGCGGACGGCGGCCCTTCGGTACGCCCAGGTGGCGACCGCCAGCGAGACCGCGCCGACCGCGCCGCAGACGGCGAGGTCGAGGGCGACGGCCGCCCAGTCGGGGTCCGGGTCGAAGGTGCGGGCCAGGGCCTCCACGCCGTACGTCGACGGCAGCAGGTCCCGCGCCCAGCCGATGGGCCCGGGCAGCCGCTCCGCCGGGAGCACGCCGAGGAGCAGCGCCGCCGACATGCCGAGCTGGCCCAGGAGGGTGGCCAGTTCCTGACGGGGCGCGAGGAGCCCGAGGGCGGCGCCGAGCCCCGCGAGGGCGGCGCCGGAGAGCGGGACGACGGCGACGAGGATCCACAGGTGGGTGAGCGGCAGGCCGAAGAGCAGGGAGCCCGCGACGGCGGTGAAGGCGGTCCCGGGGACGGTGAAGGAGGCGTACGCCCCGGCCGCGCCGAGCACGACGGCGGCGGGCGGCACCGGCAGGGTGGCGTAGTGGTCGAGGCCGCCACCGGCCCGCAGCTGCCCGAAGTACTGGGCGAGCAGGTTGAGCGCGACGAAGGCGACGACGAGGACGGTGGAGCCGGCGACGACCGCGCGCGCCTCGGAGCCGCCGTCGACGATCCCGCGCATCAGGACCATGATCCCGATGGACTGGAAGGTGGCGACGAAGAGCAGCGGGATCCGGGCGACGCGGGCGCGGGAGAGCTGGGCGCGGTAGACGGCGGCCAGGGAGGGCAGCAGCCGGGCGCTCGGGGCGAGGGGCGCGGCGGCGGCGGTCCCGTCGGCGCGCGGACGGACGCCCGGTGCGCGGGTCGGCAGGGCCTCGGCGGGCACGGTGCTCACTGCGGACAGCTCCTGACGGTCGCGTGGGGGTACGGAACGCGGTGCCCCGCGGGGGCGGGGAGGTCCGCGTGCGGGAGGCGGGGGACGCGGAGAGCCGCGCGGGGGACGCGGCTGCCGCCGGGGGCGGGGCGGGTCATCCCTTCACCAGCCCCTCCGCGCCCTTCGCCCCGCCGCCGAGGGCGAGGTAGACGTCCTCCAGACTGGGGGTGGCCAGGGTGAAGTCGTCGAGGGCGGCGAAGGCGGCGCCGCCGGTGACGGTGGCGACGGCCGCGCGGGCCGCGTCGGGGGCGAGCCGCAGGACCCAGCGCCGGCCGGTCTCCTGGGCGAGGCCGCGCAGGGCGGCGACCTCGGGCAGGTGGAGCGGGGCGGTCTCGCGCCACACCAGCTCGACGCGGACCTCGCCCGCGACGCGCTCCTTGAGCCCGGCCGGGGTGTCGCAGGCGATGACCCGGCCGTGTTCGAGGACGGCGACCCGGTCGAGGACGGTCTCGGCCTCGATGACGTTGTGGGTGACGAGCAGCACGGTGGTGCCGTGTTCGGCGCGCCGCCGGTCGACGGCGGCCCAGACGGCGCGGCGGGCGACCGGGTCCATGCCGGTGGTGGGCTCGTCGAGGACGAGGACGGGCCGCCGGCCGACGAGGGCGGCGGCGACGCAGGCGAGGCGCCGCTGTCCGCCGGAGAGCTTCTTGAGGGGCCGGGGGGCGAGGGCGGTGAGGCCGAGCTCCTCCAGGACGGCGCCGCTCTCGGCGCGCGCGTCGCGGGCGGTGAGGCCGCGCAGCCGGCCGGTGGTCTCGGCGGCGAGGGCGACGGTCAGCTCGTCGAGGGCGGTGGACTCCTGGCCGAGGTGGGCGAGGAGGCGGGAGGCCCGCTCGGGGTGGCGCACCAGGTCGTGGCCGAGGAGCTCGACGGAGCCGGAGTCGGGGCGCATGAGCCCGGTGACCTGGCGGACGAGGGTGGACTTGCCCGCCCCGTTGGGGCCGAGCAGCCCGAAGATCTCCCCGCCGCGCACGTCGAGGCTGATCCCGTCGGTGGCCCGCACCTCGGGGGTCGCCGGGGCACCGCGCCTGCCGCGCGTGGCGGGGTACGTCTTGACCAGATCCCGCACCGCGCACACCGTACTCACGGAGGAAGAGCCTACGGGGTCGCCGGGCCCGCTCCGGGCGCGGGGGCGTGTTCGGCGGCGGCGCGGACGTCGATCTCGCGCCAGAAACCGGCCCGGATCGCGTACCGGTCGTGCTCGTCGATCTGGTCGTCCTTGTGGGCGAGGAGGCCGAAGCGGGCGGCGTAGCGGAGGAGTTCGCCGTCGATGCGGTGCGGGATGCGGGGGTAGAGGGTGGAGAGCTTCTGGACGTGGCTCTGTTCCGGGAGACGTTCCATCCAGCGGCGGGCGAACACCTGCCCGACCTCGAAGGGGTCGCCGCCGACGGTGGTGATGTCCTCCTCGCGGTCGGCCCAGCGCTGCTCGGCGCTGGTGAGGGTGGCGAGGGTGGGCAGGGAGGCGGTCTCGGGCGGTTCGCCGAGGGGGGCGGGGCGCTCGACCCAGCCCCGGTCGGAGGACCAGCGGAGCGCGCTGGCGCTCTGCGCCGCGGAGGAGCCGTGGGGGCCGTGGACGCCATGGGTGCCGTTGGCTGCGGGGCCGCGCAGCCCCGCGAGGTCCTTGGGGGTGGGGACGCCCCTGCTCTGGGCCGGGGCGCGCCCGTTCTCCCCGGCGCGGTCGTGGCCGTGGTCGAGGCCGCCGTCGGAGGCGCCGGAGGAGCCGTTCACCTCGGCCGGGGCCGTGCTCCCGTTCCGTACGGCCGCCGCGGCGGCTTCCGCCGCCCGTTCCGCGGAGGCGGCGAGGGCGGCCTCGGGCAGCGGCGCGGAGAGGATCGCGGCGATCTCGGGGCGCGGGGCGGGCGGGGGCGCGCAGAGCCCGGTGAGGTCCTTGGCGCGGACGGCGCGGGTGATCCAGGCCCGGTCGAGGACCCGCCGCTCGTCGGCCTCGGCGACAAGGTCCTCGGACTGGTTGTAGTCGCCGTCGGCGGCCTGGACGGCCCAGAGGTGGACGGCGACGCCGTGCTCCTTGGCGGACATGAGGCCGGGCAGCAGGTCGCCGTCGCCGGTGACGAGCACGATGTCGGAGCAGGCCCTGTTCCGGGCGAGTTCGGTCAGCTCGGTGTGCATGGCCGCGTCGACGCCCTTCTGCGCCCAGCGTCCGTCGCTCCTGGTCAGGGCGCCGAGCCGGACGGTGACCCGGGGCATCACGCGCAGTCTGCGGTGCTCGGGCTGGGGCACCCGGTCGGGCGCGCCGTCGAACCAGTAGATCCGCAGGAGGGGCAGCGCGGTCTCGGCCTCGGCCCGCTGGCGCAGCTGCTGGATCAGCGCGGCGTGGTCGACGGTGATCCGGGAACGGGCCGGTTCCCCGGCGAGGAGGCTGGCGGCGGCGCCCAGCAGGTAGCCGGCGTCCACCAGGACGACGCAGCGGTCCACGTGTTCCACCCTCTTTCGGCCCTGGGGGTCGGACTCGGGATCGGAAGTTGCTCCGGGTTTCCTTCGAGTCTGCCCGACCGCCGGTGGCTTGACGGTCGGAACTGGATCATCGGCGTGGCGAATGTCCTGCTCGGCGGGCCCTGACCCTCCGTAATGATCCAAAATGCGGCGTTTCAGGCCTTATGTGAGGCTGACAGCGGCCCTGGCCCCTAATTCCCTTGAGGAGGCATCACCATGGCCAAGAACCGGAACCAGAACCGCGCCCAGAAGCAGCAGTCCCCGGCCGAGCGCGGCGCCCAGCAGGCGCAGCAGTCGGCGATGGAGTCGGAGGCCGCGCAGCGCGCGTCCCAGGTCCTCCCGAGCGACGTCGCCCGCAAGGGCCGCCAGAAGCGCTTCGGCCACAACTGACGGCTTTCGCGTACGGCAAAGGGGCGCGCCCGTGACGACGGGCGCGCCCCTTGCGCGTGGCCGGACGGAGGATCAGCCCGCCAGGCAGGACGGGCCGAGCAGCACCTTCAGATCGCCGAAGAGCGCCGGGTCGGCCGTCACCCGGTGCCGGTCGAGCCGCAGCACGGTGGTCTTGCGCGGGCCCTGGAGCCTGATCCGCACCTCGGTGTTGCCCTTGTGGTGCTTGAGGATCTCGCCGAGCCTGCTGACCATCGGCGGGGTCACCTTGACCGTCGGGATGGTGAGGATCACCGGCGCGTTGGTCCCGGCGTTCGACAGGTCGGGGACCATCAGCTCCATGGCGACGAGCCGGGGCACGTCCTCGCGCTTGTCGAGCCGTCCCTTGACGAAGACGACCGTGTCCTCGACGAGCTGGGTGGAGACCAGCTGGTAGGTGGCCGGGAAGAACATGCACTCGATGGAGCCGGCCAGGTCCTCGACGGTGGCGATGGCCCAGGCGTTGCCCTGCTTGGTCATCTTGCGCTGGAGGCCGGAGATGATGCCGCCGATGGTGACGACCGCGCCGTCGCTGTGCTCGCCGCCGGTGAGCTGGGAGATCGCCGCGTCCGTCTTGTCGGAGAGGACGTGCTCGATGCCGAAGAGCGGGTGGTCGGAGACGTAGAGGCCGAGCATCTCGCGCTCCTGGGCGAGCAGGTACGACTTCTCCCACTCGACGTCGGAGAAGACGACGTCGAGGCCGAAGCCGGGCTCGTCGCTGGTCTCCTCGCCCATGCCGCCGAAGAGGTCGAACTGTCCCTCGGCCTCCTTGCGCTTGACCGCCACCACGTTGTCGATCATGGGTTCGTGGTGGGCGACCAGGCCCTTGCGGGTGTGGCCCATCTCGTCGAAGGCGCCGGCCTTGATCAGCGACTCGACGGTCCGCTTGTTGCAGACGACGGCCTCGACCTTGTCGAGGAAGTCGGGGAAGGAGGAGTACTTCCCCTTGGACTTGCGGGTCTTGATGATCGACTCGACGACGTTGGTGCCGACGTTCCGGACGGCGGTGAGGCCGAAGAGGATCACGTCGTCGCCCTGGGCGGCGAAGTTCGACTCGGACTCGTTGACGTTGGGCGGCAGCACCTTGATGCCCATGCGGCGGCACTCGTTGAGGTAGACCGCGGACTTGTCCTTGTCGTCCTTGACCGAGGTGAGCAGCCCCGCCATGTACTCGGCCGGGTGGTTGGCCTTGAGGTAGGCGGTCCAGTAGGAGACCAGGCCGTACGCGGCGGAGTGCGCCTTGTTGAAGGCGTAGCCGGCGAAGGGGACCAGGACGTCCCAGAGGGACTGGATGGCCTCGTCGCTGTAGCCGTTCTTCCGGGCGCCGGCCTGGAAGATGGTGAAGTTCTTCGCCAGCTCCTCGGGCTTCTTCTTGCCCATCACGCGGCGGAGAATGTCGGCCTCGCCGAGCGAGTAGCCGGCGATGATCTGGGCGGCCTTCTGCACCTGCTCCTGGTAGACGATGAGGCCGTAGGTGACCGCGAGCACCTCTTCGAGCGGCTTCTCCAGCTCGGGGTGGATCGGGGTGATCTCCTGCTGCTTGTTCTTGCGCAGGGCGTAGTTGGTGTGCGAGTTCATGCCCATCGGGCCCGGCCGGTACAGGGCGGACACGGCGGAGATGTCTTCGAAGTTGTCGGGCTTCATCAGCCGGAGCAGCGAGCGCATGGGGCCGCCGTCGAACTGGAAGACGCCGAGGGTGTCGCCGCGCTGGAGCAGTTCGAAGGTCTTCGGGTCGTCGAGCGGCAGGGCGAGCAGGTCGAGGTCGATGCCCTTGTTCGCCTTCACCATCTTGACGGCGTCGTCCATGATGGTGAGGTTGCGCAGGCCCAGGAAGTCCATCTTCAGGAGGCCGAGCGACTCGCACTGCGGGTAGTCCCACTGCGTGATGGTGACGCCGTCGGTGTGCCGCACCCAGATCGGCGCGTGGTCGACGATCGGCTCGCTGGACATGATCACGCCGGCGGCGTGCACGCCCATCTGCCGGACCAGGCCCTCGACGCCCCGGGCGGTGTCGATGACCTTCTTCACGTCGGGCTCGTTCTCGTACATCGCCCGGATCTCGCCCGCCTCGCTGTAGCGCGGGTGGGAGGGGTTGGTGATGCCGTCGAGGTCGATGCCCTTGCCGAGGACGTCGGCGGGCATGGCCTTGGTGAGCCGGTCGCCCATGGCGTACGGGTAGCCGAGGACGCGCGCGGAGTCCTTGATCGCGTTCTTGGCCTTGATCTTGCCGTAGGTGCCGATCATGGCGACCTTGTCGGAGCCGTACTTCTCCGTGACGTACCGGATGACCTCGACGCGCCTGCGCTCGTCGAAGTCGATGTCGACGTCGGGCATGGAGATGCGCTCGGGGTTGAGGAAGCGCTCGAAGATCAGTCCGTGCGGGATGGGGTCGAGGTCGGTGATGCCCATGGCGTACGCGACGATCGAGCCGGCCGCGGAGCCGCGGCCGGGGCCCACGGCGATGCCCTGGCTCTTGGCCCACATGATGAAGTCGGCGACGACGAGGAAGTAGCCGGGGAAGCCCATCGAGATGATGGTGTCCATCTCGTACTCGACCTGCTTCATGCGGTCCTCGGGGATGCCCCCGGGGAACCGGCGGGCCATGCCCCGCATGGTCTCCTCGCGGAACCAGGTGACCTCGGTGTAGCCCTCGGGGATGTCGAACCTCGGCATGAGGTTCTTCTCGACGAACATGCCCTCGGTGGAGATCTGCTCGGCGACCAGGAGGGTGTTGCGGCAGCCCTCCTGCCAGGCGTCCGAGGAGTCGACGGCGTACATCTCGTCCGTGGACTTCAGGTAGTAGCCGGTGCCGTCGAACTTGAAGCGGTCCGGGTCGGAGAGGTTCTTGCCGGTCTGGATGCACAGCAGGGCGTCGTGGGCGGTGGCCTCGTGCGCGTAGGTGTAGTGCGAGTCGTTGGTGACCAGCGGCGGGATGCCGAGCTTCCTGCCGATCTCCAGGAGCCCGTCGCGGACACGGTGCTCGATCTCGATGCCGTGGTCCATCAGCTCCAGGAAGTAGCGGTCCTTGCCGAAGATGTCCTGGTACTCGGAGGCGGACTTCAGGGCCTCGTCGAACTGGCCGAGGCGCAGTCGGGTCTGGAGCTCGCCGGAGGGGCAGCCGGTGGAGGCGATCAGGCCCTCGGACCACTGGGAGATGGTCTCCTTGTCCATCCGGGGCCACTTCTGGAGCCAGCCCTCCTGATACGCGTCGGAGGAGAGCTTGAAGAGGTTGTGGAGGCCGGTGACGTTCGCCGCCCAGATCGTCTTGTGGGTGTAGCCGCCGGAGCCGGAGACGTCGTCCCGCTTCTGGTGCGGCTGGCCCCACTGGATCTTCCGCTTGTTCCGCCGGGACTCGGGGGCGACGTACGCCTCGATGCCGATGATCGGCGTGACCCCGGCCTTCTTGGCCGTGTGGAAGAAGTCGTACGCGCCGTGCAGGTTGCCGTGGTCGGACATGGCGATGTGCGTCATGCCCATCTCGTTGCACGCGTCGAACATGTCCTTCAGCCGCGCGGCACCGTCCAGCAGCGAGTACTGGGTGTGGACGTGGAGGTGCGTGAAGGGCGGCTTGGTCACGGCGGGAGGCCTCCGGGAACGACGACGAGCAGGCTGCGGGCAGTCTGAGGGGGACGGTGTCGGAGTCTAGTCGGGCGGGAGGGTCGCGCGGGGCACTCGGGGGCTAGGGTCGCGCGTTGTGAGACGGGGAATACCTGTCCCTTTTGTCGTGAACACTCTGCGTGCACGTCCCGTACCAGGAGGCATCCCGATGTCGGTCCCCCAGCCCACCGCCACCGAACGCGGTGAGCACATCCTCGCCGTCTTCGACACCGCCTTCGGCGAGCTGCTCGCCGCCGACCCGGCGGCCTTCCGCGTCAAGTTCCGGAAGATGGCCGGGTCCGCCTTCGCCTTCTACCGGGGCACCGCGTGCCTGTTCTACGCCGACCTGGAGCGGGAGGCCCACGGCGGGCCGTACCTGGACGAGCGCACCGGCCGGGTCTGGATACACGGCGACCTGCACGCCGAGAACTTCGGCACGTACATGAACGCCAACGGGCGCCTGATCTTCAACGTCAACGACTTCGACGAGGCGTACGTGGGCCCCTTCACCTGGGACCTGAAGCGGCTCGCGGCCTCGCTCGCCCTGATCGGCTACGCCAAGGCGCTCAGCGACGGACAGATCACCGAGCTCGTGCGGATCTGCGCCGCCGCCTACCGGGAGCGGATCCACGCCCTGGCGACCGGTGCCGAGGGGGACGAGGCGCCCGGCTTCACCCTGGAGACCGCCGGCGGGCCGCTGCTCGCCGCCCTGCGCCAGGCCCGGTCGCTGACCCGTTTCGGCCTCCTCGACTCGATGACCGGGATCCGGGACTTCGAGCGCCGCTTCTCGGCGGGCCGCGGCGCGATCGAGCTGGACGCGGCCACCCGCCGCGAGGTCCTGACGGCCTTCGACGCCTATCTGGAGACCCTGCCGGAGTCCAGCCTGACCCGCCCCGACTCGTACCGGGTGAAGGACGTGGTCGGGCGGCGCGGGATCGGCATCGGCTCGGCCGGTCTGCCCTCGTACAACATCCTCCTGGAGGGCAACAGCGACGCCCTGGAGAACGACGTCGTGATCTACCTCAAGCAGGCGCAGACCCCGGCGGTCTCCCGGCACGTGACGGACGCGGCGGTACGGGAGTACTTCCGGCACGAGGGGCACCGGACGGTGATCTCGCAGCGGGCGCTCCAGGCGCACGCGGACCCCTGGCTGGGGTGGACGGAGCTGGGCGGCGCGGGACAGCTGGTGGCGGAGGTCTCGCCGTACGCGGTGGACCTGGACTGGTCGGACATCGACGACCCGGCCGAGATCGCGGCGACCGTGGCGGACCTGGGGCGGGCGACGGCGACCATGCACGCGGCGGCGGACGACTCCAGCGGCCACTCCCTCGTGCCGTTCTCGACGGAGCGGGCCATCGACGCGGCGATCGGCGCCGACGGGGAGGGCTTCGCCGAGCTGCTCGTGGACTTCGCGCACTCCTACGGGGCCCGCGCCCGGGCGGACCACCAGATCTTCGTGGACCTCTTCCGCAACGACCGGATCCCGGGACTCCAGGGGCCGGCGGGACCGTCCACAGTTTCCCTTTAATGACCCCTTACGCGCCCGCGTGGCACACTCCTGAGCGATGGACATGGCAGGGACGCAGCTGAGGGCGCTGCGGGCGGCGTTCTTCACGGCACTGGTCGTGACGCTGTCCGTGGCGTCCCACGTGCTGCTCTCGGGCGTGCCGCTGCCGGTGGGCGCGGTCCTCCCGGTCGCCGCCGCCGTCTTCGCCGTGGCGTACGCGCTGGCCGGCCGCGAGCGCGGCCTCGGCCCGATCGCCGGGCTCCTCGTCCCGCTGGAGCTGGCGGCCGACACCTTCTTCACCAGCGGCCAGACGGTCTGCTACGGCCCCGCCGGCGGGCCGGTCGCCGGGTCGCTGCGCGCGGTGGGCGTGGAGGTCTTCTGCGGCGGCGCCGTGGGGGCTCCGCTGCCCGGCGTGGCGGCCCCGGAGAGCGGGCACGCGACCGCCCTGCTCTCCTCCCCCGACCCGGCGCTGCCGTGGCTGCTGCTCCTGGCCCACGTGGGCGTCGGGTTCTCGGCGGCCTGCTGGCTGCGCGGCGGGGAGCGGGCCCTCGCCCGGCTGGTCGGCGCGCTGGAGGCCTTCGCGTTCCGGCCGCTGCTGCTCGTGGCGGCCTTCTTCCGCGCGGGCGGTCCGGCGCCCCGGCGCGCCGGGCGCCTCGAGGACCGGCCCCGGTCCTCGCGCACCCGGCTCCTCGTGCACTCCGTGGGGCGGCGGGGGCCGCCGCGTCCGGGCCTCGCTCTCGTCTGAGCGAGCCCCGCGGCTCCCCCCTTTCCCCTTTTCACGGGCGCTCCACGTCCTCCACGGACGTTTTTTGCGCCCTCCGCAGCCCCACGGAGAAGAAGATCATGAGTGCACGCAACAGCCAGGCCAGCAAGGCGGCCGCCCGCGAGCGACTGCGCCAGGAGCGCGAGCGCCAGGCGAAGAAGGACCGGGTGCGCCGGCAGCTCGTCGTGGCCGGTTCGGCCGTGGCCGTCCTCGCCGTCGCCGGCGGCGTCGGCTACGCGGTGGTGCAGGCCAACAAGCCCTCCGAGTGGGAGACGGCGGCGAAGGCGACGTCCGTCACGGCCCCGAAGAACACCTCGGGCGCGAACGGCACGACGGTCGTCGTCGGCAAGGCGTCCGCGAAGAAGACCCTGGAGCTGTACGAGGACTCGCGCTGCCCGGTCTGCGCGACCTTCGAGCAGTCGGTCGGCTCCACGGTCGAGAAGGACGTCGAGGAGGGCAAGTACAAGATCCGGTACGTCGGCGCCACCTTCATCGACGACGTCGCCACGGGCGAGGGCTCGAAGAACGCCCTGTCGGCGCTGGGCGCGGCCCTGGACGTGAGCCCGGAGGCCTTCCTGACGTACAAGTCCGCGCTCTACTCCACGAAGTTCCACCCGGAGGAGAACGACGACAAGTTCGCCGAGGACTCCTACCTGATCGAGGTCGCGGAGTCGGTGCCGGCGCTCAAGGGCAACGCCGCGTTCAAGAAGAACGTCGAGGAGGGCACCTTCGACGCCTGGGCGATGAAGATGTCCAAGGCCTTCGACGACAGCGGGGTGAAGGGCACCCCGACGCTGAAGATGGACGGCAAGCCCGTGACGGTCCAGGGCTCCGACAACCCGCCGATGACCTCGGAGGAGTTCACGACGGCGATCACGGCGGCCCTCAAGGGCTGACGCCCGCCGCCGGCCTCCGCCCCGGAGGCCGGCCGCCCGCTCCACGACGGAGCACCGACCTCTCGGCCCCGGACCCCCGGTCCGGGGCCGGGGCGCGTCCGGACCGGCTCCGGGCACCCCGGGCGACCCGGGGGCGACCAGTCGGCGAACTTCCGGATTTCGCCTGCCCACCGGTCGTACCCGTCAGTAATCTGACTGCCCGTGACCAGTCGCTTCATATCTCCCGCCCCCACCCGCCGCACGGTCGTGAAGGCCGCCGCCGTCACCGCCGTCGCCGCGCCCGCCCTCCTGGGCGCGGCCTCCCCCGCCCTCGCGGGGACCGGGGCCCCCGCCTTCCTCCACGGCGTCGCCTCCGGCGACCCGCTGCCCGACGGCGTCCTGCTCTGGACGCGCGTCACCCCCGTCCCCGAGGCCGTGCCCGGCTCCGGCCTCGGCCCCGACGTCCGGGTCGGCTGGGAGGTCGCGGAGGACCGCGGCTTCGCCCGGACCGTCGCCTCCGGCACGACCACGGCGGACGCCGCCACCGACCACACCGTGAAGGCGGACGTCCGGGGCCTGCGCCCGGCCACCTCCTACTGGTTCCGCTTCACCGTGGACGGCGTGGTCTCGCCGGCCGCCCGCACCCGCACCGCCCCGGCCGCCGACGCGGCCGCGCCCGGCGTCCGCTTCGGCGTGGTCTCCTGCGCGAACTGGGAGGCCGGGTACTTCTCCGCCTACCGTCACCTCGCCGCCCGCGCCGACCTGGACGCGGTGCTCCACCTCGGCGACTACCTCTACGAGTACGCCAGTGGGGCCTATCCCGACGCGAAGTACACCGTCCGGGCCCACGAGCCGCGCCACGAGATCGTCTCGCTCGCCGACTACCGCGCCCGGCACGGGAAGTACAAGACGGACCCCGACCTGCGGGCGCTGCACGCGGCGCACCCGGTGATCGCCATCTGGGACGACCACGAGTTCGCCAACGACGCCTGGACGGGCGGGGCCGAGAACCACACCCCCGGCGCCGAGGGCGAGTGGGCGGCCCGGGTGGCGGCCGCCAAGCAGGCGTACTTCGAGTGGATGCCGGTCCGGGCCTCCACCGAGGGCACGGTCTTCCGGCGCCTGCGCTTCGGCAGGCTGGCCGATCTGCACCTGCTCGACCTGCGTTCGTTCCGCTCGGCCCAGGCGAAGACGGGCAGCGGCACGGTCGACGACCCGGAGCGGAGCATCACCGGGCGCGCCCAACTGGACTGGCTCAAGGCCGGTCTTGCCGGTTCGGACGCGGCCTGGCAGCTGGTCGGCACCTCGGTGATGATCTCGCCGGTAGCCTTCGGCGCCCTGCCCGCCCACCTCCTGGAGCCGCTCGCGGAGCTGATGGGCCTGCCGAAGGAGGGGCTCGCGGTCAACGTCGACCAGTGGGACGGCTACACGGACGACCGCAAGGAGCTGCTCGCGCACCTGACCTCGCGGGGCGTCCGGAACACGGTCTTCCTGACCGGCGACATCCACATGGCCTGGGCCAACGACGTGCCGGTGAAGGCCGCGACGTACCCGCTCTCGGCCTCGGCGGCGACCGAGTTCGTGGTCACCTCGGTGACCTCGGACAACCTGGACGACCTGCTGCACGTGGCGCCGGGGACGCTCTCGGCGGTGGCGGCGACCGCGGTGAAGGCGGCCAACCGCCATGTGAAGTGGGTGGACATGGACCACCACGGCTACGGGGTGCTCGACGTGACCGCCGCCCGCTCGCAGATGGACTACTACACGGTCTCCGACAAGAGGGACCCGGCCGCGACGGCGGCCTGGGCGCGCTCGTACCGGACGCAGAGCGGAACGCAGCGTGTCGAGCGGGTGTACCAGCCGGTCCTCTGAGGCATCCCGGATGGTTGATTTTCAGCCATGATCCCTTCTGTTAACGAGAGATCACACGGCTACGGCGGGTGGCGAGTTCCAGCGATCGAATCCGGACACACCACCCGCCTCCGTCCTCCCGCTCGTTACGTCGGCGTCTCAAACTCCGGAAGGCGCAGAAGATTTTCTTCCCGTTGCGCCGAATTGCCCCACGGATGATTGGGCCTGATCACTCCTCAACGGCCACTGACATGGACGCGTAATCTCCCCGGCGTGGCGGAGGAAGTTCCTCCGCGCACCCCCCACGAGGAGTCACCATGCGTGCTCTTGTCCGTATATCCCCGCGTACGTCACGTCGTGTCATCGGTACCGCCGTCATGGCCGGAACCCTGGCCCTTGCCCCGCTCTCGGCCCCCGTCGCCACCGGTGCCGCCACCGCCGACCGCGCCTCCGCCTCCCTCTCCGCCGAGGAGTGCGAGGACGGCACCGGGGCCGTCTCCGGCGCCCGCAAGGCGCGCGGCGCCGACAGCCACGCCGCCGAGCCGAACGAGGTCTCGGCCGCCCAGGCCAAGGCGATGGACGCGGACCTCAAGAAGAGACTGGCGTCGCTCTCCCCGGCCGCGACCGCCAGTGCCGCCCGGGCCGCCGCCTCGGGCCGGGCCGCCGCCGCGGTCACCATCCCGGTCTACTTCCACGTCATCCACTCCGGGACGACGGGCAAGCTCTCCGCCTCCGCCATCAACAGCCAGATCGCGGTCCTCAACGCGGCCTACGGCGGCCAGGGCACCGGCAACGTGAACACCAACTTCCAGTTCACGCTGGCCGGCACCGACTACACGAACAACTCCAGCTGGTACAACCTGGCCTCCGGCTCCAGCGCCGAGAAGCAGATGAAGCAGACGCTCCGCAAGGGCGGCGCGGGCGCGCTGAACTTCTACACCGCCAAGCTGAGCGGCGGCCTCCTCGGCTGGGCGACCTTCCCGACCTCGTACGCCTCCAACCCGAAGATGGACGGCGTCGTCGTCCTGGACGCCTCGCTCCCGGGCGGCTCGGCGGCCAACTACAACCAGGGCGACACCGGTACGCACGAGGTCGGCCACTGGATGGGGCTCTACCACACCTTCCAGGGCGGCTGCAGTGGCAGCGGCGACTCCGTGGCCGACACCCCGGCCGAGTCGAGCCCGGCCTACGAGTGCCCGACGGGCCGCGACACCTGCACCACGGCGGGAGCGGACCCGATCCACAACTTCATGGACTACACGTACGACTCCTGCATGTACCAGTTCACCGCGGGCCAGGTGTCCCGGATGAGCCAGCACTGGACCGCGTACCGCGGCTGACCGGCTCCGGAAACACACCGGGGGCGCGACGGGAAGGGCCTCCCGCCGCGCCCCCGGCGCACGTCCGGACGGAGCTACGACACGTCCGCCAGCTCCTCCAGGAACGCGAGCGCCACCGACCAGGTCCGCTCGGCCGCCTCCGCGTCCCAGTCCGGCAGCTCCGGGTCCGTGTAGAGGTGCCCGGCGCCCCGGTAGCGGTGGATCTCCACGTCCGCCCCGGCCCGGCCCATCTGGAGGTACCAGGCGGACAGCCAGTCGTCCGTCTCGTAGGGATCGGGCTCGGCCACGTGCAGCTGTACGGGGAGTTCGTCCACCGACGCGTTCGGCGCGAGGTCCGAGGTGCCGTGCAGCAGCAGGAGGCCGCGGGCCCTCTCGTCGCCGAGGGCCAGGGTCTGCGCGACCGACGCGCCCAGCGAGAAGCCGGCGTAGACGAGTCCGCGCTCCGAGTACGGGGCGGCGGCCAGGATCGCGCGCTTCAGGAGCTCGTCCTTGCCGATCTCGTCCCGCTTCGCCATGCCCTCCTCCACCGCATCGGTGCTCCAGCCGTCGAAGAGGTCCGGCGTCCACACCCGGTGCCCGGCGTCCCGCAGCCGGTCGGCCGCGGCCTCCACGGCCGGGCGCGGTCCGTACACCGAGTGGAAAAGCATGATGTCCATGCCCGCCATCCTGCCACCCGCGGCGGACCGCCCCCGTTCACCGCATGCTGCGCACGTCCAGCTGGCGGAGCACCCGGTCCACCACCTCCGGGTCGGCGCCCGGCTCGCTGCGCGCCGCCAGGACCTCGTGCCGGGCGGCCGACATCAGCTCCCGCTGGATGCGCTGCACCGCCTTGAAGCGGTTCGCCCGCTCCGCGAAGGCGGCCCGCCGCTCGTCGTCCACCATGTCGGGACTGATCCGCGCCCCGATGTCGAAGGCACCGCGGTGGAGCCGCTCCTGCACCTCCTCCGGCAGGTCCTCGACCTCCTCGATCTCCTTGAGCCGCCGCTTGGCCGCCTTCGCCGCCCGGATCGCCAGCTCGCGCTCCAGGGCCCGTTCGGCCTCCGTGTCCGCCTTCACGCCGAGCCGCCGGACCAGGGCGGGCAGGGTGAGCCCCTGGAGGACGAGGGTGGTGAGGATCACGCAGAAGGCGATGAAGATGATCTCCGCGCGGCCGGGGAAGGGCTCGCCGTCGGCGGTGGTGAGCGGGACGGCGAGCGCGAGCGCCACCGAGGCCACTCCGCGCATCCCCGCCCACCACATGACGACGGTCTCCCGCCAGCTCACCGGGATCTCCTCGTCCACGTCCCGGAGCGTGTGCATCCGCTGTGCCAGCCAGGTGGCGGGCAGCAGCCACAGCAGCCGGACGACGACGACCGTCCCGGCCACGGCGGCGCCCCAGCCGAGCATCTCCAGGACGTGCCCGTCCGCGTACCCGAAGACGTGGACGACCTCCAGGCCGATGAGGCCGAAGGCGATGCCGGTCACGAGGGTGTCGACGACCTCCCAGAAGGTCTGTCCGGCGAGCCGGCCCATGACGTCGTCGGCGTCGGCCGCGTGCTCGGCCAGGAAGAGCGCGGTGATCAGGACGGAGAGGACGCCGGAGCCGTGCAGCTCCTCGGCGAGCACGTAGCTCACGAAGGGGACGAGGAGGGTGAGTCCGGTCTGGAGGGTGACGTCGCCCAGGACCCCGATGAGCTTGTTGGAGAGCCAGCCGAGCCCCAGGCCGACGACCACGGCCACGACGGCGGAGAGGACAAGGGCGCCGGCCGCTCCGGGCACGGAGAAGGAGCCGCTGACGGCGGCGGCGATCGCCACGTGGTAGAGCACGATCGCGGTGACGTCGTTGAAGAGCCCCTCGCCCTCCAGGATCGACACGAGCCGGCGGGGCAGCCCGAGGGAGCCCGCGACGGCGGTCGCGGCGACCGGGTCCGGCGGGGCGACGAGGGCGCCGAGCGCGATGGCGGCGGCCAGCGGGATGCCGGGCACCAGCGCGTTGGCGACGGCGCCGACGGCGGCCGTGGTGACGAAGACCAGGGCCACGGCGAGCAGGAAGATGGGCCGTCTGTTGGCCGCGAACTGGCGCCAGGAGGTCCGCTGCACGGCCGCGTAGAGCAGGGGCGGCAGCACCAGCGGAAGGATGTACTCCGGCGGGATCTCGACGTTCGGCACGAACGGCAGGAGGGCCAGCACGATCCCGACGAGGGTCATCAGGACGGGCGCGGGCAGCCCGAGCCGCTCACCGAGGGGGACGGTGAGCAGGGCGCCGAGGAGCAGCAGGAACAGCAGGGCCAATTGATCCACGGGCTCAGCCTGCCACGTGCGCCTGTTTTCACACGTGTTGTCCCGGGGGCGCCGCGACGGGCGGTCCGGGAAGGGCCGGTTCCTGGGGGAGCCGGCCCCGGGGAGGACTAGTTCCTGGGGAAGCAGGTTCCGGGGAGGGCTGATTCCTGGGGAAGCAGGTCCCGGGGGAAGCCGGCCCCGGGGAGGGCCGGTTCCGGGGTGAGCCGGCCCCGGGGAGGCCCTACAGCGCCTTGCGCATGGCCCGGTGCGGGATGCCCGCGTCCGGGAACTCGGGGCCGTACGCCTCGTACCCCAGCCGCTCGTAGAAGCCGAGGGCGTGGGTCTGCGCGTGCAGGTCGACGGCGGTCAGACCGCGCTCGCGCGCCGCCTCCTCGATGCCCCGGACCAGGGCCGCGCCGACCCCGAGCCCGCGCGCCGCCTTGGCGACCGCGAGCCGCCCGAGCGAGCCCACCGAGGCGTCGCCGCCGGTCTTGCCCAGCGCGTCGGCGCCGTGCAGCAGGCGCCCGGTGCCCAGCGGCAGCCCGTCCGCGCGGACCGCGAGCACGTGCACGGCGGTCGCGTCGTACGCGTCGTACTCCAGCTCCCGGGGCACGCCCTGCTCCTCGACGAAGACCTCGCGGCGGACCGCGAAGCAGGCCTCCCGGTCCTCGTCGCCCAGGACCTCGCGGACGTCGTACGCGGCGCTCACCGGCTCTCCGCCTCGATCCGGTCCAGGGCCTTGCTCAGGTCCTCGGGGTAGGTGCTGGCGAACTCGACCCACGAGCCGTCGCCGGGGTGCTCGAAGCCGAGGCGGACGGCGTGCAGCCACTGCCGGGTCAGGCCGAGGCGCTTGGCGATCGTCGGGTCGGCGCCGTAGGTGAGGTCGCCGACGCAGGGGTGGCGGTGGGCGGACATGTGCACCCGGATCTGGTGGGTGCGGCCCGTCTCCAGCTTGATGTCGAGCAGCGAGGCCGAGCGGTAGGCCTCGATGAGGTCGTAGTGCGTGACGGAGGGCTTGCCGTCGGCGGTGACCGCCCACTTGTAGTCGTGCTGGGGGTGGCGGCCGATGGGGGCGTCGATGGTGCCGCTCATCGGGTCGGGGTGGCCCTGGACGAGCGCGTGGTAGCGCTTGTCGACCGTGCGCTCCTTGAACTGGCGCTTGAGCGAGGTGTACGCGTACTCCGACTTGGCGACGACCATCAGGCCGGAGGTGCCGACGTCGAGGCGGTGCACGATGCCCTGGCGCTCGGCGGCGCCGGAGGTGGAGATGCGGTAGCCGGCGGCGGCGAGGCCGCCGATGACGGTGGTGCCGGTCCAGCCGGGGCTGGGGTGGGCGGCGACGCCGATCGGCTTCATGATCACGACGATGTCGTCGTCGTCGTGGACGATCTCCATGCCCTCGACGGGCTCCGCGACGATCTGCACGGGCGCGGCCGCGCCCGGCATCTCTACCTCCAGCCACGCGCCGCCGCTGACCCGCTCGGACTTGCCGACGACGGAGCCGTCGACCTGGACCTTCCCTGCGGCGGCCAGCTCGGCCGCCTTCGTACGGGAGAACCCGAACATGCGGGCGATGGCGGCGTCGACTCGCTCGCCCTCCAGGCCATCGGGAACGGGCAGCGTGCGGATCTCGGGACTCGTACTCACCCGTCGAGTATGCCTTGTCAGTCCTTGTGGACGGTCCCGTCGGGGTCCAGGCCCCGGAACGACAGGATCACGATGAGGATGCCGCCGCAGACGATCGCCGAGTCGGCGAGGTTGAAGACGGCGAAGTGCGCGGGGGCGATGAAGTCGACGACCGCGCCCTCGAAGACGCCCGGCGAGCGGAAGATCCGGTCCGTGAGGTTGCCGAGCGCGCCGCCGAGCAGCAGGCCGAGCGCGATGGCCCAGGGCAGGCTGTAGAGCTTCCGCGCGAGCCGGATGATCACGACGATCACGGCGGCGGCGATGCAGGTGAAGATGATCGTGAAGGCCTCGCCCATGCCGAAGGCGGCGCCCGGGTTCCGGATGGCGTCGAAGCGGAGCAGGTCGCCGACCACCCGGATCGGCTCGCGGCCCTCCAGCTTCTCGACCACGAGGATCTTGCTGCCGAGGTCGAGCAGGTAGGCCAGGAGGGCCACCACGAACAGGGCGACGATCCGGCGCCTGCCCCGGGGACGCTCCGCGGGGACGTCCGTGCCGTCGGAGGAGGCCGGCTCGTCGGCCCCTGCTGAATCCGGCGTACCGATGATGCGCTCCGCCTCTGCCACGTGAGTGAGTCCCTCGACCTCGATGCCTGACCGTGCACCGAGGGTACGGCACAGGCGTGCGAGACCGTCAGCCGAGACCACCGGCCGCGCGGCGCCCGTGGCCCGGCCCGTGCCGCCCGGGCGCCGCGCGGCGCCCGCCTCAGCCGCGCCGCTCCTGCCGCTGCTTGTCCTCGACGCAGAGCGTGGCCCTCGGGAAGGCCTGCATCCTGGCCTTGCCGATCGGCCTGCCGCACACCTCGCACAGGCCGTACGTGCCGGCGTCGAGCCGCTCCAGGGCGTGCTCGGTCTGCTCCAGCATCTCCCGGGCGTTGGCCGCGAGGGCCAGCTCGTGCTCGCGGGTGATGTTCTTGGTGCCGGTGTCGGCCTGGTCGTCCCCGGCGCCGTCGCCCGAGTCCCGCATGAGGCCGGTCAGCTCCTCCTGGGAGTGGGCGAGCTCGCTGCGCAGCCGCAGCACCTCCGCCTGGAGCCCGTCGCGGGCCTCGGCGACCTCCTCGGGCGTCCAGGGGTCCTCGCCCGGACGCACCGCGAGCTCGCCGGCGCGGGCCGGGGGCACCGCGGCCTCGTCGTCGACGGTCGTGACGCCACCCGCGGTCTTCTTCGCTGCCACCGTCCTGGCTCCTGTCTGCTTCCGCGCGGACGCCCTGCCGGCGGCCGCCCTCTTCGCCCCGGCCTTCCCGGTGGGCGTGCCCGGGGCGGCGGTGTCCTCGGCGGGGGCCGCCGCTCCCGTCTTCTCCACGACGGCCTTCTTGGCCGCCGCGGCCTTCTTCGCGACCGTCTTCTTCGCGGCCGCCACCTTCTTCGCGACCGCCTTCTTGGCGCCCGCCCTCCCGCTCCCCTTCCCGTCGGCTTCCTTCCGCTCCGCCTTCTCCGTCTTATCCGTCTTCTTCCCGGCGGCCGCCTCCGGGGCGGGCTCCGGTTCCTCCGCGACCGTGGGGTGCCCGGTGACCGCCGTCCGTTTCCCGGCCGTGGTCTTCTTCGCGGCGGTCTTCTTCGCCACCATGTCGCGGCCCCTTCACATTTTGTGATCTTGCTCGCGAATCGTGCTGGGACGATAAATCGGCCCGAGGCCCGCGGCAACGGGGCACGCCGCCGTTCCCACCCGCCCCCGCTCCCCGCCGGGGCGGCCTGCATCCGTTGTGCCCGGCTCCCCGCGCGGTTATCCGCCCCGCCCCTCCCCCACATGGCCCCACCCCGGGCCCGGCGCCCGCCGTGTGGCCATTCGGGTCACGGAAAACCGGTCGGCCCCCCTTCGCCGGGCCCCGTACACTGGCCTCAGCGAAAGGCTTGGATGGGGACGAGTAGCGTCGTACGCAGCCATGAGCGACCCGGGGACGGTGAGAGCCCGGGGGCGAGCCCGATGTGAAGCATCACCCCGGAGCCGCCGGAAGAAAGCCGCGCCACGGGGCGCGGTGACTAGACCCGGCGTCGCGACCCCAATGAGGGGGCTCGGGACGGTCACGTCCGGGGCCAAGGAGGGTGGTACCGCGGGAGCAGCGCTCTCGTCCCTCCGACGGAAGCAGAACCGTCCGTCCGGAGGAGAGTCCGCCGCATGACAGCGCCGCAGTACCGCCAGGTGCCCGCCCAGGTCGACCTGCCCGCCCTCGAGCACGCCGTGCTCGACTTCTGGCAGGAGAACAAGGTCTTCGCCAAGACCCTGGAGCAGTCCGAGGGCCGCCCCGAATGGGTGTTCTACGAGGGCCCGCCCACCGCCAACGGCATGCCGGGCGCCCACCACATCGAGGCCCGCGTCTTCAAGGACGTCTTCCCCCGGTTCCGGACCATGCGCGGCTACCACGTGGCCCGCAAGGCCGGCTGGGACTGCCACGGCCTGCCGGTCGAGCTCGCCGTCGAGAAGGAGCTCGGCTTCTCCGGCAAGAAGGACATCGAGGCGTACGGCATCGCCGAGTTCAACGACAAGTGCCGCGAGTCCGTGACCCGGCACACCGACGCCTTCGCCGAGCTGACGACCCGGATGGGCTACTGGGTCGACCTCGACGACGCGTACCGGACCATGGACCCCTCGTACATCGAGTCGGTCTGGTGGTCGCTCAAGCAGATCTTCGAGAAGGACCTGCTGGTCCAGGACCACCGGGTCGCGCCCTGGTGTCCCCGCTGCGGCACCGGCCTCTCCGACCACGAGCTGGCGCAGGGGTACGAGACGGTCGTCGACCCCTCGGTCTACGTCCGCTTCCCGCTGACCTCGGGACCGCTGGCCGGCCGGGCGGCGCTCCTGGTCTGGACGACGACCCCGTGGACCCTGGTGTCCAACACGGCGGTCGCCGCCCACCCCGAGGTCACCTACGTGGTCGCCACCGACGGCGACGAGCAGGTCGTCGTCGCCGAGCCGCTGGTCGACAAGGCGCTCGGCGAGGGCTGGGTGACCACCGGCGAGACCTTCACCGGCAAGGACATGGAGCGCTGGACGTACGAGCGCCCGTTCGAGCTGATCGAGTTCCCGGCGCCGGCGCACTACGTCGTCAACGCGGAGTACGTGACGACCGAGGACGGCACGGGTCTGGTCCACCAGTCCCCCGCCTTCGGCGAGGACGACCTCCGGGTCTGCAAGGCGTACGGCCTGCCGGTCGTGAACCCGGTCCGCCCCGACGGCACCTTCGAGGAGGACGTGCCGCTGGTCGGCGGCGTCTTCTTCAAGAAGGCCGACGAGGCGCTGACCGCCGACCTGGACGCGCGCGGCCTGCTCTTCCGGCACATCGCGTACGAGCACAGCTACCCGCACTGCTGGCGCTGCCACACGGCGCTGCTCTACTACGCGCAGCCGTCCTGGTACATCCGCACGACCGCGGTCAAGGACCGCATGCTCGCGGAGAACGAGCGGACCAACTGGTTCCCGGAGTCGGTCAAGCACGGGCGCTTCGGCGACTGGCTGACCAACAACGTCGACTGGGCCCTCTCCCGCAACCGCTACTGGGGCACCCCGCTGCCGATCTGGCGCTGCGAAGAGGGGCACCTGACCTGCGTGGGCTCGCGCGCCGAGCTGACCGAGCTGACCGGCACCGACCAGTCGGGCCTGGACCCGCACCGCCCGTACATCGACGCGGTCACCTTCCCCTGCACCCACGAGGGCTGCTCGCTGGAGGCCGTCCGCGTCCCGGAGGTCATCGACGCCTGGTACGACTCGGGCTCGATGCCGTTCGCGCAGTACGGCTATCCGTACCAGAACAAGGAGCTGTTCGAGAGCCGCTACCCGGCGCAGTTCATCTCCGAGGCGATCGACCAGACCCGCGGCTGGTTCTACACGCTGATGGCCGTCGGCACCCTGGTCTTCGACAGGTCGTCGTACGAGAACGTGGTCTGCCTGGGCCACATCCTCGCCGAGGACGGCCGCAAGATGTCCAAGCACCTGGGGAACATCCTCCAGCCGATCCCGCTCATGGACCAGCACGGCGCCGACGCGGTCCGCTGGTTCATGGCGGCCGGCGGCTCGCCGTGGGCGGCCCGCCGGGTGGGCCACGGCACGATCCAGGAGGTCGTCCGCAAGACCCTCCTGACGTACTGGAACACGGTCGCCTTCCAGGCGCTCTACGCCCGCACGTCCGGCTGGGCGCCGAGCGCGGCGGACCCGGCCCCGGCCGACCGCACGGTCCTCGACAAGTGGCTCCTCTCCGAGCTGAACACGCTGGTGGCCGAGGCCACCGAGGCGATGGAGTCGTACGACACCCAGCGCACCGGAAAGCTCCTGTCGGCGTTCGTCGACGACCTGTCCAACTGGTACGTGCGCCGCTCCCGCCGCCGCTTCTGGCAGGGCGACAAGGCGGCCCTGCGGACCCTGCACGAGGTCGTGGAGACGGTCACGCGCCTGATGGCCCCGCTGACCCCGTTCATCACCGAGCGGGTCTGGCAGGACCTGGTCGTCCCGGTGACCCCGGACGCCCCGGAGTCGGTCCACCTGGCCACCTGGCCGGAGGCGGACGCCGCGCTGATCGACGGCACCCTCTCCGAGCAGATGCTGCTCGTCCGGCGGCTGGTGGAGCTGGGCCGGGCGACGCGCGCCGAGTCGGGCGTGAAGACCCGCCAGCCGCTCTCCCGCGCCCTGGTCGCGGCCAACGGCTTCGCGGCGCTCTCCCCCGAGCTCCAGGCCCAGATCACGGAGGAGCTGAACGTCTCCTCGCTCGCGTCCCTCTCCGAGGTCGGCGGCTCGCTGGTCGACACGACGGCCAAGGCGAACTTCCGGGCCCTGGGCAAGCGCTTCGGCAAGGGCGTGCAGGACGTGGCAAAGGCGGTGGCGGCGGCGGACGCGGCGGCCCTCTCCCTGGCGCTGCGCTCCGGAGAGGCGAGCCTGGAGGTGAACGGCGAGACGATCACCGTCACCCCCGAGGAGATCATCATCACGGAGACCCCCCGCGAGGGCTGGTCGGTCGCCTCGGACGCGGGCGCGACGGTCGCCCTCGACCTGGAGATCACCCCGGAGCTGCGCCGGGCGGGCCTGGCCCGTGACGCGATCCGGCTGATCCAGGAGGCCCGCAAGAACAGCGGCCTGGACGTCGCCGACCGGATCGCCCTGCGCTGGACCTCGGACTCCGAGGAGACCACGGACGCCCTGACGGCCCACGCGGCCCTCATCGCGGACGAGGTCCTGGCGACGGACCACGCGAACGGCGAGGCCGACGACAGCTATGGCGCCCCGTTCACGGACGAGGCCCTCGGCCTGACGTTCCGCCTCCGCAAGGCGTAACCGGCACGGCGAAGGCCCGGCTCCCCCGCTCCGGGGGGCCGGGCCTTCCGCTCTGTCCGGGGCCGGGCCTTCCGCGTTCCCCTCCCCTGCGTCTCCCGTACGTCTCCGTACACGGCGAAGGGCCGGCCCCCGGTTTCCCGGGAGCCGGCCCTCGTAGCCTGCCGACGGCTACGCGCTCGTCGCGCGACCGCCCGCCGTCAGTTGTCGTCCTCGTCGATCAGGAAGCCCCGCATCGGCGCCGGAGCCTGCTGCATCGGCTGCGGTGCCTGCGGACGGACCGGAGCCATCGGCTGGGTCATCGCCGGGGACATCTGCTGCTGACCGCCGCCGTAGGACGGGGCGCCGCCCATGGACGGACCGCCACCCATCGTGCCGCCGCCGTAGGACGGGGCACCGGCGCCGGCCGAGGCCATCGACGGGGCCGGCGGCAGGGAGGCCGCGGCCGGGGTCCGCGGCGGAGCCAGCGAGTCGTCCGCCTGGGTCTCCAGCTGGCGCAGCTGCGACTCCAGGTACGACTTCAGACGCGTGCGGTACTCGCGCTCGAAGCCCCGCAG
The DNA here is from genome assembly GCF_053618675.1 of Streptomyces sp. NPDC055632. Lineage (NCBI taxonomy): Bacteria > Bacillati > Actinomycetota > Actinomycetes > Kitasatosporales > Streptomycetaceae > Streptomyces > Streptomyces sp. NPDC055632. Next base: position 15,802 of record NZ_JBSHHY010000006.1, on the reverse strand, counting down.
GTCCTCGACCTTGCGCTCGAGGGTGGCGCGGGCGGACTCCAGGGAGCCCATCGCGACGCGGTGCTTCTCCTGCGCGTCCCGCTCCAGGGCGTCGGCCTTGGCGCGGGCGTCCCGCTCCAGGCCCTCGGCGCGCGAGCGCGCCTCGCCGACGATCTTGTTGGCCTCGGAACGGGCCTCCGCGATCGCCTGGTCGGCCGTCTGCTGGGCCAGCGAGAGGACGCGCGCGGCGCTGTCGCCGCCCGGACCCTGCGCGGGCTGCTGCTGCATCTGCTGCGGGTGGCCCATCGGACCGCCCTGCATCGGGCCGGGACCCATCGGTCCGCCCTGCATGGGGCCGCCCTGCATCGGGCCGGGACCCATGGGGCCGCCCTGCATGGGGCCACCCTGCATGGGACCGCCCTGCATGGGACCGCCCTGCATCGGGCCGCCCTGCATCGGTCCGGCGGGAAGCTGAGGGGCACCGGAAGGCAGCTGCGGCGGGCCCATCTGCGGCGGCTGCTGCTGGACCGGCGGTCCGGATATGGCGGCGGGTACCGGGGCCCCGGGACCGACGGGACGATCCTGCTGCTCCGGGGGCTTGCGCATGCTCTGCTGCTGCTGGTTCTGCGCGGCGGCGCGCGTCGCGGCGGCCAGCTTGGCGCGCAGGTCCTCGTTCTCGCGAAGCAGGCGGGTCAGCTCGGCTTCGACCTCGTCGAGGAAGGCATCGACCTCGTCCTCGTCATAGCCTTCTCGAAGGCGGACGGTCGTGAACTGCTTGTTCCGCACGTCCTCGGGAGTCAGCGGCATCTCTTCTTCACCTCTACGTAGTCGTCGGCAGTCGGCAAGACCGTATCGTCCACATTCACCTCGCGAAGCTGCTCACGAGGGAGATCAGGATGTAGACGATGATCATCAGAACGAAGAAGGACAGGTCGAGTGCCACACCCCCGAGACGCAGCGGCGGGATCAGCCGCCGCAGGAGCTTGAGCGGTGGATCGGTGACAGTGTAGGTGGCCTCAAGGACGACCACCATCGCCTTACCGGGTTGCCATGAACGGGCGAACTGGAAGACGTAGTCCATGACAAGCCGGACGATCAGGAGGACGAGGAAGCACATCAGCACGATGTAGACCACCTGTAGTGCGACGCCCATCCCGCGTTTCCCTCTCCCCTGGCTTGCGTGCTCTCGCTCGTCCGGCCGCCCTCGCGACCGGTCCGTCCGGTTCCTGTGTTCTCAGCTCTGGTTGAAGAATCCGCCCTCTGCGATCCGGGCCTTGTCCTCCGCCGTGACATCGACGTTAGCAGGCGACAACAGGAACACCTTCTGCGTCACGCGCTCAATGCTGCCATGGAGCCCGAAGACGAGTCCGGCGGCAAAGTCGACAAGTCGCTTCGCGTCCGTGTCGTCCATCTCCGTGAGGTTCATGATCACCGGGGTGCCCTCACGGAAGTGTTCCCCGATGGTACGGGCCTCGTTGTAGGTCCGGGGGTGCAGCGTGGTGATGCGGTAGGGCTCCCGCTCGGACACGACCTTGGGCATGATCACCGGTGCGTTCTTCTCCAGGCTCGGGCGTTCGGGTGTGATGGATGCCACGGGGGCAATTCGGGCCGGACGTCCGCTTTCGGCGAGTACCGGGACGGAATGGGCGACGGGCTCCCGGGGGGCCGGGGGCTTCGCCACGCGCACCGGCTCCTCGTGCTCCACCTGTCGCGGGGGAGCGTGACGCCGGTCGCGCTCCGGCTCCGGCTCCAGCTCGGGTTCGAAGTCGTCGTCGGGGTCGAAGCCCCGGCCGTCGTACCCATCGTCCTCCACGAGGCCGAGGTAGACCGCCATCTTGCGCATCGCGCCGGCCATGCTCCGATTCCTCCGCTCTGTGGTGGATCGGCCTTGTCACCAAGTGCCGGCGATCCACGGGTCGTCCCGCCGTTCTGCGGAATGACCATATTTTCTGCTGTGGTCCGACTTGCTTCGCGACGTTACCCGAGCTTCGGGCGGACACCGAGTACCGCCGTACCGACGCGTACGTGTGTCGCCCCGGCGGCGACGGCCTCTTCGAGGTCCCCGCTCATCCCCGCGGACACCATGTTCGCAGCAGGACGGGCCGCGCGCAGGGCAGTCGACAAATCCATCAACCGGTCGAAGGCGGCGCGCGGCTCACCGGCGTAGGGGCCGGCGAGCGGGGCGACCGTCATCAGGCCGTCGAGCCGCAGCCCGGGGGCGGCGTCCACGGCCGCCGCCAACTCCTCGACGCCGTCCGGCGACACGCCGCCCCGGTCGCCCCGCTCGCCGGACTCCGCGTCGAGCGCGACCTGGATCAGACAGCCGAGTTCGTGCCCCCTCCTCTCCGCGGCGGCGGAGAGGGAGGAGACGAGCTTCGAGCGGTCGACGGACTGCACGACGTCGGCGTAACCGACCACCGACCTGACCTTGTTCGTCTGCAACTGGCCCACGAAGTGCCAGGTGAGGTCGAGATCGGCGCAGGCGGCCGCCTTGGGCGCGGCGTCCTGGTCCCGGTTCTCGGCGACGTGCCGAACTCCCAGGCCGTGGAGGATTCTCACGTCGCTCGCGGGGTAGGTCTTGGTCACCACGATCAGGGTGACCTCCTCGCGCGCGCGTCCTGCGGCGGCGCAGGCGGCGGCGATGCGCTCCTCCACCCGGGCGAGGTTCTCGGCGAGTTCCGCCGTGCGGTCCGTCATCAGCTCTTTCCTGCCGGGGATCCGGGGGCCTCGCCCCGGGAGGACTCGGCGTCCAACCAGACATATCCCGCGAGTCGCCCCGTGGTGCGGTCACGGCGGTACGAGTAGTGGTCGCGGGACTCCAGGGTGCAGATCCCGGCGTCCTCGACGTCGCGGACCCCGAGCCGTTCGAGCTGCGCGCGCACTCCGGCGGCGACGTCGACGGCGGGGGTCCCCCAGGAGGTCTCCGCGGCGGCGGCCGGTTCGACGGCCGCGACCTCGGCGCGCATCGCCTCCGGCACCTCGTAGCACCGTCCGCAAACGGACGGTCCGGTGCGGGCGACGATCCGGGCGGGGTCGGCGCCGAGACCGGTCATGGCCTTCACCGCGGCCGGGACGACCCCGGCGACCATACCGGGCCGTCCGGCGTGGGCGGCGGCCGCGACCCCGGCGACGGGGTCGGCGAGCAGGACCGGTACGCAGTCGGCGGTGAGGACGGCGAGGGCGAGCCCGCGCCGGGTGGTGACGAGGGCGTCGACGGAGGGGATCTCCGCGTCGCCCCAGGGACCGTCGACCTCGGCCACGTCCGCGCCGTGCACCTGGTTCATCCAGACCGCCCGGGCCGGGTCGAGGCCGAGGGCCCCGGCGGCGAGCGCCCGGTTGGCGAGCACGGCCCCGGGGTCGTCGCCCACCGCGCCGCCGAGATTGAGCTCCTCGTACGGAACGGCGCTCACCCCGCCCCACCGGTCGGTGAAGGCGAAGTGCGCGCCGTTCGCGTCGAAGCGCCGTCCTATCACTTCAGGAAGTCCGGGACGTCCAGCTCCTCGGCCTGGCTGTCCGCGTACGGACGGGCCGGGGGGACCACCGGCGGGGCCGGGGTCAGCGGGGTCTCGTTGACGACCGGGGCGACGGGCTCGGCCGGGGCGGGGGCCGGGTCCTCGCGCGGGGCCACCGTGCCGAGGCCGCCGAGCGGGCGGGAGGTCTCGGTGGTGCGGGGCGCCGGGGCGGGCTCCTCGCGCTTGGCGGAGACCGAGCCGATGATGTTGTCCCGGCGGGCCGGCGGCTGGCCGCCGTCGAAGCCGGCCGCGATGACGGTGACCCGGACCTCGTCGCCGAGGGCGTCGTCGATGACGGCGCCGAAGATGATGTTGGCCTCGGGGTGGGCCGCCTCGCTGACCAGCTGCGCGGCCTCGTTGATCTCGAAGAGGCCGAGGTCGCTGCCGCCGGAGATGGAGAGCAGCACGCCGCGGGCGCCGTCGATGGAGGCCTCCAGGAGCGGCGAGGAGATCGCCATCTCCGCGGCGGCCACCGCGCGGTCGTCGCCGCGGGCGGAGCCGATGCCCATGAGGGCCGAACCGGCCTCGGACATGACCGACTTGACGTCGGCGAAGTCGAGGTTGATCAGACCCGGGGTGGTGATGAGGTCGGTGATGCCCTGGACACCGCTCAGGAGGACCTGGTCGGCCGACTTGAACGCGTCGAGCACGGAGACCTGGCGGTCCGAGATCGAGAGCAGCCGGTCGTTGGGGATGACGATGAGGGTGTCGACCTCTTCGCGGAGCTCGGCGATGCCGTCCTCCGCCTGGTTGGCGCGACGGCGGCCCTCGAAGGTGAACGGCCGGGTGACCACACCGATCGTGAGGGCGCCGAGCGAGCGCGCGATGTTGGCGACGACGGGGGCGCCGCCGGTGCCGGTGCCGCCGCCCTCGCCGGCGGTGACGAAGACCATGTCGGCCCCCTTGAGGACCTCCTCGATCTCCTCGCGGTGGTCCTCTGCCGCCTTGCGACCGACGGCCGGGTTCGCCCCGGCCCCGAGGCCGCGGGTGAGTTCACGGCCGACGTCGAGCTTGACGTCGGCGTCGCTCATCAACAGCGCTTGCGCGTCGGTGTTGATCGCGATGAACTCGACGCCCTTGAGACCGACCTCGATCATTCGGTTGATGGCATTGACACCACCGCCGCCGACACCGATGACCTTGATGACTGCGAGGTAGTTCTGCGGTGCTGCCACGTCGAAGGCCTCTCGCCTCGAGTTACGTGTCGCCACCGCGCGGTTGGCCGCGCTGCGACGACGGATGCCGATTGGGACGGTCCGAAACGCCGACCCAAACCCTAACGTTGAAGTTTAGGGTTACCAGTGTCTCTGTTCGCTGGACTCTTCCGAACAGGACACTAAGTCGACAAGCGGCGCACGTTCAACGAACACGCCGAACCTCCCGTTTTTCTTTTCACCCTATGTGATCACCCGTAGCGCTGGCCAACCAGGGTGCTGGCCAGCGGTGATGCCCGTCAACTCCCCGACGAGGCGGGCGCCGTGGGAGCACTTACATCGAAGTGCCCCGCTTTGGGGGTCGCCTTCATGAGGGCGGTCAGGACCCGGGCCTTGACCGGGCCGTGCTCGCCGCTGCCCCAGAGGACGGTGCGGCCGCCGACCAGTTCGAGCGTGACGGAGTCGTACGAGGCGACGCGGACGACCCGGGTGTTCCGGGCGACGTCCGCCGGGAGTTCGCCCCGGACGCGCACCGCCTCCCGGAGCAGCCGGTCCGCGTCGAAGCGGCGGAGGCTCGGGGAGGAGGCGGCGTCGAGGGCCAGCAGGGGGACGCCCGGGGGCGCGGTGGCGACGGTGGCGAACCGCACGCCGTTCATGTCCACTTCGGTGAACTTTCCACCCTTTTCGATGAGCAGGACCGGCTTCCGCTCCGTCACTTCGAGTCCGATTCCGTGCGGCCAGGACCGCACGACCTCGATCGACTCGATCCGCGGCAGCAGCTGCCGGGTCCTGGCCTCGATCGCGTCGGTGTCGACGGAGGCGAGCGGGGCGCCGACCGGGACGGCGGCGGCCTTCTCGACCTCGGCCGGGGTCAGGACCAGGGTGCCGGAAGTCTTCACACGTTCCACACGGAACCAGTCCGACCCGTAGAGCGCCCAGAGCAGGCCGGCCGCGACCGCGGCGAGGCCGAGCGCGGAGAGCAGGAACCGGGGCGCGGGCACCCGGAACCTGCGATTCCGGGCACCCGGCCGGGACGGACCGTCCGACGACCCCTTCGACCCGCGTGCGCCGCCCTTCTCGGCGGTCGTCGGTGCGGTTGCCACCCGGCGCCTCCTGCCCTTCCGTCCGGAGCGCCGCGCTACGCCTGGCGGCGGGCGGCGATCGCCTCGTACACCATGCCGACGAGCAGGTCGTCGGCGTCCCGGCGGCCGAACTCGGCGGCGGCGCGGGACATCTCGTACAACCGGTGCGGATCGGCCAGTACGGGCAGGACGTTGGCCTGCACCCACTGCGGCGACAGCTCCGCGTCGTCGACGAGGAGCCCGCCGCCGGCCTTGACCACCGGCTGGGCGTTGAGCCGCTGTTCGCCGTTGCCGATGGGCAGCGGGACGTAGGCGGCGGGCAGCCCGACGGCGGAGAGCTCGGCGACGGTCATCGCGCCCGCGCGGCAGAGCATCATGTCGGCCGCGGCGTACGCGAGATCCATCCGGTCCACGTACGGTACCGGCACGTAGGGCGGCATACCGGGCATGTTGTCGACGCGCGGCATTTCGTTCTTCGGGCCGACCGCGTGCAGGATCTGGATGCCGGAGCGCTGGAGCACCGGGGCGATCTGCTGGATCACCTCGTTGAGGCGCCGGGCGCCCTGCGAGCCGCCCGAGACGAGCAGCGTCGGCAGGTTCGGGTCGAGCCCGAACGCGGCGCGCGCCTCGGGGCGCACCCGGGCCCGGTCGAGGGTGGCGATGGTGTGCCGCAGCGGGATGCCGATGTAGCGGGCGTTGCGGAGCTTGCTGTCCGGGGTGGCGACGGCGACCCCGGCCGCGTACCGCGAGCCGATCTTGTTGGCCAGGCCGGGCCGGGCGTTGGCCTCGTGGACCACGATCGGCACCCCGAGCCGCTTGGCGGCCAGGTAGCCGGGCAGCGCCACGTAGCCGCCGAAGCCGACCACGCAGTCCGCCTTGGTGCGCTCCAGGACCTGCTCGGCCGCCTTGATCGTGCCGCGCAGCCGCCCGGGGACGGTGATCAGCTCGGGGGTGGGCTTGCGGGGCAGCGGTACGGCGGGGATGAGCGCCAGCTCGTAGCCCCGCTCGGGCACGAGCCGGGTCTCCAGGCCCTTCTCCGTGCCCAGCGCCGTGATCCCCGTGCTGGGGTCCTGCCTGCGCAGGGCGTCCGCGAGGGCGAGCGCGGGCTCGATGTGGCCGGCGGTCCCCCCGCCGGCGAGTACGACATGCACCGAAATTCACCGCTCTCCGGACGGGCGCTTCTTCACGCGCCGTCGCATCGACTTCCATCTCTTCCCGACCCGCTTGCCCCAGCCGGGGCGGCGCATGGCCAGGGCCGCTTTCGCGGCGGGTTCCTGTCGCGCGAAGGCGATGAGGAGCCCGACGGCGAACATGGTCGGCAGCAGGGCCGACCCTCCGTAGGAGAACAGCGGGAGCGGGACACCGGCGATCGGCAACAGGCCGAGCACCGCACCGATGTTGATCACGGCCTGCGCCGTGATCCAGGTGGTCACGCCTCCCGCGGCGAACCTCACGAAGGGGTCCTCCGTGCCTCCGGCCACGCGGATACCCGCATAGCCTAGAGCCGCGAACAGGGCGAGTACCGACAGCGTCCCCGCGAGGCCCAGCTCCTCACCGGTGACCGCGAAGATGAAGTCGGTGTGCGCCTCGGGCAGTTGGCCCCATTTCTCCACGCTCGCACCGAGCCCGGATCCGAACCATCCGCCCGACGCCAGAGCATAGATTCCGTGCGCGGCCTGGAGGCAGGGGGCTCCTTCGCCGCCCGGATCGGACGCGCCGATGCACTGGAAGCGGTCCATCCGGTGCGGGCTGGTCCTGATGAGCAGCGTGCCGAGGGCGCCGGCCACCGCGAGCACCCCGACGAAGAGCCGGGTGGGCGCGCCGGCCGTCCACAGCAGGCCGAAGAGGATCGTCGTGAGGATGATCGCGGTGCCCATGTCCCCGCCGAGCATGATGAGCCCGAGCAGCAGGAAGGCCACCGGGACCAGCGGCACCAGCATGTGCTTCCACTGGGTGAGCAGCTTCATGTCCTGCTTGCGGGCGAGCAGGTCGGCCCCCCACAGGATCAGCGCCAGCTTGCCGAACTCGCTGGGCTGGAGCATGAACGGGCCGCCCAGCGAGATCCAGTTCTGGTTGCCTCCGATGTTGTGCCCTATCCCGGGGATCTGCACGAGGGCCATCAGGAAGAGCGCGCCGACCAGGATCGGGTAGGCGAGCGCCCGGTGCAGCTTCACCGGCATCCGGGAGGCGGCCAGGAGCAGCCCGGTGCCGAGGAGCGCGGCGAAGAACTGCTTCCGGAAGAAGTACGACGGCACCAGCTCGTAGCGGAGCGCGGTGATCATCGAGGCGGAGTAGACCATCACGAGCCCGAGGGCGGTGATGAGCATCCCGGCCCCGATGATCACGTAGTACGCCGTGAGAGGGCGGTCCCAGGCCTTCCTGGCCCGCTCGTGGAGTCCCCGGATCCCCCCGCCGCGCGTCCGCCGCGGGATCGCGGGAGTCCGCCCCCCGCCGCGTGCGGCGGAGGGCCGGCGCGTCCCGGCGGTCTTGCTCGGCATGGTCGCCGTCCCCTCCGGTCGTGTCCGGTGCGGCCGGACCCTCCCACTGGTCGGGTCAGGCGTCCCCGGTGGCGGCGAGGGCGCGGACCGCGTCCGCGAAGGCCTCGCCGCGCTTGTTGTAGTTGGTGAACATGTCCATCGAGGCGCAGGCCGGGGCGAGCAGGACCGTGTCCCCCGGGCGGGCGAGCCGGGCCGCCTCGCGGACCGCCTCGGACATCGCCCCAGTGTCGGTCCGGTCGAGGTCGACCACCGGGACCTCCGGGGCGTGTCGCGCCAGGGCTTCGCGGATCAGGGCCCGGTCGGCGCCGATCAGGACGGCCCCGCGCAGCCGCTTCGCGGACTTCTCGACGATCTCGTCGAAGGTCGCGCCCTTGGCGAGGCCGCCGGCGATCCAGACGATCGGGTCGTAGGCCGCCAAGGAGGCTTCGGCGGCGTGGGTGTTGGTGGCCTTGGAGTCGTCCACGTACGTGACTCCCCCGACCTCCTCGACCAGTTCGATGCGGTGCGGGTCGGGCCGGAAGGCCTTCAGGCCGTCCCGTACGGCCTTGGCGTCGACGCCGAAGGCGCGGGCCAGGGCGGCGGCCGCCAGGGCGTTGGCGATGTTGTGCGGGGCCGGGGGCTGCACGTCGGAGACCTCGGCGAGCTCCTGGGCGTTCTCCCGTCGGTTCTCGACGAAGGCCCGGTCGACGAGGAGGCCCTCGACGACGCCCAGTTCGGAGGGGCCGGGGGTGCCGAGGGTGAAGCCGATCGCCCGGCAGCCCTCCTCGACGTCGGCCTCGCGGACCAGGTCCTCGGTGGCCCTGTCGGCGACGTTGTAGACGCAGGCGACCTGGTTGCCCTCGTAGATCCGGCCCTTGTCGGCGGCGTACGCCTCCATGGAGCCGTGCCAGTCGAGGTGGTCGGGCGCCAGGTTGAGGACGGCGGCCGAGTGGGCGCGGACCGAGGGCGCCCAGTGGAGCTGGTAGCTGGAGAGCTCGACGGCGAGCACGTCGTACTCCTCGTCGCCGAGGACGGCGTCGAGGAGCGAGACGCCGATGTTGCCGACGGCGGCGGTCCGCAGTCCGGCCGCCTCCAGGATCGAGGCGAGCATCCGCACGGTCGTGGTCTTGCCGTTGGTGCCGGTGACCGCGAGCCAGGGGGCGGCCCCGGCGCCCCGGAGCCGCCAGGCCAGTTCGACGTCGCCCCAGACCTCCACGCCCGCCTCGGCGGCGGCCGCGAAGAGGGGCTTGTCGGGCTGCCAGCCCGGGGTGGTGACGATCAGCTCGGTGCCGGACGGCAGGGTCGCCCCGTCGCCGAGGCGGACGGTGACGCCCTCGGCCTCCAGCGCGGCGGCCTGGGCCCGGGAGCGCTCGTCGTCGCCGTCGTTGACGACGGTCACGCGCGCGCCGAGTCCGTGCAGGACGCGGGCGGCCGGGATGCCGGAGACGCCGAGTCCCGCAACGGTGACCTTCTTGCCGTTCCAGTCGAGCCGTTCCGTCACTTGTCCGCTGCCCATCCCGCGTAGAAGAGGCCCAGGCCCACGATCACGCACATGCCCTGGATGATCCAGAACCGGACGACGACCAGGACCTCGGACCACCCCTTGAGTTCGAAGTGGTGCTGGAGGGGGGCCATCCGGAAGACGCGCTTGCCGGTCAGCTTGAACGAGCCGACCTGGATGACCACGGACATCGTGATCAGCACGAACAGGCCGCCGAGCAGCGCGAGGAGGAGCTCCGTACGGGAGCAGATGGCGAGGCCGGCGAGGGCGCCGCCGAGGGCGAGCGAGCCGGTGTCGCCCATGAAGATCTTGGCGGGCGAGGTGTTCCACCACAGGAAGCCGAAGCAGGCTCCCATGAGGGCGGAGGCCACGACCGCGAGGTCGAGCGGGTCGCGGACCTCGAAGCAGGCGTTCGGGTTGGTGAGGGTCAGCGCGTTGGCACAGGACTCCTGGAACTGCCAGAGCCCGATGAAGGTGTACGCGCCGAAGACCATCACGGAGGCGCCGGTGGCCAGGCCGTCCAGACCGTCCGTCAGGTTCACGCCGTTGGACATGGCCAGGATCATGAAGAGCGCCCAGACCACGAAGAGCACCGGGCCGATGGTCCAGCCGAAGTCCGTGATGAAGGAGAGCTTCTCGGAGGCCGGGGTGAGGCCGCGCGAGTCGGAGAACTGGAGCGCGAGCACCGCGAAGGCGATGCCCACGATCAGCTGTCCGGCCATCTTCGCCTTGGCCCGCAGACCGAGCGACCGCTGCTTGACGATCTTGATGTAGTCGTCGAGGAAGCCGACCAGGCCCATGCCCGCCATCAGGAAGAGGACGAGCAGGCCGGAGTACGAGACGGGTTCACCCGTGATGACCTTGGCCAGCGCGTACGCGATGAGCGTGGCCAGGATGAAGGAGATGCCGCCCATGGTGGGCGTGCCCTTCTTCCCGGCGTGGCCGCGCGGGCCGTCGTCCCGGATGAACTGCCCGTACCCCTTGCGCGCGAGCAGCTTGATGAGCAGCGGGGTGCCGATCAGGGTCAGGAAGAGCCCGATGGCCCCCGCGAAGAGGATCTGCCTCATCGGCCGGTGACCTCGCCCTCGGTGTCGAGGAGAGCCAGGGCGACCTGTTCGAGACCGACCGACCTGGAAGCCTTCACAAGGACGACGTCCCCCGGGCGCAGCTCACTGCGCAACAGGTCGACCGCCGCCTGCGCGTCGGACACGTGCACCGACTCCTCACCCCACGAACCCTCGTTATATGCGCCCAGTTGCAGCCAGGACGCTTCCCTGTCCCCGACCGCCACGAGCTTGCTGACGTTGAGCCGGACGGCGAGCCGTCCGACCGCGTCGTGCTCGACGAGCGATGCGTCCCCGAGCTCGGCCATCTTGCCGAGCACCGCCCACGTACGGGCCCCTCGGGCCTGTGCGGCCCTGCCCATGGCCGCGAGCGCGCGCAGGGCGGCTCGCATGGACTCGGGATTCGCGTTGTAGGCGTCGTTGACGATCGTCACGCCGTCCGGACGCTCGGTGACCTCCATGCGCCAGCGCGACAGGGAGCCGGCCTCGGAGAGCGCGGTGGCGATCTCTTCGACAGGCATGCCCAGCTCGTGCGCGACGGCGGCCGCGGCGAGCGCGTTCGACACGTGGTGCTCACCGTACAGGCGCAAGGTCACGTCGCTGCACCCGGTGGGTGTGTGAAGGCGGAAAGAGGGCCTCCCGGTCTCGGTGAGGTGGACGTTCTCGGCCCGTACGGCCGCTTCGTCCGCTTCTCCGAACAGGGTCACGCGGGCCTTGGTGCGGTCGGCCATCGCGCGGACGAGGGGGTCGTCGGCGTTGAGGACCGCCACGCCCCCCTCGGCCTCGGTGGGAAGCGACTCGACCATCTCGCCCTTCGCCAGGGCGATCTGCTCGCGGCCGCCGAACTCGCCGATGTGGGCGGAGCCCACGTTGAGGACGAGGCCGATGCGGGGCGGGGTGAGGGTGGTGAGGTAGCGGATGTGGCCGATGCCCCGGGCGCCCATCTCCAGGACCAGGTGCCGGGTCTCGTCGGTCGCGCGGAGCGCCGTGAGGGGCAGGCCGATCTCGTTGTTGAGCGATCCGGGCGTCCACACGGTGGGCGCGTGCTTCTCCAGGACCTGGGCGATCAGGTCCTTGGTGGAGGTCTTGCCCGCCGATCCGGTGAGGGCGACGACGTCGGTGCCGAGGCGTTCGACGACGGCGCGGGCGAGGGCCCCGAGGGCGGTCTGTACGTCGTCCACGACGATCGCGGGCACGCCGACGGGGCGGGCGGCGAGCACGGCCGTCGCACCCGCCTCCACGGCGCGCCGCGCGTAGTCGTGGCCGTCGACGCGCTCACCGGTGAAGGCGGCGAAGAGACTGCCGTCCCGCACCTCGCGGGAGTCGATGACGACGGGCCCGGTGATCCGGGCGGCCGGATCCGGTATGTCGTGCGCCTGCCCGCCGACGATTTCGGCGATCTCGGCGAGGGAGAGGGCGATCACTGCTTCATCCCTGACTGTTCTGGTGACTGGCTTCGGCACTGCTGCTCGACGGGGAGGTCCGGGCCTTCTGTCCGAGGATCGCGGCGCGCAGGACCTCGCGGTCGTCGAAGGGGCGGACGGCCCCGGCGATCTCCTGGCCCTGCTCGTGGCCCTTGCCCGCGACCAGGACGGTGTCGCCCGGCCGGGCGCGGGCGACGGCCGCGGCGATCGCGGCGGCGCGGTCGGCGAGGACGAGCACCTCGCCGCGCTCCTCCGCCGGGACCCCGGCGGCGCCGGTGAGCATGGCGGTGAGGATGGCGAGGGGGTCCTCGGAGCGGGGGTTGTCCGAGGTCAGGACGGCGGTGTCGGCGAGCCGGGCGGCGGCGGCGCCCATCGGGCCGCGCTTGGTGGTGTCCCGGTCGCCGCCGCAGCCGATGACCACGTGCAGCCGGCCCTCGGTGACCTCGCGCAGGGAGCGCAGGACCGATTCGACGGCGTCCGTCTTGTGCGCGTAGTCGACGACCGCGAGGTACGGCTGCCCGGCGTCGACGCGCTCCAGGCGGCCGGGGACGCCGGGGACGGCGGCGACGCCCTCGGCGGCGGCCTTCGGGTCGAGCCCCGCGGCGGCGAGGACTGCGATCGCGGCGAGGGTGTTGGCGACGTTGAACGGGCCGGGCAGCGGGGCGGTGGCGGGGAACCGCTCGCCCCCGGGGCCGACGGCGGTGAACGTCGAGTCGTGGGAGCCCAGGACGAGGTCCTCGGCGCGCCAGTCGGCGTCGGCGCGTCCCTCGGCGGAGAAGGTGAGGACCGGGACGCCGGCCTCCTTCACGAGCCTGCGGCCGTACGCGTCGTCGAGGTTGACCACGCCCAGGCGGCTGCGCTCGGGCGTGAAGAGCCCGGCCTTGGCCCGGAAGTAGTCCTCCATGTCGGAGTGGAACTCCATGTGTTCCGGGCTGAGGTTGTTGAAGACGGCGACGTCGAAGACGCAGCCGTCGACCCGGCCGAGCACGAGGGCGTGGCTGGAGACCTCCATGGCGACGGCCTCGACGCCCCGTTCGCGCATGACGGCGAAGAGGGCCTGGAGGTCGGTGGCCTCGGGGGTGGTGCGCTCGGACTTGATGCGCTCGTCGCCGATCCGCATCTCGACGGTGCCGACGAGCCCGGTCCGCCGTCCGGCGCCGCGCAGTCCGCCCTCCACCAGGTAGGCGGTGGTGGTCTTGCCGGAGGTGCCGGTGATGCCGATCTTCAGCAGGTCGGTGCCGGGCCGTCCGTAGATCTCGGCGGCGAGTTCGCCCATCCGGCCGCGCGGGTCGTCGACGACCAGGACCGGCAGGCCGGTGGCGGCGGCGCGTTCGGCGCCCGCCGGGTCGGTGAGGACCGCGGCGGCGCCGAGCCCGGCGGCCTGGGCGACGAAGTCGGCGCCGTGGGCGCGGGCGCCGGGCAGGGCGGCGTACACGTCGCCGGGGCGCACGGCCCGGGAGTCGTGGGTGATGCCCGAGATCTCGGCGTCGCCCGGGGTGTCGGTCCCCAGGTGCGCGGCCAGGTCGCCCAGGGGTGTCGGGCGGGTCCGCTCCGGCCGTGGCGGGGTGGTTCGGTACTGATCAGCGTGTGGCACGGCGGTGAGCGTACCGGGCCCACCCTGTGGGGGGCCAAAAGAGCCCGGGGCCTCGCCGGAGTTCGATTTCCGGTTCCCGGAATGGGGGGTGATCGTTGTCACTGGTGCTCCCGGAGTGTCACGGGGTGGGGTCGAAGACGACCGGCAGTCGGGCGGGGTCGCTGCCCGTGGGGGCGATGTGGAGGGTCTTGAGGGCGAACTCCATGACCTTCTTGTAGATGGGTCCGCAGATCTGGCCGCCGAAGTAGCTGCCCTTGGTGGGGTTCTGGATGGCGCAGTAGACGGTGACCCGCGGCTGGTCGGCGGGGGCGAAGCCGGCGAAGGAGGCGGTGTAGCCCTTGTAGCGGCCGAGTTCGGGGTCGACGCGGTTGGCGGTGCCGGTCTTGCCGGCGACGCGGTAGCCGGGGATCGCGGCGCGGGTGCCGGTGCCCTCCTCGTCGTCGACGACGGACTCCATCATGGTGGCGAGGGTCCTGGCGGTCTTCTCGCTGACGACCCGGGACTCCTCGGGCCGGGGGGCCGGGGTGAAGCGTCCGTCGGGGCCCTTGGTGCCGCGCACGAGGGTGGGGGCGATCCGTACGCCTCCGTTGGCGACGGTCGAGTACACGGAGGCGGCCTGCATGGCGTTGACGGAGAGGCCCTGGCCGAAGGGGATCGTGTACTGCTGCGAGGTGGACCAGTCCTTGGGCTTGGCGAGGATCCCGGGGGTCTCGCCGGGGTAGCCGAGGCCGGTGGGGCTGCCGATGCCGAACTTGCGCAGGTAGGAGTGGAGCACCTCGTTGGACTCGGCCTGGGTGGCGCCGAGCCGGCCGGTGGCGAGGATGGTGCCGATGTTGCTGGACTTGGCGAGGACGCCGTTGAGCGTCAGGTACCAGGTCTTGTGGTCGACGTCGTCCTTGAAGAGCCGGTCGCCGCGGTGGAGCCGGTTGGGGACGGTGACGTGGGTGTCGGGGGCGGCCTTGCCCTCCTCCAGGACGGCGGCCATGGACATGACCTTGCTGGTGGAGCCGGGCTCGTAGGCGTCCTGGAGGGCGGCGTTGCCCATGGCGGCGGCGTTGGCGGCGGAGAGGTCGTTGGGGTCGAAGCCGGGGGCGTTGGCCATGGCGAGGACCTCGCCGGTGCGGGTGTCCTGCACGACGACGTAGCCGCGGTCGGCCTTGGACTTCTTCACCTGCTCGGTGATGGCCTGCTGGGCGGCCCACTGGATGTCCCGGTCGATGGTCAGCTCGATGCCGGCGCCGGGGACGGCGGGGGTGCCCTGGGACCCGGCGGTGGGCACCTGGCGGCCGCCGGACTGGGTGAAGCGGATCTTGCCGTCCTTGCCGGCGAGCTGCGGGTCGAGCATGGACTCCAGACCGCCGGCGCCCCGGCCCTCGGCATTCACGTAGCCCAGTATCCCGGCGGCGAGCTCGCCGTTCGGGTAGACGCGCTTGGTGCTGGGCTCGCTGAGGACGCCGCCGAGGAGGTTGACGCCGTTTCCGCCGGCGGAGGGCTGGGACTTCTGCGCGTAGAGCTTCTTGAGGTCCTTGATCTGGTTCCACACCTGCGGGGTCTGCTTGCGGGCGAGGAGGGTGTAGCGGGACTTGGGGGTGCGGAGCTTCTTCGCGAGCTCGGCGGGCTGCTTGCCGAGGATCGGGGCGAGGAGGGCGGCCGCCTGCTCGGGGGCGTCGGCGGTCTTGCTCTCCTCCGGGGTGAAGAGCTTGGGGTCGGCGGTGATGTCGTACGCGTCGACGCTGGCGGCGAGCGCGATGCCGTTGCGGTCGGTGATCTCGCCGCGCTCGGCGGAGAGCGTGTACTCCTGGAAGCGGTACTTGTCGGCCTTGGCTGCGTACGCGCCGGCGTCGACGGCCTGGACCTGGAGCAGCCGCACGACGAAGGCCAGCATGACGAGGGTCAGGCCGAGGGAGACCAGGCGCAGCCGGGGCCGGGGGTTGCCGAGCCGGATGGTGCGGGGCCGGCGGGCCGGGGGCCGGGGCGCGGTCCGCCCGGCGGCGGGGCGCGGCGCGGGGCGGGGC